>DATIZY010000162.1:0-14477 GCA_035516895.1 Thermoanaerobaculia bacterium | reverse complement strand
CAAGCGTCAGTCGCGCCTGAAGTGCGCGCCCCTCGACACGGGATTGCGCATCGCGGCGTCGGCCACGATCGCCGCCATCTGCTGGCCGTGAAAGAGCTCGACGATCGATTTGCTGATCGTCGACTCGTGGTAGAACTTCGTGAGCCGGTTCCCGAGCTCGCGCATGTCCGCCACCGCGCGCTCGAGGCGCTCCGACGTGCGCACGATGCCGACGTAGTTCCACATCGTGTGCTGAATCGTCGTCCAGTCCTGCAGGATGAGGGCAGGGTCCTCGACGTTCTTCTCGCCCGGAGGCTTCCAGTCGGGGATCGAGTGCAGCAGATCGTTGGGAAATTCACGGTAGCTGTCGCGGATCGACAGCGCCGCGAAGTAGCCCCATGTGAGCCCCTCGAGCAGCGACGTCGAAGCGAGCCGGTTGCCGCCGTGCAGCCCGGTGCAGGACGTCTCGCCGATCGCGTACAGCCGATCGAGCGTCGTCTGCCCCGACTGATTCGCCAGCACGCCGCCGCAGAAATAGTGCGCCGCGGGAACGACCGGAATCGGATCGCGCTCGATGTCCACGCCGATCTCCGCACACGCTTTGCGGATGTTCGGGAAGCGCTCCGCGATCGGCTGATGTCCTTTGTAGAAATTCGCCAGATCGAGATAGACGAACTCCTCTTTGCTGGCCGTCATCTCCTCGACGATCGCCCGCGCGACGACATCGCGCGGCGCGAGGTCTTTGAGCGACGAATACTTTTCCATGAAGTACTCGCCACGCTGATTTCTCAGGCGCGCGCCTTCGCCCCGCAGCGCCTCGGAGATCAGGAAATGATTCGCTTTCTTGTCGGCGAGCGCGGTCGGATGGAACTGCACGTACTCGGCGTTCATGATCCGCGCCCCGGCGCGGCGGGCCATCACCACGCCGTCGCCGATCGAGCTGCGCGTGTTCGTCGTGTGCAGAAAAATCTGACCGAGGCCGCCGGTGGCGAGGATGGTGTAGTCGGCGAAGATCGTGTAGACCTCGTTCGTTTTGTTGTCGAGCAGGTAGATGCCGACGCATTCGTTGTCGAGCCGGTAGCGCACCTGGATGTCCGTCGGATGATGCTGCGTCGTCAGCAGGTCGATCGCCGTCATGTCGGTCGCCAGCGTGATGTTGGGCTCGCTCTTTACGCGATTGAGCAGCGACGTCTCGATCGCGCGGCCGGTCGCGTCGCCGGCGTGGATGATGCGCGGCAGCGAGTGCGCCCCTTCCTGCGTCAGATCGAGCTCGCCCTCTTCGCTCGTCGAAAAGGGGACCGGGATCTCCTCGAGCAGGATCTCGCGGACGACGCGCGGACCTTCGACCGCGAGGAATCGCACGGCATCTTCGTTCGAGAGTCCCGCGCCGGCGCGGATGATGTCGGAGACGAGCTTCGCCGGCGAGTCGCCTTCGCCCTCGTAGATGATCCCGCCTTGCGCCCAGAAGGTGTTGCAGTCTTTCGGATCGCCGGTCTTCGTCACCAGCAGGACTTTGATGCCCGCGCTGGCGAGGCAGAACGACGCCGTCAGTCCGGCGATGCCGGTGCCGAGGATGACGACGGGGAAGTGGGAGCGGTTTTGCAGCACGTGCGCGCGATTGTACTTGCGACCGATGGATCACCGCAGAGGCGGAGAGACGTGTTCCCCGCGCCTTCGCGGCGATCACACGCGCCGGGCGACGACGAGCGTCACGTCATCGCTCAGCGTGCCGCTCCACGATTTCACGGCGTCGAGAACGCGCTGAATGCTGGCGCCGTTCGCCACCGCCTCGCGAAATCGATCGTCGCCCCACATCTCGCTCTTCGCGTTGAGCGCCTCCGGCACGCCGTCGGTGTACAGCACGATCGCATCGTCGGAGGAGAGGTGGGTGGATGCCTCGCGAAAAACCGCCTGCGAAAAACGGCCTAACACGACGCCGTCCGCTGCGATCTCCTCGATCGAACGATCCCCGCGGACGACGAACGGCGGCGGATGGCCTGCGCTGGCGAGCGTCACCGCGCCGCTTTTCGCGTCGATGACGGCGTAGGACGCCGTGATGAACTGGCGTTCGAGCTTGCCGCAAAAGAAGCGGTTGAATTCTTCGAGCAGCCGCGCCGGCTGCGCGGCGAGGTCCGCGTGGCCCGCGAGCGCCACTTTGAGCATCGAGGCGACGAGCGCCGCGGGAACGCCGTGGCCGGAGACGTCGGCGATGAGAATGCCGACGCGATCGCCGTCGATCGCCGCGAAATCATAGAAATCGCCTGCCACCTCGGACGCCGGCGCGTAGAGCGCCTCGACCTCGAGACCGCGTATCGACGGAGGCGACTTCGGCAGAATCGAAAGCTGAATCTGACGCGCCGCGGCCAGCTCGCCATCGACGGCGGCGACGCGCATCTCGTTGCGCACGGTGTGCCTCACGAGCGTGAACACGATCGCGGCGATGAAGATCAGAAAGCCGACCGGCTCGCTGCTGAGTCCAAACGGCGCGTCCACCCACTCGAAGTGCGCGTTCAGAACGTAAAGCGCGAATACGCCCGATGCGATGCGCAGCAGCCGCACGTCGCCCGAGGCATTGCTCTTCGCAAAAACGACATTGACGAGAAACAAGACGATGAAGCCGATGATCAGTGCGTTCTGCGGCGTTCGCAGCGCGTCGGGCCGTTTCGCCGCCAGCTCGTACGGAATCGCGACGAATGCGTACGCGGCGAAGGCGATCACCGCGGCGCGATTCACCCATCGCAGCCGCTGTCCGAACAAGCGTTCGAACAGGGCCGCCGCAGGTATGGGCACGATGTAGTCGAGCGCGGAAAGGCTCTCGCGCAGCCACAACGAGTCGCCGAGCATCATCGCGATCGACTGCGTCCGCAGGATCAGCCGGATCCCGTAGAGTGCGGCGAAGGCGCCCGCGAGCGGCAGATCGATGTTCGAGATCCGCCGTCCGAACAGCGCGAACGCCAGCAGTCCCGCCGCGATCGTGCAGAGCGCGACGCCGACGATCAGCGCCGGCAGGTCGTGCTGGAACGTCGCGATCACACGCCGAATTGTCGCAGATGATGATCGAGGTGCTTGTACATCAGCACCGCCCACTCATCCGGCGTCAGCCGGCCGAAAAAGCTGTGCGGATGCACCGTGCACGCGGAAGGACCGCCGGCCGCGAAGCGGTCGACCAGCGTTCGCAGTCGAGCGCGCTCCTTCTCGAAATCACGCTCGTCCCGAATCGAATAACCCGGCACCGTGGGTGAGTTGCGCGGCGGCCGGCCCTCGCGGCGGATCCAGACACGCTTTGCGATCGGTCCGATCAGCCGTCCGATGAACATGCGCGGCGGGCGGGTGTCTCCGACCGCCATCGACATGAATTCGGCGCAGTGCGCGGACATCTGTGCCGGCGTCATCGTGCCCCACTGACGCGGGCTGTCGGATTTGAGGTTTGCGACCCGCCTTCGGATCTCGTCGAGGTCGGCCGGATCGTAGAGGTTTTTCACGCCGCCGGCTGCGCGAACCCCGTGATGACGTACGACCCGGACTTGATGTCCTTCTTGATGCGGATCAGATTGTTCGTCTGCGCGTCTTCGAGCAGATCGCTGAAGGTGTTGTAGCCGTAGTACTCCTCGTTGAAGGTCGGCTTCTTGCGCTGCATGGTCTGCTTGACCATCGAGCCCCAGAGGATCTCTTTGTTCTCGCGCATCAGCGCCTTGATCGAATCGATCAGCAGCTTGAACACCTCGGCCTGTTTCTTGTCTTTGAAGTTGACCGACGGAGCCTTCTGCGTTCCGCGGACGAGGTCCTCGTAGAAGATGAACTCATCGCAGTTGTCGATGAGCAGGTCGCTCGACGAGTTCTTCACGCCGACGCCGATGACGTACTTGTCGTTTTCCTTCAGCTTCGAGACGAGCGGCGAGAAATCGGAATCGCCCGACGCGATGACGAAGACGTCGATGTGCTCTTTCGAATAGCACATGTCCATTGCGTCGACGGCCATGCGAATGTCGGCGGAGTTTTTGCCGGAGTACGAGCGGCCGGGGATCTCAATGAGCTCGATGGCCGCTTCGTGCAGCTCGCGTTTCGCGTCGGGAAATTTGTCCCAGTCGCAGTACGCGCGCTTCGCGACGATCTTTCCCTTCTCGAGCAACCGCTCGAGAAGGAGGCTGACTTCGAATTTCTTGTATTTGGCGTCGATGACGCCGATCGCGATGTTCTCGAAGTCGATGAACAGAGCGATCTTTCGTTCTGCTTGCATGTTTCTTGGAGGCGGACCGGTCCCGAGGTCTTCCTCGGCGGTTTCAGTTTCGAAGAGTGGCTTCCGCGACACGCTCTCGAGAGGTCCGTCTGAGTGTAACAGAATGGCTCTAGACTGATTCCCAATGCGTGTTTTGATCGCAGAAGACGAGAAGAAAACGCGGGCGATGCTCGTGGAGATGCTCACGGGCCTCGGCTGCGAGACGGTCGAGGCGGCTTCGGGATTCGAGGCCGTCAAGCTCGTGCAGGAGCATCGCCCCGAAGTCCTGCTGCTCGATGGCCTGCTGCCGGAGATGCACGGGTTCGAGATCGCCCGCTTCGTCCGCAGCATGGGACCCGAGTACCGCCCGCGCATCGTGATCATCACCGCGGTGTACAAGAGCCAAAAGTATCGCAGCGAAGCGAAGCTGCAGTTCGGCGTCGATCGCTATCTCGTGAAGCCGGTGTCGAGGGACGCAGTCGCCGACGCGGTGTTCGGGCCGGACAGCCAAGAGTAGTTGCTACACTGCTGACGCCTGAAAGCCTACGTCGCTCTCGCGCGCCCGTTCACGCTCATGCCGCCGCTGCTGGGCATCATTTCCGGCGCGATCTGCGCGTGGGGCTCGGCGCACAATCCCGATCCGGCGCGTGCCGCCACCGCATCCGTCGTGCTGACGATCGTCCTCGGCTCGATCTGCGCGGCGTTTCTCAACGCGGCGAACAACAGCCTCAATCAAATCTACGACCTCGAAATCGATCGCATCAACAAGCCGAAGCGCCCGCTGCCGGCCGGCGAGCTGACGCTGCGGCAGGCGTGGATCTTCACATGGATCATGTTCGCGATCGGCCTCTTGCCGACGTGGCTCGTCGTGCCGTATCCGTTCACGACGTGGCATGCGAAGTTGTTCGCGCCCGTCGCCCAGCACGAATGTTTTTTCATCTACTTCGCCGCGTTCGTCTCGACGTTCGTCTACTCGGTGCCGGCATTCGGGCGGACGAAAGCGCATCCGATCGGCGCGAACGTGACGATCGCCATCCCGCGCGGATGCCTGCTCAAAGTCGCGGGATGGACGATGGTGGCGCCGGCAACGACGCTCGAGCCGTGGTTCATCGGCTCGATCTTCATGCTGTTCCTGTTAGGCGCCGCCTCGACGAAAGATTTCTCCGACATCAAAGGCGATGCGGCGGGAGGCGTGCGCACACTGCCGATCGCAGTGGGCGTGCGCAAGGCGGCGTACCTGATCGCGCCGTTCTTCTTCATTCCGTGGCTCCTGATGCCGATCGGCGCGGCGGCGGGAATCCTCACCGGCAACCGCATGGCGCTCATCATCCTCGGCATCGTGCTCGCGATCTGGGGCGCGTACACGCTGTGGCTGATCGTGCGAAATCCGGAGGAGCTGACGGCGAGCGAGAACCATCCGTCGTGGTGGCACATGTATCTGATGATGATGGCGGCGCAGATCGGGTTCGCGGTTGCCTATCTCGTGTGAGCCTTTTCATTGGAATCGAGAAATTTGAAATTTGAAATTTCGACTCTCCACGACCGCGGCGTATCCTTGATCTGTGATCGCCGCGGCCCAACGGCGTGACATCGTCCCGATCGGCATGGAGCTGCGCGCGCTCGCATGGATCGGCGTGATGCTGATCGCCACGGGCGTCGGCATCTTCGTCAGGAAACATTTCGAGGAGATCGGGCCGCTGACGATTGCGATCGTCCTCGCGGCGCTGGCGATCGCCTGCTTCGTCTGGGTGTCGCTGAAGAGCCGCGCGCCGCTCGACGATTACGTCGTGCTGCTCGGCGCGCTGATCGTCTCCGCCGATGTCGCGTTCGTCGAGACGCAGTGGCATCTGCTCGGCGGCGAGTGGCAGCGGCACTTGCTTCTGCTCGCGCTGCTTCACGCGGCGACGGCATACTGGTTCGATTCGCGGGCCGTGCTTTCGCTGTCGATCGCGGCGCTCGCGGGGTGGTTCGGCGTCGAGAAGCGTGAGCTGTTCGATGCGCAGGTGCAGTTCGCCATTCGAGCGTTTGCGTGCTCGGCGGCGCTGGTGGTGTGGCGGCTGGTGAATCGCGTCGCCGCGTTCAAGCCGATCTTCGATCAGTTTGCGATGAACATCGCGTTCTGGGGCGCGCTCATTCTCACGGCGGACGAGGACATGAAGTTTGCGGGGCTGCTCGTCACCGTCGCCCTCGCTGCCGCAGCGCTGCGCCTTGCTTTCGCGCAGCGTCGCGAGCTCTTTCTGATGTACGCATTTGTGTATACAATTATTGCAATCAATATTGTCGTGCTGCAGCTGGCGTTCATGCTGATGTCGGCGATCGCGGCGATCGGCGCTCTCTTTGTGATCCATGCGATTTTTCAACAACGCCTGGCCAGGTCCTGAGGAGGAGCGGCGCGGCGCGTGGAAGCGGATGTCGCTTCTCGTGCAGTGCGTCTTGTTCTTTTTGACGACGCTTGCGATCGCGGCATGGTTCTTCCTCTTCGAGATGCACGGCGGCTGGTTCCTGATGCTCGTGTGCATCGCGACGGCCGAGTTTTTGATCCGCCGGTACCACTTCTGGCGGACCGGAGTCGAATCGGCGCTGTGGCTCGGCGGCTTGTACGCGTTCATCTTTTCGCTGCCGAGCAGCGGCAGGCCG
Source organism: Thermoanaerobaculia bacterium (assembly GCA_035516895.1). Lineage (GTDB taxonomy): Bacteria > Acidobacteriota > Thermoanaerobaculia > Gp7-AA8 > Gp7-AA8 > Gp7-AA10. The sequence continues at coordinate 7,645 of DATIZY010000162.1, read as the reverse complement.
GAAGCTCTCCTCGTCCTCGGGGCCGCGGCGGCGATCGCCGGATGGCGCGTTCGCAATGCGATCTTCGGCACCGCCGCGTTGTGCTTCGTGGTCGCGTACTTTCACGAAGTCGGAGCCGGCGTGACGGCGCTGATGTTCGCGGTTGCGGTCTCACTGGTCGCGCTCTTCGGGGTGACGCGCGTGTGGCGGCGGCCGTCGACCGAGCTGCTGTGGCAGATGCTCCTGGTCGTGATGCCGGTGGCCGGCTATGTTGCGTCGCGTTCGGGTTGGCCGGTGTTCATCGCTCTCGCGGTGCTCCTTGCGTTTGTCGGAGTTCGTGCGCGGATTCGCGTGCCGCTCGCCGCCGCAGCGATTGCGATCGCAATCGCGATCGTCGATCTGCGCCTGCCGTTTTCACCCGAAGCGCAGTTGATCGCGGGCGGGGCGGCGGCTCTTTGCGCCGCAACGATCCTCACGCGCGCGCTGAAGCGCCGCGATCGCGGGTTCGTGCTCGATGTTCCGCAGCAGCAGAGCGAGCTCGAAGCGATCTTGAGCGTCGCGCCGTCGATCATGCCCGCGCCTGCCGCCGCGCCCCAGGGGATCGGCGGCGGGGGACAATTCGGCGGCGCCGGGTCGAGCGGCAACTTCTGATCTGTTCCACGTGGAGCAACGCTGGCTGTTGTTCGATGACCGTTGTTCGACCGCGCCAGCGGAAAAACCGGTCGGCGAACCGCCTGCGGCCAACGGCGGACGATTTCCGCAGCATCACCCGCTTCGCCGCTTTTTCGCCCCTTTTCTCACCGGCCGGGTTCGCTAATTCCTGCGAAATCGCTGCGCAAACGCTGCGGAAAAACGCACGCGCGAACTGATGTGCAAAAGATGCGGAAAAGGCGCGGAAAATCTGCGGATTCAGCTGCGGATTTGCTGCGAGAAAGCGGCTGATAAGCGGTGGGAAACCGGCAGAAATCCCGCGGAGGTTTTGTGGATGTAAATCGCTGCAATACGAATACTTAAGCTCGACTCGCTGTTCTCATCATGCGAGAACTTTGCTGTTTTTTCGGCACCTCTTGACACGGCGTTCTACAGGGCGTAGCTTGTCGGTCAACCACAACATCTCGGCGTGAGGGAGGACCGATGAAGGATTTGAAGCAATCGCGTTTGGCCACCCGTTCCCCGCTACGATCGGTTTCGTTGAACATCCGCGAATACCAGGTCACGGTGAAAGTAAAGACGCCGGTACCGCAGCGAAGGCCGGCGATCGTGCGCTGGTCAGCACGCTGAGATTCGAGTCGTTCAAGAGTGAGGCGCCCCCCAGCGGGGCGCCTTTGTTTCGGTGAGGAGGAGAGAACAACATGACGTCCATGGACATCACCCAGTCGCTTCGGACCCGTCAGAACCCGGCCCGCCCGGCCCGCCCCGCGCGCAAAGAGACGCGCAGCGGCGGCATTGTCGTCGAGCGCTTCTTCACCAGGCCGGGCATCGACGTGTTCGATACCTGCGAATGGGAGCTTCGCAGCGCCGTCATCACGAACGAGCGCGGCGAAGTCGTGTTCGAACAGAAGGACGTCGAGATGCCGAAATTCTGGTCGCAGATGGCGACCAACGTCGTCGTCTCGAAGTATTTCCGCGGCCACATCGGCACGCCGGAGCGCGAGACGTCCGTCCGCCAGCTCATCGGGCGCGTCGTACGGACGATGACGCAGTGGGGACGCGAGGGCGGTTACTTCGCCACGCCGGAAGACGGCGACACCTTCCGCGACGAGCTCACGCACATCCTGCTGTACCAGATGGCCTCCTTCAATTCACCGGTGTGGTTCAACGTCGGCATCGAGCCGCGGCCGCAGTGCTCCGCGTGCTTCATCAACTCCGTCTCCGACACGATGGACTCCATCCTCGGCCTGGCCAAGACCGAGGGGATGCTGTTCAAGTACGGGTCGGGGACGGGGAGCAATCTCTCGAGCATCCGCTCGTCGAAAGAGCTCCTCGCGGGCGGCGGCACCGCGTCCGGACCCGTGTCGTTCATGAAGGGCTACGACTCGTTCGCCGGCGTGATCAAGAGCGGCGGCAAGACGCGCCGCGCGGCGAAGATGGTCATTCTCAACGCCGATCATCCCGACATCCTCGACTTCATCGAATCGAAGGAGCGCGAGGAGAAGAAGGCGTGGGCACTCATCGACGCCGGCTACGACGGCGCGTTCAACGCGCACGGCGGCGCCTACGACTCCGTGCAGTTCCAGAACGCGAACCACTCCGTGCGCGTCACCGATGAATTCATGCGCGCCTACGAGAAGGACGGCATCTGGGAAACCCGCGCGGTCACCGACAAGAACAAGGTGATGGAGACCTACAAAGCCCGCGACATGATGCGCAAGATGGCGCAGTCGGCGTGGGTCTGCGGCGATCCCGGCATGCAGTTCGACACCACCGTCAACGACTGGCACCCGTGCTCGAACACCGCGCGCATCAACGCCTCGAACCCGTGCAGCGAGTACATGTTCCTCGACGACTCGGCCTGCAACCTGGCCTCGCTGAACCTGATGAAGTTCTACACCGACGCGAACGGCTTCGACGTCGAGGCCTATCGCGCCGCGCTGCGCATCGTCATCACCGCGCAGGAGGTCACGGTCGACAACGCGTCGTATCCGACCGAAGCCATCGAGCGCAACTCGCACGCCTTCCGCCCCCTCGGCATCGGCTACGCGAACCTCGGCGCGCTCCTGATGGCGCGCGGTCTGCCGTACGACAGCGATGAGGGACGCGACTACGCCGCCGCCGTGACATCGATTCTCTCGGGCGAGTCGTACGCGCAATCGGCGCGCATCGCCGACAAGCTCGGTCCGTTCTCCAGCTACGGTCTGAACGAAGAGCCGTTCCTGCGCGTGATCGACAAGCATCGCCGCTCGGCGTATCGCATCAACACGCGCTCGCTGCCGGCGGACCTCGCCGACGCGGCGACGAAAGTGTGGGACGAGGCGTACGCGTTAGGCCAGCAGTTCGGCTATCGCAACGCGCAGATCTCGGTGCTCGCGCCGACGGGAACGATCGCGTTCATGATGGACTGCGACACCACCGGCATCGAGCCCGACATCGCTCTCGTCAAATACAAGAAACTCGTCGGCGGCGGAATGCTGAAGATCGTCAATCAGACCGTCCCGACGGCCCTCAAGCGCCTCGGCTACGACCAGAAGCAGGTCAACGACATCGTTCAATACATCGACGAGAACGACACGATCGAAGGTGCGCCGCATCTGCTCGAGACGCATTACTCGGTTTTCGACTGCGCGTTCAAGCCGGCTCACGGCCAGCGCTCGATCCACTACCTCGGACATCTGCGCATGATGGGCGCGGTGCAGCCGTTCATCTCCGGCGCGATCTCCAAGACGATCAACATGCCGACGAGCGCCACTGTCGAAGAGATCGAGCAGGCGTATTACGAAGCGTGGAAGCTCGGGCTCAAAGCGGTGGCCGTCTATCGCGACGGCTGCAAGCGCTCGCAGCCGCTATCGACCGCCAAAGACAAGATCGCCGAAGCGTTGGGCGTCGTCGCGCCGGCCGCGGTGCGGCGGAAGCTGCCGGACGAGCGCGAGTCGATCACGCACAAGTTCTCGATCGGCGGCCACGAGGGCTACATCACCGTCGGCAAATACGAGGACGGCGCGCCCGGCGAGATCTTCATCACGATGGCCAAGGAAGGGTCGACGATTTCGGGGCTGATGGATTCGTTCGCGACGATGACCTCGCTCGCGCTGCAGCATGGAGTGCCGCTGCAGCTGCTCGTCGACAAGTTCACGCATACGCGCTTCGAGCCGTCGGGCTTCACGAAGAACCCCGAGATCCCGATGGCGAAGTCGATCATGGACTACATCTTCAAATGGCTGGCGATCAAGTTTCTGCCGCGCGAGAACCAGCAGGAAGCGGGCGTGATCCTTCGCGAAGAAAATGCAGCGGCCTCTCAGCCGGCCGTCGCCACGAACGTCGAGCCGCTGACGAAGAGCGACGTCGCGTTCGTGCAGAACATCACGCCGGTGGTTCTGCCTCCAAAGGACGCCGACGCGCCGAACACGAAGCTCGCCGGCGCGCCGATCCGCTTCCAGCAGGACGCGCCGAGCTGCAGCGACTGCGGCTCGATCATGGTCCGCAACGGCGCGTGCTACAAGTGCCTCAACTGCGGCTCGACGAGCGGCTGCTCGTAGCAGTCAAATTCAACGACGGGATGAGGGCGGCCGCGAGGCCGCCCTTTTTGTCCGAGGCACGTGCGGGCGCGCGGATTGCTTCTCTGGATATGGAGAATATATACTTCATAAACGGAGGATGCCATGGAGGAGCATGCGGAGTATCCGGCAACGCGTTACGGGCCGTCGCCTCTCGTCGACCTGACGTCGAAGAGTGAGCGGGAGCGGCTCAGCCCCGCCGCCGTGCGCGCGTTCTTCAACATCGTCGACCGCTGGAACATCCGTGACGACGACGCAAAAGTGCTCCTCGGCGGAATCTCGAACGGGCCCTATTACGAGATGAAGAAGAACCCCGAGCGTGTTCTCGATGCCGACAAGCTGCTCCGCATCTCGTATCTCATCGGCATCTTCAAGGCCCTCAACATTCTCTATTCGAAGAAGCTGGCCGATGCATGGGTCCGGCTGCCCAACAGCAACCGCATCTTCCGCGGCGAGACGCCGCTCGCCTCGATGATCAAAGGCGGTCTGCCCGCGATGCAGACCGTTCGGCGGCTGCTCGACGCGCGGAGGGGCGGAGTGTGACGCTCCCTCGCATCCGGCTCATTCGCCAGAACGACACGCACCGGCTCATTCCCTCGAAGTACAGCGAGAGCGTGCTGGCGGAGATTGCCGACAACGACGCGCACCTTCAGGACATCTTCGATCTCGACAACGCGACCAACGACCGGCTCCTCGCCGAGAACAACCTCGCGCTCGGAATCGGCATCCACGAGCTGGTGTTCGGCGTTCCCTACTTCCGCATCGTCAACGCGGCCTTCTGTCATCCTCATCCGCTCGGCAGCCGGTTCAACGGTCCCGATCGCGGCGCATGGTACGCAACGTTCGAGCTGGAGACGGCGCAGGAGGAGGTCGCGTTCCACAAATGGATCGAGCTCGCGGAGGCCGGATGGACCGAAGAGGAGGAGGCGACCTACGACGACTATCTCGCGGACTTCAGCGCCGAGCTCCACGACATTCGCAGGGACAAGCGCTTCGCTGCCGCACTGGCGTCCGACAGCTACGTCGCGTCGCAGGCGCTCGCGCAGAAATTGCTGGACGCCGGATCGCTCGGAATTGTCTATCCGAGCGTGCGCCGCAGAAACGGCACTTGTCTCGCCTGCTTTCGGCCTGCGCTCGTGATGAACGTGCGAAAGGGATCGACCTGCAAATTCCGTTGGGAAGGCCGGCCGAAACCGTCTGTCTCGATCGTCAGATGAAGCCGCACCGTGTTCATTTGCGCACCCGTCAGCGGTAGTAGACGAGCACGCCGCCGGCAGTCGCAATGACTGCGCCGATCACCGCGAGAACCGTCACGTGGCGTGCGCGGAGACCGTCGAGCAGCGGCGAGAACACAAAACGAATCGGCCGCAGAAACACCGTCATCAGCCCGGCGGCGATCATCCACCAGGAGCCGAAAATGATTCCGCCCATGCCGAATTGAAATCGAAGGTGGCCATAGAACGACTGCGGTACGTCGAAGATCCGCTCGAAGCCGTGTTCGCCGATTCCCCACGCGATCACCGACGCCGCCGGGCCGACGATCGACGCCGCGAGCATCGCGACGAGCAAAAGTGCAATCGGCGGATAGACCAGCCAGCGGCGCGCTCCGAGCGGCTCGCCCTGATTGCGCATGAGCTCCACGTAAGCGCGGCTCACGACATACGAGGCGAACATCAGCAGTACGCCGATACCGACCGGGACGAGCAGCAACGCGATGAGGAAGAGCGCGAAGCTCGCATACGCGAGGCGCCACTCCTCCGGTCCGGCCTGCAGCCGCGCCATCGCGCGACGCCACGCCGGCCGCTCGTCATCGGGCAGCCATTGCTCCGGGGCACCGAGGCGGTCGAGGACGTCGCCGATGCGCGCGGAGTCGATCGGCCCGTTCCCGCCGGCGAGCGCGAACTCGATGTGCTCGCGCACGTTCTGCTCGACTTCCTCGGCGGTCACCGACTTGCTGCCGCTCAACTCGTTCCGCATCCGATGAAGATACGCATCGAGCTTCTGCTGTGCTTCCGGCGTCAGTTCTCTCATCTCTTGTGCTCCTTCCGCAGGCCGGCGATGGCATCGTGGAGACTCTCCCAGTGATCGTTCATCCGCCGCATCTCGTCGCGGCCGCGCCCGGTGAGCCGGTAATACTTGCGCGGCGGCCCTTGCGGCGATTCTTCGAGGTACGTCTCCAGAAAGTTTTCGTTTCGCAGCCGGCTCAGGATCGGGTACACCGTCCCTTCCGTGATCACCAGGCTGTCGACGCCGGCGAGCCTTCGGACGATCTCGTATCCGTACAGCGGACCCGAGCCGAGCGCGTTGAGGATCGCCAGCTCGAGCAGGCCCTTGCGCAACTGTGTGGTCCAGTTGTCATAGGAGAGGCTGGCCATGGGTCCACAATAGTGCTTAGCAAGGTACTTGTCAATGCATCATAGCTGGCCAATCGACCTCGTAACACGCAATTGTCCGTTCGCGGGACGATGCTGTCTGCGAGCGGACACTCTCAATCGCAGGCAGGATTCGCGACTCATCGCCTTAATCGCTTTTGATCAGCGACTTCGGGCCGGAAGGGCCAGTGGCAAGAGCGTTGCGCCGCGCGGTGGCGTGATCGATCTCAACGCGCAGCGGATGCTTCGCCGCGCTCCGGGTCATGCGCTCATTGCGAGGGTCCGTTTCGACGAAGACCGCAGGAAAGCGTGTGGCGCATCGGTTGAGGGGCGGGAGGTCCGATGAACGATCTGCGCCTGGCGGTTCGCCATTTCGCCCGGCGGCCGTTGATGACGGCGACGGCGGTGGTGACACTGGCCGCCGGGCTGGCCGTGTCAATGGCCGCGATGACGGTCGTCGATCGCCGAGTGCTGCGCAAGCCGGCGCTCGCCGATCCCGACAGTCTCGTGCTCGTGGGTACCTCCGAGCACAACCTCATCGCGCCAGCGGACTTTTTCGATCTGCGGGCGAGCGGCGCGTTTCGATCCGCGGCCGCGTGGATGCCGTGGAACTTCAATCTGACCGGCGCCGGGATGCCGGAGCGTCTTCGCGGCGCGCTCGTTAGCGAGGACTTTTTCGCCACGCTTGGCCGCGGCGTTCAGCCCTCGCGCGGATCGGTGACGATCAGCGACCGGTTGTGGCGGCATGCATTTCACGGCGATCCGGCAATCATCGGCAAGCCGATCACCCTCGACGGAGATCTGGTGACGGTCACAGGCGTCACGCCGCGAGATTTTGCGTTTCCGACGGACGACACCGATGTCTGGGTGCCGATCGTCTGGGGCAGCACTTTTCAACGCGACGACCGTACCGGCGCAAATCTAAGCATGATCGGCAGGCTCGCCTCTGGAGTGACTCTGGCGCGAGCGGCGGCCATCGCCGGGCCGCGTGCGCGTGTGGTTCTTTTGCAGGATGAACAGACGCGGCCGGTGCGACCGACGCTCCTGCTCATCTTTGCTGCAACGATGGCGATCCTCGCGATC
>DATIZY010000161.1:0-2344 GCA_035516895.1 Thermoanaerobaculia bacterium | reverse complement strand
GCGTCGCGACGGCTTCCTGCTCGGCATTCGAGACGAACGATCCCGTCGGGTTGTTCGGATTGACGACGACGATCGCGCGCGTCCGGCCGGTGATCGTCCGGCGAACGCGCGCGATGTCGATTTCCCATCGGCGGTGAAACTCCAGGGGAAAGGTCAATAAGTTGACCATCTCGAGTCTGCTGAGATGCTCGAAGAGTGGATACGACGGAATCGCAGTCACGATCGAATCTTCCGGATCGCAGAGCAGCTTGAACAGAAACGAGTAGGCCTCGCTCGTGGACGCCGTGAGAATCAAATCGTCCGGGTCGCCGAGGGCTTCGCGGGCGGCGAGGAGTCCGCGGGGGTCGGGCGTGTAGGGTGCGCGTGCGGCGCGCGCGAAAATCTCCGCGATCTCGTCGCGCGGGTCATCGATGCCGGCGCGCGTCGGATTCGACTCGGTCAGATCGAACAGATCACTGCCGCGGCGCTGCCGCGCGAGCGTGATTCTGTTCGTTTGCGGATTCCAGTTCGTTCGACGCGAGAAGAGTTGTCTGTTGTCTGTCTGTTGTCTCAATGCATGTGCAACCTACATCGGACAACAGAGAACAGACAACCGACAACCGCTAGGAGCAGGATCGCCGCGCGTTGCGAAGGCCCTCTTCGATCTCCGAGCGTGCGGCCGCCTGCGACGACGGCACCGCGTCGATCGCTTCCTGAAAGGTTCGCATGGCTTCGTCGCACGATCCTTTCGCGGCGAGCACCCGCGCGAGGGTGTCGAGCACGAGGTACGAGTCGGGGCCGGGCGCGGAGAGGGCTTTTCGCGCGAGCGACTCCGCCTCGTCGAGCCGCTTTTCCTGGTAGAGCAGCCACGCGAGATTGTTCAGCGCGTCGCGGGACGAGGGATCCGCGGCCAGCGCCTTGCGGAACGATTCCTCGGCCGCGGCGTTCTCGCCGAGCTTCTCCTCGACGTTGCCGAGGTCGGTCAGCGCGACCGAGGAGTCGGGGTGGGCGGCGATGACGTCGCGATAGCGCGCCGCGGCATCCGCGTACTTGCCGTCTTCCTCGAGCGCGACCGCCGCGAGGAGCGACTGCCGCAAATCCTCGTCGGGAGTTCGCGGATGAATGAGGATCGCAGTGTGTCCGCCGCCGCTCCACGGCTTCTCGAGCTTTGCGAGCGAGACCCATCGCTCCTGACGGTCGCCCCACTGCGTGCGGATGAGGTTGCGCTCGGAATCGATGCCGTCGGCAACGATGTAGTGGAAGAAATCGAATTTGTGCCCGGGGGAGTCGATGACCTGCAGCATGAGGATCACCGGCCGTCCGTTTGTCAGCTCGTTGGTGATGATCTGCGGCGTGCCGGTGACGATCTCCGCCTCATAGCCTTTGTGGCGTGCGGCGATGAGCATGTCGATGGTCATCACGCCGCCGCGCGTTTTCGGCAGCGTCGCGTCCCATTGCCGCATCGAGGTGGAGTCGCCGTAGTGCTGCAGGACGGTGGCGAGCGAGCCGGCGCCGCACGATTCGATGCCCCACTTCAGCACCGGCATATCGGGAATGACGGCGGCGGACGACGACGGCTTGTTCGAGCGCGGGGTCATCGTCACGCATGCCGGGAGCAGAAGCGCGAAGGCGGAAAGCAGAAATCGGGCGAGGGGTGCTCGCCCGATTTTGCGAAGCGACGACAGCACCGGCATCAGAGAACGATCGCCAGGATGATCGCGGCGAGCGCGCCGATCCCGATCAACGTCCACTGCTGGTGCGTGAGACCCGCAGCCTGGACCTGATTCAGGTTCTGCGCGAGCTGATGCAGGTCGTGATTCGACAGCTGTGCGATGCGCGTGTTGACCTGCTCCTGCGTGAAGCCGTGCGCCGCGAGAACCGCCGCGACCTGCTCGTTGGCCACGACATCGTGGACGACGGCGAGATCGGCGGTGCGCGAGGCGATGCTCTGGTTGGCGACGACCTTCGACGGGGCCGGCGCGGCGAAAGTCGGAACAGCGATGCATGCGAGGAGCGCGAGAAGAATGATCGAGCGTTTCATATGTTCTCCGGTCAGCTGAGTGCGACGATCAGAATCAGAGCGGCGAGCGCGCCGATGCCGATCCAGATCCACTCCTGCTGCGTCAGGCCGGCGGCCTGAAGCTGGTTGAGATTGTGCGCGAGCTGATGCAGATCCTGCGGCGAAAGCTGCGCGATTTTCTGATTGACCTGTTCCTGCGTGAACCCATGTTCAGCGAGGACGGCCGCCACCTGCTCGTTCGCGGCCATGCCGCGCACGAGAGCGAGATCGGCGTCGCGAGTGGCAAGGCTCTGGTTCGCCGCGGTCTTCGACGGCACGGGCGCCGCGAATGTCGGAACCGCAACG
>DATIZY010000160.1:0-2747 GCA_035516895.1 Thermoanaerobaculia bacterium | reverse complement strand
CGGAGCAGATCGCTTTTGCGTCGGCCGACGGCTTGCCGATCAGGTTCGGAGTCGACACCGTCTTGCCTCGAACGAAGATGTTGAACCAGACATACGTGCTGAGGCCGAATGCGAAGACGACCACGACCGCGAAGACGATGTTGGCGAGGCAGCCGGATTTCATAGACTCCGAACGTTTGTTCCGGCGCCCCGGCGGATTCCTCGCTGCGCCCGGAATTTGTTCATCGCTGCTCGGGCCGCTCGCGCTCATTCTTCTGGCTCTGACGCTCGGCCCGATACTCCGCTTCGTCGTATTTACGATCGTGCGCGCGAACGACGAACAGCGGGATCAGCGCTTCCTTCCAGACGTCTTCGACGCGCTCGACGAAAAGGAACTTGAGGCCTTCCTTCACTTCGTCCGGCACTTCGGTCAGGTCCCTCCGATTCCCCTCCGGCAGCATCACTGTCTTGATGTTCGCGCGCTGCGCGGCCATCACCTTCTCTTTGATGCCGCCAACCGAGAGCACTTTGCCGCGAAGCGTGATCTCGCCGGTCATGGCGACGTCGTGCCGCACGGGGCGCTCGCCCATCACCGAGGCGATGCAGGTGGCGATCGCCACGCCGGCCGATGGACCGTCCTTCGGGATCGCGCCTGCCGGGAAGTGAATATGGATGTCGTGTTCGCTGAACATGCGATCGTCGATCTCGAGCTCGCTCGCTTTCGATCGCACGTACGAATATGCCGCGCTCACGGATTCGCGCATGACGTCGCCGAGCTGGCCGGTGACGGTGGTGCGCCCGCTGCCGGGCATTCGAGTCGCTTCGATGAACATGATCTCGCCGCCGAACTGCGTCCACGCGAGTCCCGTGGCCACGCCGATTTCGGGATGACGCTCGGCGAATTCATGTTCGAACGACGGCAGGCCGAGGTACGACTCGAGGTCCCCGGCTTCGACGATGTAGTGCGACGGCGCGGGAGGAGGCGCACTCGCGGATTCTGTGGATGCACCCGCGACAGATTGTGTGGGGGCAGGCGTCCGCGCTTGTCCTGCCGCGGGCGAGGCAACCGCCGCCACATTCACAGCGTCCGATCCCGACGCCACCTTGCGCGCGATCTTGCGCATGACGTTGGCGAGCTTGCGCTCCACGTTGCGGACGCCGGCTTCGGCGGTGTAATCGCGGATCATCGCCAGGATCGCATCGTCGCTCACCGCGACCTGATCCTTCGCCAGGCCGTGATTTTCGAGCAGCTCGGGGATGAGATGCTTCTTCGCGATCTGCAGCTTCTCCATCTCCGTGTAGCCGGAGAGGCGGATGACTTCCATGCGGTCGCGCAGCGGCGTCGGGATCGTGTCGAGGACGTTCGCCGTGCTTACGAATAATGTATGCGATAAATCGTACGGAATTTCGAGGTAGCGATCGACAAACGCGTGGTTCTGTTTCGGGTCGAGCACCTCGAGCAGCGCCGACGCCGGGTCGCCGCGGTAGTCCTTCCCGATCTTGTCGATCTCGTCGATCATGATCAGCGGGTTATTCACGCCGACCTGGATGTAGCTCTGAATCAGCTTGCCGGGCATCGCGCCGATGTAGGTCTTGCGGTGCCCGCGGATCTCCGACTCGTCGGTGACGCCGCCGACGGCCATCCGCACGAACTTCCGGCCCAACGCCTCGGCGATCGCTGCGCCCAACGACGTCTTGCCGACGCCGGGCGGTCCGACGAAACAGAGAATCGGACCCTTGAGGTCGCCCTTCAGCTTCATCACCGCGAGAAATTCGAGAACGCGCTCCTTCACTTTGTCGAGCGCGTGATGCTTCTCGTTGAGGATCTCCTCCGCGCGGGTGAGATCGAGCCGGTCCTCGGTCTTCTCCGTCCAGGGGACCTGCAGGACCGTGTCGAGATGTCCGCGCAGGACGGCGTAGTCGGACGATGAAGGAGAGAGCTGGCCTAACCGGTTCACCTCGCGCCGCAGCTGCTGCTTGTACTCCTCGGCGAGCGGAAGGGCTTCGATGCGATCGCGATAATTGTCGGCCTCGCGCTCTCCGGGATTGGTTTCGCCCAGCTCGTCCTGGATAACGCGCAGCTGCTCGCGCAGGTAGTTCTCGCGCTCGCGGCGGTCGATCGAGTTTTGAATCTGGCGCTGCAGATCGCGATCGACCGTGGCTTTGCCGAGGTCGCGCTGGATCCAGTCGACGAGGAGCTCGATGCGCTCGATCGGATTCACCGTCTCGAGCAGAAGCTGTTTCTCTTCGAGCGGGAAATTCACGAACGACGACAGCAGGTCGGCGAACGTATCGGGACCCTCGCTCACGTTCATGCGCAGAATGTTGAGCAGCTCGTTCGAATATTTCGAATCGCTCTCGACGAGCTTCTCGAAGAGCGACATCGCCTTGTTCATCAGGTGATCGGTCTTCGCGCTCTTCGGGATCGGCTTCGGCGCGACCTCGCGCAGCATGCCTTCGAAGTACGGCTCGCTCTGCAGCATCTGCACGAGCTCGACGCGCTGCCGTCCCTGCAGAAAGAGTTGATAGCGATCGGACGACAGCGGCAGGCGCTGCACGATCGCTGCGAGCACGCCGATCTGCGCGAGGTCCTGCGGCCGCGGGTTCTCCTTGTCGCCGCTCTTCTGGCAGAACGCCGCGATCAGATTCTGATCTTCGGGAAGGCTCTTCAGCAGCCGGACGTTGCGATCGATGCCGACCTGCAGCGACAGCACGCCGCCCGGAAACAGCACGGAGGAGACGAGCGGAATGATCGGGAGACGATTGGG
>DATIZY010000159.1:0-18380 GCA_035516895.1 Thermoanaerobaculia bacterium | reverse complement strand
CGGCGACGGTGGGCAGCATCGCCACGCTCGCCGGCCTCGTGCTCGTGGTCGTCTACGCGCTGACGCTCGCGCGCAGCGGCGGCGAGGGACGCCGTGCCGCAGCGGGCGGCTTTACCGACACGTACGAGACGTCGATTCGCGCGCTCAAAGGCAAAGCAGACGAATTGAAGAAACGCGCGGACGAGCTCGCGAACATCAGCGCCACACTCGTGCGCAGCCTGACATCGGGATTCATCGCCATCGATCACGAGGGGCTGCTGCTCGACATGAACCAGACCGCGCGCGAGCTCCTCGGCATCGAGCCGGCGCGAGCGGTCGAGCATCGCCGCGTGATCGACGCGCTCGGGCAGTCGCAATTCGCGACCGTTCTGCAGAACGCGATCGACTCACAGGCGACGCTGCAGCGGCAGGAAGTCGTCGATCGGATCGGCGACGACGAGCGGATCATCGGATTGTCGACCGTGACGCTCGTCGACGAAAAGCACCGCCACCTCGGCATGATCGCCCTCTTCACCGATCTCACTCCGGTGCGGCGGCTCGAGACGCGCCTGCGCGACATGCAGTCGCTCGCGGACCTCGGCGAGATGTCGGCGGGCATCGCTCACGAATTCCGCAACTCGCTCTCCACGATCCTCGGCTACCTGAAGCTCGCGCAGAAGGACGCGCCGTCGCCCGCTGCCGAGCGCGTGCGAAGCGCGGAGCACGAAGCCAGGCTGCTGACCGAGGCGGTGGAGTCGCTGTTGAGTTTCGCGAGGCCGGTGTCGCTCGATCTTCAACCGCTCGACGCGCGCGAGCTGATGCGGGAAACGGCCGAGCGGCTGCAGGCGACGCAGGAGATCGACATCGAGTTCCGCGGGACGCCGGCGATCATTCAGGGCGACGCGACGCTTCTGCGGCGCGCGTTCGAAAACATTTTGCGCAACGCGATCGACGCGATCGAGGAATCGCATCGCAAGGGGCACATCGTGATCGAGTCGGGCGGCGGTGCGGTGCCGCGGCTGACGATCACCGACAACGGAGTGGGGATCGCCGACGAGGATGCGGCGCGGCTGTTCCTGCCGTTTCAATCGCGAAAGCCGAAAGGGTTCGGACTCGGTCTGGCGCTGACGAAGAAGATCGTGCTGCTGCACGGCGGGTGGATCCGGCTGAGCGGGCATCCGGGCGCGGGGGCGACGGTGACGATCGAGTTTCCGGGCGAGCGGAGCGAAGCGGCTGCGGGATAGCGGCAAGGTGTGTTACATTTTGTAGCGATCCCCCGAGTCGTCCGGCGCCAAACGCGTCCGTCCAGAATTGGCTAAGTCACGCGAGCCGTGTGGCTTGAGCCCCAGCTGAGCCCGTGGCATTTCGGCTGCACAAGGAGGCGGTCCAAATGAGAAAGCAAGAACGGGGATACGTCCTGGTTTCCGTCATTCTCGCGGTGTCTCTGGTTCTGCTGACGCTGCTCGTTGCGAGCACGTACACGCAGTTGACCTCGCGAGTTCTGACGCTGCAGCTCAATTACCAGGGGCAGGCGCTCAACACGGCGCAGGCCGGTCTGAGCGAAGGAGCCGACTGGTTCCGGCGTCAGACCGTGCAGCCAGTGACTGCGTTTACGCCGACGATCAACACCGCGGCGGTTCCTCCCATCAACGACACCGACGTCGTGACCGGCCCTCCAGATGGAACCGACCCTAAGAAGTGCTATTCAATTCAGCGAGATTTCCTCATTAGTTCTCCGGGCAACATCTGGGGGCACTATGAAGTCTGGCAGGGGCCTGGCCCGTCGCCGGCAAACAAATGCACAGGCGGCGTCATGGACTTGTCGTCCAACCGGCGCGGGCCGAACTCGGCAGCCGGCGTGATCTGGCAGCTCGAGTCCACGGGCACCGTCTACGTTCGAAACGACCCGAATCTAGCCACTCCTTACAACCAGTCGCCGAATCAGGTTCTCGCGACGAAGGTGGTGCGCTCCGAGATCTCCAAAATCGCGATCAACTTGCCCGACACCGCGGCCATATCGATCAACTCCGGCGGCGGCAGCGTGAGCATCGGAACGTCGGATAATTCCGCGCGTGTCGTCGGCGGCACGGCGTCGAACCACGTTGGGGTCTCGTCGACGAATGGCGCCACGCCCAACGTTGGCGGCGGCGCGACACTCTCAGGCAACCCTTCGGTGAGAACCGTCGGCTCTGCCGCATTCACGCTGAACAACGTGTTTTCAGTGACCAGCCCGAACGACCTTGCGGCAATGGCGGACTACAGCGTCTCGTCCGTTTCTGCGTTGCCGTACACCACGCCGCCGGCCCCGGCGTTGCCCTACCTGCCGGCGATGCAGATCATCATCATCAACGGCAACGCGAACTTCACCAGCACATACCCGCTCAACGGAAGCGGAATTCTGGTCGTCTACGGCAACGTAAACATCGCAAGCAGTCCGAATCTGTCGACGTGGAACGGATTGATCTATTGCACGGGCAATTTCGCTGAAACAGGGCCTGCCACCATCAACGGCAGCGTCATCGTGGCCACCTCCGGCAAGACGGCGGCCGTCCAGGGATCGGGAGATTTCGCTGAAATCTATTACGACCCTTTCATCATCAGTCAGATGAACCAGCAGCTCAGCCAGTATCGCTTCAGCCGCTCGGGCTACGTGCCTTGCCCGTCGTGGGACACCAACTGCAACTCGAAGTTCGCCGGCGGCAGCTAGGACGAACGCGGGGACACAATGAAACAACAGCAGGGAGAACACATGTCCAGCCGTCAAAAGGGTATGACTCTCGTGGAAGTCCTGGTCGGAATCGGCATTCTGGCGATCCTGATTTTCGCCAGCCTTTCGCTGACGACGTCGTCGCTGCAGCAGACGCGCCTCAACATGGACCGTCAGTTCGCGACGCAGAAGGCAATCTCGATTCTCGAGGAATTGAAATCGATCGCTCAGGCCAATGCGCGCGGAAACAGCGTGGCGATTCTCGATCAGTACGACGACAAGAACATCCCGAACAACATCCTGACCGTGCAGTCCGGAGCACAGCCGGGTGATCCGATCAGCGGCAACGTCGTGGGACCGCTCGGCTGGCTGTATCAGCGCCGCGTTTCCGTGACCACGATCGGCGGTCAACCGGGCGTGCGTCTTGTGCGCGTGGCGATGTTCCGCAACGACAAGACCGGTCTGCATCTGCTGGCCGAGGTGTCGAGCGTGTTGCGGACGCTCGCGACGGTCATGCCGCCTTCGCAGGTCTACGACGTCTACGCAGTGGCGATCGATGACGTTCCAGGGTGGTGGGTTTACACCTCGAGTCTGCAGCAGTTCGTTACGGCAGCGCTGAATGACTTAGAGGCTCGCAATCCCGGCCTGCAGTTCAGAATTCACTGGGTCACGAAGCTCTCCTACGGGCGCGATCAGGAGTACAGGCCGTACATCAACAGCGCGAACGATTCGGTGGCCGATCCCGGAAACAACGCTTACTTCTATCCGGGCACGCTGCCGACGGGGGCGACGCCGCCCGCAAACAATCCTCCGAACCTGGCGGCATATTACCCGCCGGCGATCTTCAAAGCGCATATGAACGTCGACGGAACCGACACCAATGGTTACGACGCGACGGCGAACCCGGTGCCTTATGCGCTCGCCGACCAATTCAACAACGGGATGCGGTACTACGACGAGAAGGCGCTGTTCAATGCGCGCGTGGCGGCGGGACTCGAGGATCCGACCACGCCGACATACCGGCTGCTCCTCGACGACATGATGCTGAACCCGACCGCGTACACCAACGCGATCGTCATCAACCTTCACGGCGAGCTCTTCCCGTTCCCCCCGGTGCGCAACTATTCGGATCCGGCGAAGCTGCCGGACACCACCGCGAGCCCGGACCTGCACGGCGTGCGCGTGGTGACGCATCCCGAGTTTCTCGCGTACGACTTGACGAATCCGCGGACGTCGTACAACGCAAACTCGGACGTCAACCTGCGCGTCTATTCGTACGAGGCGCCGAGCGGCGGCTCGAGCCTAGCCAACGGGATTCTCCCGGTTCCGATTACGGTTGTGATTCGCGGCGTGGACCTCACGCAAATCTCCAACACGGTCTCAGTGAGTCGCATCGAAGGCGGCGTATCGAACTACCCCACGTTCTACGCCAATTGCAGCACCAACGTCGGTTACTGCAAGACGAATGCGCTCGTTACACCGACCACGGCATCAATGTATGCCACAGTGAGCGTCGTAAACTCCGGAGGTGTGCCGAATACCGTCATCAAACTTTTTAATTCGCCGGTACGGGCCCCGAAGTGCACCGGCGGAAACTGCGCAAGCCTCTCGTTTACGAGCGGCACAACCAACAACGAAGGGCTCGTTTCGTCGGCGCAGTATCTCTACTATCAGCAGTACGTCCCGGCGCCGATGGAGGATTTCGCGAGCGCGACCGTGCAGTGGCCGTTCGCCCCTACCGGAAACGGCCTGGGCACGACGGTCGGCGATCTCACGTCAACGTCGACGACCACAGCCAAAAACACCGCACGCTGGGTCATCAATATCAACGGGACCAAGCTGAACACCATCCTCAACGGAAGCGGCATTCCGGCCGTCGGCGGCGCGCCCGCGTGCGCAACAGGAACCACGAACGCCGCGCTGACTGTTGAGACGAGCATCGGCGATCCGGGCGCGGGCCTGCCGACGAGCGGCGTGATGTGGCCGGCCAAGGACCACCCGTCGAACATGTCGCGCACTTACGTGTGGCGCGGAACAAACCTCTGGCTTTATGGCGACGGAACCGACACGAATCCGCCGCATCTGCCAGTCACCGAACGTTTCCAGTTCCTCGGTGACCCGCGGCACGATCCGTACGCCGATAACAAAATGCCCTTCGCCACCAATGGCAACGGTGTCACATACGCCACCCAAAACGTCAGTACGGTACTCGGCATGGGGTACAACCGCTATTTCGACGACTTCGAGAACACGCACGACGGCGATCAGTCGGCGATGTGGGGCGGGACGGGTGGCTGGAAGTTCCAGATCGGCACGACGTGGTACGGCGTGAAGAACGACGGCAGCAACTTCAACGATGGCTGGACGCCGAACACGAGCGGTCAGCCGACGCCCTCGGTGTTCGGTGAGTTCGAGATCGACATCCCGCGCATTTTCCAGGTCCTGCGCACCTCCTTGACCGGGTCGAGGACCGTCTACACCACGATGACCGGTTTCTCGTACTATTACATCGGCCTCGGCGGAGAAATCGGTTACGACGCCGCGAACCAGTTCCCCAACAGTATCCCTGTCAACTCGAAGCCGTTCACCGGCAGCAGCGGCTCGACGACCGAGCAGTCGATCACGAATGACCTCAACTGGGGCGACGCTGGATCGACATGCAACCTGACGCAAGGTTGCGGCGTGAAATACATCCGCTCTGTCGGCACTGTCGGTCCGTTTAACTACTGGTGGTCGATGACCTGGTTGGGCGAGCTCTATCCTGACGCTGCGTACGCCGGCGCGAGCGGCTGGGGCGCGACCGGCAACTTGCCGACCGGCACATCACAGACGAACTACAAGCGTGCCCTGCGCGGCACAATCTCCCCGGGAACCGGCTTCATCCTTCCCTCCGGAACGTCCTTCAACGGCGGTGTGTGGGGTTGCGCCAGCGGCAACACCAGCAGCCAGTGCTATTCCGGTTATAACACCGTCCGCCGCACGCTCAGCCCCGGTTCGACGAGCTTCTTCTGGACCGGCAGTGCGACCAGCACGTTCCACCACAGCACCCCGACTGGAACCGGATCGCTTGTGAGCGACGGACTGAACGTCGGTAATTCGATCACCGGGTACAACTATCCTCTACTCAATCCGATCTCCAACAATCGTCCGTTCAGCCTGACGGCCAATTCGACAGGGGACAACCCCGAGTCGTTTCTCGCCAGTGTTTACGGGGCAACGACGTCCGTCTGGGA
Organism: Thermoanaerobaculia bacterium; assembly: GCA_035516895.1. Taxonomy (GTDB): domain Bacteria; phylum Acidobacteriota; class Thermoanaerobaculia; order Gp7-AA8; family Gp7-AA8; genus Gp7-AA10. The sequence continues at coordinate 12,461 of DATIZY010000159.1, read as the reverse complement.
ACAGGCGCGCTATTACCTTGAAAGCACTACGAGCACACCGGGAAGCGCGCTCTACTCTCTGCGCGACCCCAGCACGAGCAAAACGGCTTTTGTCGTGGTCAACGGACTCTCACCCGCCGGTACGGAAGGACAAAGCTACATCGCACACTGGTCCTTCCTTACCCTCATCGACGCGTACCTGCAGGGCGGCCTCTATCCGAAGTCCGGAACGGAGACCGGTTGCAGCACCTGCACGTTCCGTATTACGCAACTGCCGCGCGTCGCAATCACAAGCCCCAGTCCCACGACGGACCTGGCGGACCCGGCCTCAGTCAACGTTGCATGGTCCACGACTTGGACACGGTGGGACAATCAGAAATATCTCCCGGCGTATGCGTCAGGCTTCAGCGAGGCCACGCCAATTCAGTATCAGATCATGTTCAGTACCGACTATGGTGTGACATGGCAGTGGGCAGACTGCGGCGGAGGGCCGCCCACAGGAACACCCGTACCCGGTACGCCAACGCCGGCTGCGCTCACAACGAGTACGACCTGCAGCTGGCAGACGCCCTCGGCGCAGTTCCCGACAGGCGACTACATCATTCGTGTCGAGGCGTACCGACAGGGATTCGCGCTCCATTACTCATACCATCAGTTCCGAGCGTTCATTCATAGGTGATTGCGATGCGAACGATTCAGAAAAATCAGCGCGGTTATTCTCTCGCCGAGATTCTCGTCGTTCTTGCGGTGTCGACGGCGGTCATGATCCTCTGTTACGACATCATCGACGACGCAATGCGCACGAGTCTCTACGTTGAGAGTCACAACAACCTGACACAGCTAGCCCAGCGCCCGGTCAACTTCATGCAGAACGAGGTGTATCAAAACAAAGTGATCTTCGACGCGACCACAGGTTCCGTCGGCCCGGGATATCTGACGCGGTTTACCTCGCCACCGGCATATCCCGGCGCCTGGCCGTCGTGCGCCAGTGGCGGGTGCGGCGGTGCTACGACGACGCTCCCGGCGCTTCCGGCGCTCTACAACAATTCGGCTCTCCCGATTACGGATACTTCAGGCGTTTTGGGCCCCGACGCAGGAACGGGCGCCGCGCGCATGACGGGGAACATTCTCTTTGTCGTCCGTCAGCTACCCCCGATCCTCATCCCGTACGATCACGACAACAACGCTCTCACGGCGAATATCAACTTTCCTGCCGACCGCTACCGGTTCGAGATGTACTACCTGACGAAGAAGACCACCCGCTCATTCGGTTCGACTTCGTACTATCTCGACTTGATCCAGGCGCGAAGCATCGATTTCGCCGACTATTTCCAGCTCAATCCGGTGATCGGCGCATCGAGCTGGCTGAACGCAACGGGCAAGGCTCAGATCGTGAACGGGCTGGCCGCCGCCGGGATCAACATCGCGTTTGATCCCTCGAACCAGCCGGTAACTAACGCGTTTTACTCCATCGGCGCTACCGGCACGATGACGTTGCAGTCGGGCCAGGGAATCTGGATCTACACCGCCAAGAGCATGCTCCCGGAATTCAGCGGCGGATCGATCTCGGGCAAGATCCTTTACTCCGTCGGCTTCCGGCCGTCGGCGACGACGCGCTTCCCGATCTCCGGCGTCGGCTTCGACAGCTCCGGCAATCAGGTGCTCGGCGTTCCCATTCCGAAATACGCCGTGTTCGATTCCACGAAGCCGGAACTCCCGTCAGGCTTTGAAGTGAAGCTGGTTTCATCGGGCGGTGCGCGCAAAATCATCCTGCGGCTCGTCTTGCTCAGCAACTACAAGGCAGGCACCTACGAGGCACAGGAAGGCTTCGCCGTCGCTTCGACATCCTCGTAACGCCAACTTTTTTGACGCCGGGCGGCAACCGCCGCCCGGCACAAACCCAAAAGCTTCCGCAACATAGGTCCGACGTCGGTCCTGGGCCGCGATGTGAACCTTCGCTCGCCCCATGGATCGACAAACCGGATCTTCCCTCCTCGAACTCATCGTCGTCCTCGCCATCCTCGGCATCCTCGTCACGATGTCGACTTCCGCGACCAGCACGATCGTTCGCCGCGCAGACCTTCGAGCTGCCACCGGACACATCCGATCGATTCTCGAGCTGGCCAATGAACAGGGACAGGTCAAAGGCACCTATCGCGCTGTGCGTTTCACCGAAGTCAACGGCGTGTGGTTCTACGCAATCTACGAGGATGGAAACGGAAACGGCGTCAGCAGCGATGAAATCATTCGGGGAATCGACAGGCAGATCCAGGCTCCACAGCCGCTGCTCCCCACGCCGAGCGGCGGAGCGGCCATCGGTTTCCCGCCGGCCGGCACTGTCGACCCCGACACGGGCCGCCCCTTCACCGGTGACCCGAAGGGCATCCAGTTCGGCCGTTCCTCCATGTGCTCGTTCTCCGAGTACGGGGACTGCACACCGGGTACAATCTATTTAACGGATGGCGTCTCCGCCGGCGCCCTTGTTCGCTGCTCCGGAGCGGGAGGTCAAATCCGCGTTCTCTACTACGGCCTGACGACGAGCTCCTGGTCGGACTGATGGAATATGCGGAAGATTCGAACCCTTCAACTCGAGGAACGAACATGAAAACGTGTGCCGCGGCCGCCGTCCTTTGCATTCTCGTCAGCGCGAGCGCGTTTGCGCAAGCGGGCAGCGCTCTCCTCTCGGACACCCATTTGCGCGCGGGCGATTCGGACCTGGTCCGCGCAGCCAAAATCTCGGTCGCAGCGCGGCTGGCGCTCGGCCTCCACAGCTCGACTCTGATCGACAACGACACTTTGCGATTGCTCAGCGGGCACCTCTCCACCTCGAGCTCACCGGCCTATCTGCCCGACTCCGCCTCGTACCCGCAGGCAGCGGCGCCCGCACCACCGGAATACAACGGTCCGTCGCCCGCACAACGCGCACAAATCCAGCAGCGGATCGACAACCTTCAGCGCGAGCAGGCGATCATGGCCCACGAGTCGGAGCAGCCGTGGAGCGATGAAATCGACGAAGACCGTGTCGAGCAGCGGATGACTCAGATTCCGCAGGAATTGAATCAGGCGCAGCAGCAGCTGAATCCGCAGCCGCAGCCCGCGCCGCCGCCGAACAATCCGCCGCAGCAATAACATTCGCCCGATCCCGCTTTTCTGGAACGGCGGAGCCGTGTCATCCGTCTTAATTGAGAATGCCCGAATTCACATTCAAAGTCGGTACGCCCGACGGTCAGATCATTGACCGGCAGGTCCAGGCCAGCAGCGTCCGCGCGGCCGAGGAGGAGCTGAAGCGCCAGGGGATGCATGTGTTCGCGGCCAGGCGCGGACGCGTTTCGCTGCGCGAGATCCTCCCGCGCTCGAAGAAGGTCGTCTCCACCGAGCGCTTCCTGCTGTTCAACCAGGAGCTTCTCGCGCTGGTCAAAGCCGGCCTGCCGCTGCTGCAATCCTTCGAGATCATGCTGGAGCGGCAGAAGGATGCGCGGTTCCGCGACGTGCTCACCGAGATCCGCGACAACCTCAAATCGGGCGTCGCGCTCTCCGACGCGTTCGCGGCCTATGGCGAGCTGTTCCCGCCGATCTACTCGACCTCGCTGCGCGCCGGCGAACGATCGGGCGATCTCGAAGGCGTGCTCCGGCGCTTTCTGAAATATCAGAAGATGATGGTCGCGCTGCGAAAACGCGTCATCACCGCGCTCATCTACCCGACCATCCTCATCCTCCTTTCCCTGGGGATGGTCGGAATCATGCTGACGAAAGTCATCCCGCGGTTCGCGGAGTTTTATAAGGGCTTCGACGCGCAGCTGCCGGCGTTCACGCGGCTTCTCATCGCGATCGCGAACACGCTCAACGATCATCTGGTCATCGGCTTTCTCGCCCTTCTGATCGTCCTGATCCTGCTGCGGCAGTGGATCGCAACCACCGGCCGCCTGGCGTGGGACCGCCTGAAGCTGAAGGTGCCGTTCGTCGGCGGCGTCATGCATCGCGTCGCGGTCATGCAGTTCACGCAGTCGCTCGGGACGCTGCTCAGCGGCGGAACGCCGATGGTGCCGGCGATCGAGATCGCCTCGCAGTCGGTCGGCAATCAGCTGGTGGCCACGAAGATCGCGTCGATCGTGCAGCACGTGCGTGAGGGCGAGCCGCTATGGCGCTCGCTCGAGTCCACCGGCGTGATCACCGACCTCGCGGTCGAAATGATCAAAGTCGGCGAATCGACCGGCGCGCTTACGGAAATGCTCGCGAACGTCAGCGAGTTTTACGATGAGGAAATCGAGGCCAGATTGTCGCGTGTGGTGGCGGCCATCGAGCCCATCATTCTTGTATTCATGGGCGTGGTGATCGCCACATTGCTGTACGCGTTCTATCTGCCGCTATTCCAACTGAGCTCCGTGGGGCAGCAATGATCCGGGTTGTCGGTCGTCCCCGTCCACCCCGACAACCGAGAACCGACAACTGACAACTGACAACTGATTGATGGCTACTGATCCCCGTTCGCTGTACAAGAATGCCGATCCGACCGGCGAGGCGGCGCGTGCGCAGCGCCTTGCGGAGCAGTACGGCTTTCCGTACGTCAACCTCGATCACTTCCAGGGCGATCATCAGCTCTTCCGCGACATACCGCTCGACCTGATGATCCGCTATCAGTTCCTTCCCGAGCGCCGCGAGAACGGCCACATCGCCGTCGTCGTCGGCGATCCGACCGACGTCCTCAAGCTCGACGAGCTCGAGCTCCTCCTCGGCGCCCCGCTGAAGGTGAAGGTGGCGTCGCCCGCGGCGATCCGCGACAAGCTGGAAAAATCGGAATCGACGCAGCGCGTCCTCGACGAGGCGACCGAGGGATTCAAGCTGCAGCTCATCGCCGAGAACGAGGAAGGCGAAGAGACGCTGACGATCGACTCGATCACGCAGCAGGAGTCGTCGCCGATCATCAAGCTCGTCGACTCGATCGTGTTCAACGCGATCCAGCGCCGGGCGTCGGACATTCACATCGAGACGCGCGACAACGAAGTGGTCGTCAAGTACCGCATCGACGGCGTGCTCTACGAGGCGCTCGATCCGATCGACAAGCGCCATCACTCGACGATCATCAGCCGCATCAAGGTCATGTCGGAGCTCGACATCGCCGAGCGGCGCGTGCCGCAGGACGGACGCTTCAAGCTGCGCATCACCGGCCGCACCATCGATTTCCGCGTCTCGATCGTGCCCACCGCCCACGGCGAGGACGCCGTCATCCGAATCCTCGACAAGGAGTCGATGAACAAGGAGTTCAAAAACCTCCGCCTCGACGTCCTCGGATTCGACGAAGACATGCTGTCGAAATTCCGCAAATTCATCAAAGAACCGTACGGAATGGTGTTGGTGACCGGTCCGACGGGCTCGGGCAAGACGACGACGCTCTACGCCGCGCTGTCGGAGATCCAGAGCCCCGAGGACAAGATCATCACCATCGAGGATCCGGTGGAGTACCAGCTGCGAGGCATCACGCAGATTCCGGTCAACGAGAAGAAGGGACTCACCTTCGCCCGAGGACTGCGCTCGATCCTGCGCCACGACCCGGACAAGATCATGGTCGGCGAAATCCGCGACGAAGAGACCGCGCAGATCGCGGTGCAGTCGGCGCTCACCGGCCACCTGGTCTTCACGACCGTGCACGCGAACAACGTGGTCGACGTGTTAGGCCGATTCCTCAACATGAAGGTCGACCTGTACAACTTCGTCTCCGCGCTCAACTGCGTGCTCGCGCAGCGGCTCGTTCGGCGCATCTGCAGCGAGTGCAAGTACGAAGTGAAATATCCCGACGCGTTCCTCGTCGAATCGGGCCTCGATCCGCAGCTCTTCCGCGACCGGACGTTTTTCGAGGGCAAGGGCTGCCTCGAGTGCAACGGCACGGGATTCCACGGCCGCTCGGCGATCTCCGAGCTGCTCGATCTCTCGGACCGCATCCGCGGAATGATTCTCGACCGCCGTCCGGCCTCCGAAATCAAGAAAGCCGCGAAAGACGAAGGGATGAGCTTCCTGCGAGAATCGGCGCTGAAGAAAGTGATGCTGGGAAGCACGACATTGCGGGAAATCAACAAGGTGACATTCGTCGAGTAGACAAAATGAATTTCGAATTTCGAATTTCGAATGAAGAATTGAGAATGCCCGGACACCGCGGTTCTCATCTCCTTGATTCTTCATTCGAAAGTTTCGTCGAGTCGACGATGAATTTCGTTCGAATCTCGAATGAAGAATTGAGAACGCCCCAAAGGACGCGGCCCTCGTCTTCTTCATTCTTCATTCGAAATTCGAAATTCGAAATTCATCTGATATGAGCGCGTCCTTTCCTGCCGACACGATCGTTCTCGATGACGAGAAGCTGATTCACGCACGGCTTGCCCGCGGCAAGAAGGGTCCGCGCATCGTGCAGGCGAAGAGCTACCGGCTCGCGGCGAACACGTTCTCGCCGGCGGTGGTCACGCCGTCGCTCACCAACGAATCATCGCTCGCCGAGATCATTCGGCGTCTGCGCGTCGAGACCGGCCGCTGGGACCGCGCGTCGATGCTCCTGCCCGATTCCTGGTTCCGGATCAACATCCTCGACGTGCCGCGCTTCCCCGAGGCGCAGAAAGAAGCCGAGGACATGGTTCGCTGGAGCCTCAAGCGGACGATGCCAATCGATGCCACGCTCTTGCGAGTGCGCCACGAAGTGCTCTCGCGCAGCGGTTCGACGGCGAAGATCCTCACGCTGAGCGCAATCGATCAGACGCTCACCGCGATCGAGAAGCTGTTCGCCGACGCCGGCATCGACATCATCCTGATCGAGCCGATCGGCGTGAATCTCTGGAACGCGATCGCCCAGCGCGAGCCGAACACGAGCCGCGACCGCATCTTCTTCTACGTCCGCGAGGGCGAATTCACCACCGCCGCCTTTCGCGGCTCGCAGCCGCTCTTCATCCGATCGCGAAACCTCAATTCCGAGCGCACGCTCGAGCAGGAGATCCGGCTCTCCGCGAGCTACCTCCGCGATACGCTGCGGACCGAATCGGTCGAGCAGTGCTATCTCGCCGGAAGCGCGAACGGCGAGGTCAGCTCGGTGATCAGCGAACAGTTCGGGGCGCCGGTCCGACAGGTGACGCTCGCCGACACGAGCGAAGCGTGGCCGGACGACGTCGACGCGTTCGCGTCCGAACTCGCGGCCTGCACGGGAGTCTTCACTTCGTGAGGCCGCTTCATCTGAACCTCGCCTCGCGACCGTATCGCGACTACCGGCCCGTGTATGCCGTCGTCGTCGTGGTGTCCGTGGTCATCGCTTTCATGCTGCTGAACAACATCGAGACCGGCGTGCGCTACGCGCGGGACACGCGGACCACGCGCGACAAGATCGCGCGGGTCGAGCAGCAGACCAAAGTGGAGAACGAGCGCGCCGCGCTCGCGGCGCAGCGGATGAAATCGTTCAACGTGAAAGTGCTCGCCGATCAGGCGCAGTTCGTCAACGCGCGTCTCGCCGAGCGCGCGTTCTCGTGGAGCGAGCTGCTCGACCGGCTCGAGCGCGTGCTTCCCGAAGACGTGCGCATCAATTCGATCTCGCCGTCGTTCGCGAAGAACGGCAACGTCAACCTGCAGCTCGAAGCGATGGCGAAGACGGACGCCGGCATGGTCCGCACGCTCGATGCGTTCAACCACGATTCACGTTTCACCAACGCGTTCCCTAATTCGGAAGCGAAGACGTCCGAGGGCTACCGCTTCGGCATTCAGGTCCAATACCGTCCGTCGATTCCGAGGGTCGTGGAATGATCTGGCGCGAGCACCGGGTGCTCCTCACGATCCTCGGCGTCCTTCTCGTGGCGAACGCGATCTTCTTCTTCACGTACCGCGTTCAGTACGAAGCGCGGCTGCAGGGCCTCGACTCGCGTTTGCACGATGCGGAGGGCGAGCTGCAGCACGCGCGCGAGAAGCGCATCGCCGCCGAGCGCCTGCTGGCGAGCTACAACAAGGCCGAGAGCGATCTCGAGTCGCTGTACAACAAGACATGGTCGACGAAGCCGCAGCGGCTCACGGCGCTCATCAATGAGCTGAAAAAAATGGCCGTGGCGACGCAGCTCGACCCGAATACGATCTCCTTTTCGGAGACCCAGGACCGCGACGCAGAGAAAAACGGCGGCATCGGCACGTCGACGGTCACGATCTCGTTCACCGTGCACGGCACGTATCAGCAGGTCCGGCAGCTCATCAATCAGCTCGAGCTGTCGCGTCAGTTCGTGATCATCGACGCGATTCATCTCTCGTCGTCGGGCCCGGCCAACGGCGATCTGACGCTGACGCTCCGGTTGAAGACCGTGTTCCGCGAGCCGGGCCGCTCGCTCGCGATGTGATGGATGTGAATTGGATGAGCTGGAAGACCTGGGCAACGATCGGAGTGATCCTCGTCATCGCGTTCGCCATTTACGCGTACGCGTCGACGCGCGACAACGGCACACAGCCGCCGCAGACCGCTGGGACGCGCATCGTGCGCACCGGACCGGCCGGCGCAGCCGTACCGGGCGTCGGTGCGATTCACACCGAGTGGCTCGAATCGCAGAGCGGCAGCTACCGCAGCGAGCGAAACCTCTTCGCGTACAAGGAGCCGCCGCCACCGCCGCCGCCAAAACAGATCATTCAACCTCCGACACCTCCGCCACCGCCCGCGCCGGTCACCGCCCCGCAGCCGGCCCAGCCGGCGGCGCCGCAACCGCCGATGTTCCCGTACCACTACATCGGCACGTTCGGCACGGCGGCAAACCCGATTGCCACGTTTTCGGGCAATGGACAGATCGTCAACGTGCGCGTCGGCGAGACGATCGACGGCAAGTTCGTTCTGCGCAGCATCGGCATCGAATCGGTGGAGATCGGCTACGTCGGTCTTGCGCCCGACATCAAGACGCGGATCCCCATGGGGCAGTGACATTTCAGTGGCTGGAGCGTCAAAAATTCGAATGAAACGAATCCTCGCGGCATTCATGCTCGTCCTTTTCGCCGGCTGCGCGAGCTTCAACTCCTACGAACGCGGCCGCTCCGCGGAAAAGGTGAAGGATTGGGATCAGGCGGTCCTCGACTACAACAAGGCGCTGGAGATCGATCCGGACAACATGCGGTACCAGATGGATCTCCAGCGAGCGAAGCTCGAGGCATCGCGCATCCACTTCGAAAAGGGCAAAACGCTTCGGACCGCGGCGCAATCGGCGGCCGGCGACGAGCAGCTGCGCCTCAATCAGCTCGCGGCGACAGAGCTCGAGATGACGGTCAAGCTCGATCCGACGAACCAGTTCGCGGCCGTCGAGCTGGCGAAGGCCGTGACGGCGATCCAGGACGCCCAGCGCGCCGCGAGCCAGCACATGTCCATCGACGAGCTGAAAAAAAGGGCGGAGGCGGACAACATCACGAAGGCGCAGCCGCCGATGCTCAATCCGGCGTCGAATCAGCCGATCTCGCTCTCGTTTCCGCACGACACTCCGATCAAAGACATTCTCCGGGCACTGGGCAACGCGTTCGGCATCAACGTGCTGTTCGATCAGGCTCTCAAAGACGACCGGCTGTCGATCGAGCTGAAAGACGTCACGGCCCAGCAGGCGCTCGACCGCGTGATGCAGGCCGGCAATGATTTCTACAAGGTCCTCGATCCACACAGCATCATCGTCGTTCCCGACAATCCCCAGTCGCGGCGCGACTACGAGGACCTCGTCATCCGCACGTTCTACCTGTCGAACGGCGACGCCGAACAGGTGACGAACGTCGTGCGCACGATGATCGAGGCGCGCAACGTGTTCCCGCTGAAAGCGCTGAACGCGATCACCATTCGCGACACCGCGGACAAAGTGAAAATCGCCGAGAAAATCATCGAAGCGAACGACAAGGCAAAGGCGGAAGTGGTCGTCGACGTCGAGCTCCTGCAGATCGATCTCGACAAGGCGCGCGATATCGGCTTCGTCGTGAATGGCTGGAGCAGCACCGCTCCAGGAATCGTGCAGCCGCTCACCGGCGCTACGGACACGAGCGGGGGCACCATCCCGCTGACGAGCGGAACGCTCAGTCAGCTCCGCGCGCTCAACAGCGGCCTCTTGAGTTTCTCGATTCCGAACGCGTCCTATGCGGCGCTGAAATCGATCGGCGATACGAAGCTGCTCGCCAATCCGGAGCTCCGGATCTCCGAAGGCGAGAAAGCGACGCTGCACATCGGACAGCGGATCCCGGTGCCGGTGTCGACATTCACGAGCGTCAGCACCACCACGGCGGGCACATTCGCGCCGGTCACCTCGTACCAGTACCAGGACGTCGGCATCAAAGTGTCGATCGAGCCGCGCGTTCACCACAACCGCGAGGTCACGCTGAAATTGACTGTCGAAGTGTCGAATCTCGGCGCGCCCGCGGCGGGAACCGGAACGAACGGTGTGCCGGCGCAGCCGACCTTCGCCACGCGCACCATCGAATCGACGATCCGCCTCAAAGACGGCGAGACGAACTTCCTCGCCGGACTCATCCAGCAGAACGACGAGGAATCCGACAACAAGACCCCGATCCTCGGCGACATCCCGATCATCGGACGGCTGTTCACGCTCAATCACCATCACGAGACGCGCACCGATCTCATTCTCACGATGACGCCGCACATCATTCGCATCCCGGACATCACCGAGGACGATCTCGCGCCGATGTGGGTCGGAACGCAGAGCAATCTGTCGTTCCGCGGGTTGTCGCCGAGGATCGAGTCGCAGTCGTCGGTCGATCCGTTTGCGCCGGCGCCTTCGCGTCAGTTCGCCGCCGAGCAATCGGTGGCCGCGCCGCTGGCGCCGGTGGTGGTGCCGCAGGGCAGCGCGCCGGGCAATCCGTTCCAGCAGCCGGCGCCGACGACGACCACACCGCCGCCGCAGAATCCGCCGCCGGTGCAAAATCCGCCGTCCGAGCTGCGGCCGCAGGCTGAGAGCGCCGGTATTCCGGCGCTCGAGCCGCGGATCTCGCCGCAGCCGGTGCACCTCGCGTTGAGTCCCGGCGAAGAGAAGCTCTGGAACGTAGTCGGCATGGATCTGGACGGGCTCACGAGCTCGCAGCTGACGCTGCACTACGATCCGCAGGCGCTCCAGGTGAGCGACGTTGCGTTTGGCTCGGCGCTGAACGTCAATCCGCTGGCGCCGCCGGTGGTGAGCATCAACTCCAAGCTCGGCGTCATCACGATCAGCTCGTCGGACGGCAAGCCGCTCGTGTTCAATAGCGGCGGCGAGATCGCGACGCTGCGCGTCCGCGGCGGCGCGACCGGTCAGACGAATCTGGTCGTCGAGGTGCCCGAGCTCAAGAACGGGCAGGGAGCGCTGGTCGCCTCGGAGATTTCCGGCGGCCTCGCCAAGGTGGAATGAAGCGCAATGGGTTCACAATCGCCGAGCTGATCACGGTCGTCGCGATCATCGGCATTCTCGCGGCGGTGGCCATGCCCATCGCCAGCTTCGGAATCAAACGCCAGAAGGAGATCGAGCTTCACGAGGCCATCCGCAGGATCACCAATGCGATCGACGAATACAAAGAGCTGCGCGACGCCCAGGGACCGGCGTCGATCAAGAAGCCGCCCGACTTCGGCCAGCGCGATTACCCGAAGACACTCGACGAGCTCACGAAACCCATCGAGCTCAATAACGGCAAGACGGTGCACCTTCTCCGCGAGCGCGATCTGATCGATCCGATGACCGGAAAGGCCGAATGGACGACGCTGTCCGACAGCGACGATCCCGACACCACGGAAACGAACGGCGACAACGTCTTCGAGATCCACTCGAAATCGACGGCGCTCTCGCTCGACGGAAAGACGCATTACAACGAATGGTAGAAACAGCGATGAACGATGAATGCCGAGCAACGAACCGTGGAGAAACGAAAAACGTCCACCGTTCATCGTTCATCGTTCATCGTTCGAACGAGCAGTCCGGCTTCACGCTGATCGAGCTGATCGTCGTCGTCGCGATCATCGGCATCCTCGCGGCAGTGGCCGTAGCCAACGTCAAGAACGCGCAGCAGAAAGCGCGCGAGGCCGCGCTGCGCGACGATCTGTTCGAGATGCGCAAGGCGATCGACAACTACTACGCCGACAAACAGAAGTATCCCGACAGCCTCCAGTCCCTCGTCTCCGAGCACTATCTGCGCGGGATTCCGAAGGACCCGATCACGATGCACGCGGACTGGATCGAAGTGCAGCAGACGACCGATCCGAGCGACCCCACCGCCCTCGACACGAGCGGCGACCAATCCGATTCGATGACGCCCGGAGTCATGGACGTGCATTCGAATGCCACCGGCAATGGACTCGATGGAACGGCCTACAAGGATTGGTGAGAATCGGGCGAGCGGCGGGCAGCGAGCGGCGAGCATGCCGCAAGCAACCCTGCTCGCCGCGCGCCGCTCGCCGCAAGCAACCCTGCTCGCCGCACGCCGCTCGCCGCAAGCAGCGCCGCGCGCCGCGCGCCGCTCCCCGCAAACAACCCCGCGCG
>DATIZY010000158.1:0-12712 GCA_035516895.1 Thermoanaerobaculia bacterium | reverse complement strand
GACCAGGCGACGAGCGGCGTCACGATCACAACCGCGAGCCACGTGCGGAGCCGCTCCGCGAACCAGCCGATCCCGAGCGCAAACGGCAGCGCGAGGTCCACGAACCGCCGCCCGCCGAACGACATCCCGCCCCAGAAGTAGCGGTCGAGCGTTCCGTTCGCGAGCCATTCGCCGATGAACATGAGGATGCACGCGAGCGCGAGGTCGCGATCGCGCCGCAGCGCGGCGAACCATCCGATGATCGAGACCACCACCACGGGCGACCACGCGATGAGCCCGTGGTAGCTCGAGAAGAGAACTTCGCCGAGCGCGATGTGCTGAAACGGCATCCATGTGACGCCCTGCAGGTTTGCGCCGCGGGTCAGGGGACCGAACGGTGTGCCGTAGACCGCGAACCAGGCGATCGCCTGCGCTCCGATCGGCAGCGCGCCGCCGCCGATCGCCGACATCCACCACCGCCCGCGCCGCCGCTGCACTATACCAACCAGTACTATAGCTGGCAGGAGCACGACATGCTGCAACCGCGTCGCGATCGCCAGCCCGGCTGTCAGGCCGGTCAGCACACCGCTGTCCGTCGCAAAGAGCGAAACGAAGATCAGAGCGACGCACAACGCGCCTGCTGCGTGCGTCCCGAGCGGAAATCGAAACGTGTACCAGAACAGCGGAGTGCCGAGGCTCGTGGCGAGAACGGCGAAACGGCGGTGCGTGCGCAGGAAGAGGCACGCGATCGCGAGCGCCGACGCCGCGAACAGCACGCTCGCCCAGCCGAGGAGCGCGGAGTCGTCGGTGAAGCGGAGACCAACGACGTAGAACGGCGCGGCGAGAATCGACGTGCCGATCCACCAGTGATTCGCCAGCGTTCCCGACGGCATCACCTCGGAAAAATACGTGACGCCGTTTCGAATCATGCCGAATGACGACCACTCATCGAAAAACGAGAGATCGCCGTCGAAGACCATCGATCGCAGGTACGCGTACGTCGCGACCGAATCGGGACGGATCCATCCCGGCGAAAGAAAAAGCGCTCCGCAAACGATGTGGGCCGCGAAGATCCAGGCGGCACAGCGGACGCGCGACATTGTCACTATGATAAGTTGCCGCTTGCCGGTTACGGGGTTGCCGGTTACGGGGTTGCCGGTTGCCGGTTACCGGTTACCGGTTAACGGTTGCCGAAGGTCGGTTGCCGATTATCGGTTACCCGTTGTTGGTTGCCGGTCGTCGTGTTTGCCTGTTGTCGGCAACCGGCGACGGTGAGTTGTTCACCGGTAACCGCTGACCGTTCACCGTTCAGCGGAAACTGCTCACGGGCAACCGTTAACGTAATGGTTAACCGGCAACGGGTAACCGTTAACCGGCAACCGGTAACCGTCATCCATCAACCGGAGACTCAACATGCCACTCACACGCGAACAAATCGTCCGCCGAGCCGCGCAGGAGCTCCGCGACGGCTACTACGTCAACCTCGGCATCGGCATGCCGACGCTCGTCGCGAATTGCATCCCGCCCGGCATCGAAGTCGTGCTGCAATCGGAGAACGGAATCCTCGGACTGGGCCCGTTTCCGTCCGACGCGGAAGTCGATGCCGATCTGATCAACGCCGGCAAGCAGACGGTGACGGTGCTGAACGGCGCGTCGTTTTTTTCGTCGGCCGATTCCTTCGCGATGATCCGCGGCGGCAAGATCGACCTCTCGATCCTCGGCGCGATGCAGGTGTCCGAGCAGGGCGATCTCGCGAACTGGATGGTGCCGGGCGCGATGGTGAAGGGCATGGGCGGAGCGATGGACCTCGTCGCCGGCGCGAAGCGCGTCGTCGTGACGATGGAACACGTCACGAAAAAAGGCGAGAAGAAAATTCTGAAGACGTGCGCGCTGCCGCTGACCGGTGTGAAGGTCGTCGATCGCATCATCACCGACTACGCGGTGATCGACGTGACGCCGCAGGGGCTGAAGCTGATCGAAGTCGCGCCCGGTATGACTCCGCAAAACGTGCAGGAGCTCACCGAGCCGAAGCTGATCATCGACGGCAGCGTGCGCGAAATCGCCGCGTAACGAAGCGCCGAATCACAGCCGGCGCGCGGGCGAAGCGCCGCGATCAGCGTTTGCGCGCGCGAGTGCGGCGTTGCGGCCGGCGCGCCGTTCTTTTTCTCGCCGTCGCGTCGGAGAAATTCGACACGGCTTTGCCGTACAGCTCGCGTTCGCGCTGACGGCGGAACGCGACCGCGCGGCGCAGCGCTTCCTCCCGGCCGTACTTGTTGATCGAGAAAAACTTCCGGCGCGTCTGTCCCGGCTTCGGAGTCCAGGCGGCGACGTACTTTCCGTTCTGCTCGTAGACGCCCTGGATCCCGGTCTGACTGCGCACGCCCGGCATGGCGAACATCCGGTCGGTTCGCGGCTTGCCGACGCTCTTCTCCGTCTCGTCGCGCCACTTCAGCGCTTTTTCGAATGCCGCGCGCTTGCCGCCGTGCGCGAGATCGGCGAAGTACTTCGAGAACGTCTGCCCCATGAACGTGACACGGGCGTACCAGCCGACCCCGTGCCGGCCGGGATCGTCGATGCGCGTCACACCCTTCGCTTTCAATTGCACCACCGTATTATGCAGCGAGTGGGCGCGTCTCCGGCTTTTTCCGCATGTCGAGGAAGAGAAGGCCGATGCCGATGCAGATCGCGGAGTCGGCGACGTTGAACGCAGGCCAGTGGTGCGCCTGGCCGCCCCAGCTCACGTAGACGTCGAGGAAATCGACGACGTAGCCGAGGCGGAAACGATCGATGAGATTGCCGATCGCGCCGCCGAGGATCAGATGCAATCCGATTTGCAGGACGCGATCGGTGACCGCGGTCCGGAACGCGTAGGCCACGACGACGAAGAAGACGCCGATGGCGCCGATGTTGAGCAGAACCGGAACGATGTGCGACTCGGCATTGGCGCCGATGCCGAACGCCGCGCCGGTGTTGCGCACGTGCACGAGCTGAAAGAAATTCGGCACGATGCTGATCGAATCGTGCATATCGATGTTCGAGGCCACGAGCCACTTCGTCCATGCGTCGAGGATGATGACGGCGAGCGAGAGGAGAAGGTAGGGAACGCGCTTCACGCCCGGCGTTCCTCAATGAGCTTGTCGAGCTCCGCCCGCAGACGTCCGAGGATCTCGTCGTAAGTGAATTGCCCGAGTGTGTGCGATCCGCGTTTCAGATTGACGAAGCTCGGCGCGCACCACATGCCGAGGTCCGCGTCGTCGGTTTCGCCGGGGCCGTTCACGCGGCAGCCCATCACCGCGATCGTGATGTTGTGGTCCTTCGCGTACTCGGTCATCGTGCGCACGTTCAGCGCGAGATCGATGAACGCTTCGTTTTCGACGCGCGAGCACGACGGGCAGCTGATGATGTTGAGGCCGTTCTGCTCGAAGCGCGGCACGGAGCGGAAGCGGCCGTTGGCGATGTCGTCGAGGATCTGCCGGCCGGCGGTGACCTCGTCGCCTTTGCGCTCGAACGGAAGCGTCAGCGAGACGCGGATCGTGTCGCCGACGCCGCGGGTGATGAGCTGTTCGAAGGCGATGCGCGTCTTGATCACTCCATCCGGCGGCATCCCTGCCTCCGTCACACCGAGGTGCAGCGGAACGTCAGGGCGGGTTTCGGCAAAGCGGACGTTCGCATCGATGACTTTGTTCGGGTCGGAGTCCTTCAGCGACACGACGTACTGGTCGAAGCCGAGGTCGTCGAGCATCGCGCAGTGTTCGGCGGCCGATTCGACCATCGGCGTGATCGAATCCTCTTTCGGGTAGCGGTCGAGCTTGGCCGGATCGACCGAGCCGCAGTTGACGCCCACGCGGATCGCGCAGCCGTGGTCGCGCGCGACATCAACCAGGTACTGCACCTTCGTGCGGATCGGCTTCTCGCGCTCGATGTGGTGCAGATGTCCGGGGTTGTAGCGGAGCTTCTGCACATAGGGCGCGACTTTTTCGGCGAGCCGGTAGTTTTCCTGAAGATCGATCACCAGGTTGGCGTTCGGCCGCGCTCTGCGGACCTCGGCGAGCGCGGCGACGTCCTTCGCGGTGTCGACGGCGATGCGGATCACGTCCGCGCCGGCCTCTTCGAGCAGCTCGACCTGACGGACGGTCGCGTCGATGTCCTGCGTCTTCGTCGCAGTCATCGACTGCACCGCGATCGGGTTTGTTCCGCCGATCCGGAGGTTTCCGATGCGAACTTCGCGGGTTTTTCTCTCGGTCACGTGCTGGTTTTAACGAATCCGGCGAGGAAAGATTCCGACAAATCGGTTACCATAACATGACACTCAAATGACTGATGCCGGATCAGTGCGCTCGAGCAGGATTCGGCGGCTGATCGTCGCCATCGCGCGAGCGACGGCGCTTTTCATTCTCGTCGCCGGGATCTATGGCGCCGCCGCGATCGCGCGGCCGCAATCCTCGGTTCTCGTCCGCTCCATCGTCGCGCTCGGCATCGGCGTGGTCATTTTCGAGATGCTGCGTCCGGCCCGGCGGGCGATCACCGTGCCCGTCGAAGGCAACGTGGTCGTGGACAACTCCGCGGAGCTCGCCGAGGCGCGCGAAATGATCGATCTGCTCCGCGTCGAAATCGGAGCGGCGCGCGATCGCGAGTCCGAGATTCGTCAGCAATACGAGCGCGAGAGCGAGCATCTGCAGCGCGCCGCGAGCCGCGCGCTCGACGAGATTCAGCGCATCCGCGCGGCGCA
The DNA here is from genome assembly GCA_035516895.1 of Thermoanaerobaculia bacterium. GTDB lineage: Bacteria > Acidobacteriota > Thermoanaerobaculia > Gp7-AA8 > Gp7-AA8 > Gp7-AA10. The sequence continues at coordinate 8,004 of DATIZY010000158.1, read as the reverse complement.
CGACGAGGCGCGCGGACAGCTCGACAGCGAGCGCACGAAATCGTCAGACGCGGAGCGGCGCATCGCGTCAGCCGCGCAGGAGCTCGAAGCGCTGCGCGCCGACCGGCAGCGGGCGCTTCGCGATCTCGAGCAGGCCCGGCAGAAATCGGACGCCGCCGAGACGAAGCTCGGCGATCTGCAGAAAGAGCTCGATCTCACGCGCTCCGCATCGCAGCAGCTCGTGCAGGCGAACGAAGCGCTCAAGAGTCAGATCGACGAAGAGCGCCAGAGACTGCAGGCGGAGCTGCAGCGCGTGTCCGCGGAAGCGAAGAAGGAGCACGATCGCATGCAGGCCGAGGCGCGCACCATCGCCGGACGCTCGGCGGAGATGCTCGCGCAGCTCGAACGCGAGCGGAAGCTGTCGCAGGAGCTCGGCGCGACGCGCGCGCGTCTGGACGAGGAAAAAGTCGCGCTGAAAAAAGCGCGCGACGCGGCGGCGGCGGAGCGGGAGGCGGCGTTGAAAGCGCGCGACGTGGCGTTGTCCGATCGCGATTCTGCGGCGATGACGCGCGACGCAGCGCTGGCGCAGGCCGATTCGCTCCGGCAGCGCATCGAGCAGATCGCGCGCGATCACGACGCGGCGCGGCAACAGCTCGAACGCGATCACGCATCATCCCGACAGACGCTCGAAAGCGAGCTGACGGCGAAGCATCAGCGCGCAGTCGCCGCGCTCGCCGCCGATCACGACGCGACGTTGAAAAAAACCCGCGAGGCAGCGGTGGCGGAGATCTCCTCGCTGCGGAAGCGCATCGAGCAGACCGCGCGCGATCACGACACAGCGCGGCAACAGCTCGAGCGCGATCACGCCTCGGCGCGACAGCAGCTCGAAACCGACTTGACGGCGAGACATCAGAGCGCTCTCGCCGCGCTCGCCGCCGATCACGAGGCCGCGCTCCGGGCAGCCATCGACGAACGCGAGCGGGCGCGCGCCGAAACGCGGACGCTGCAGGATCAGATTGCCGCGCTCGAAGCGGAGCGCAACGAGGCCGCCGCGGCCGTCGCGCTTTCGCGCGCGGAGAATGACGATCTGCGGCAGCAGCTCGTCGACGCGCGCAAACAGCTCGGCGACGCTCGGGAGCAGCTCGCGAATGCACAGCAGCAGGTCGCCGACGGCCGCGCGGAGCACGATCGAGCGCTCGAGCAGCTTGAAGAGGCGTGGAGCGGGAAGCTGCAGAAAATCGTGAACGGTCTCACGGCCGATCACGAAAACGACATCGGCGAGGCGATTGCCAAACGCGAAGAAGCGCGTGCGGAAGTGCGCTCGCTCAATTTGAAGATCACGAAGCTCGAGGACCACATCGAGCAGATGAAAACGCAGCTCGAGACTCACCTGCAGCCGGTCGACGAGAAGGCGCTGCGCGAGAAGATCGATGCCGAGTGGAGCGCGAAACTGCAGACGATCGTCAGCCACATCGCGAGCGATCACGACGCGGACGTCGGCAAAGCCATCGAGGAGCGCGAGGCCGCGCGCGCGGAGGTGCGCAATCTCACACTCAAGGTGACCGCGCTGTCGCAAAAGGTCGAGGCGGAGCGGCAGCGTGCGGAGGCGCTGCAGTCACGGCTGCGCGAATCGGACAGCGCCACGCGCAACGCGCCGACGCAGCCGATGCCGGCGCTTCGGGAATCGGGAGCCGCGAGCCGGGAACCGGAGGCCGGGAATCGGGAGCCGGGAGCCGGGAGCCGGGAACCGGAGATCGTCGCATCGACGCCCGACTCCCAGCCGCCGACTCCCGCTCAGGAGGATCGCGCGCGTGCCGACGTGCTCGAATTCGCCGAGCAGGCGTTTGAAGCGCTTCGCCGCGCGACATCTCCCGGAACCGTGCCGGTTCCCGCGACTCCGGCTCCGGCCGAGGAGAAGCAGGCGCGGATTCTGATTGTGCATCACGATCCGGCGCTGCGTGGAATGTGGCGCGAAGCGCTGACGAAAGCCGGATTCGCGGTCCTGATCGCGGCGGACGGCCTCGAGGGACTGCGCGTGGCGAAAGGCGAGAAGCCCGACGTCGTCATCGCCGACGTATCGATGCCGAAGATGGGCGGACGCGAGCTCTGTCAGTTGATCAAATCGAATCCCGAGACGTCGGACGTCAAAGTCATCCTGCTGACGGGCGTCTACACGAACGAGGTGCCGCTCGATGCCGAGACGAAGCAGATCGAAGCGGACGAAATGCTGCGCAAACCGGTCAAGCTCGAAGCGATGAAGACCGCGGTGTCGCAAGTGCTCGCCGCGCGCGTCGCGAGTTAGACTCCGCGCATGTTCCTCGCATCCATTCTGGTCGCGGCAGCGGCGAGTTTGCCGCCCGGCGAAATTCGCCTGACCGTCACAAGTCAGGACGGCATTCGACTGGCGGGCGCGATCGTCACTGTTTTGCTGCCGGCAGAAGTCACCCTCTCGCCGTCGCTGGAAACGCTCAAACGCGAGGGCGTGTAAAGTTCACAGATTCTGACGGACGCGTGGCCTTCAGGGACCTGCCGCTGCTCGGCGTTTCCCTTCGGATCGAACTGGAGGGATTCATCGCGCAAACGATCGGTCCTGTGAATCTCGGCGACGACTGCGCTCGGATTCCGCAGTGGCGAGTGATGATGCAGAGTTGGGGCTCACGCTGTTATTGAAGTGGAGTGGAACGCATGTCGCAATTTGTTGATGAGAACATTCTCCGACGCGCGCACGATCACGCGCTTCGGTTTCTGAAAACGCTTCCCGATCGGCACGTCGGCGCGCGCGCCACGCGCGAGGAGCTGCTCAAAGTCTTGCGCGTGCCGCTGCCGGCTGCCGGCGAGGATGGGGCGCGCGTGCTCGATACACTCGCGAGCGTCGCCGAGCGCGGCGTCACCGGCAGCGCAGGCCCGCGCTACTTCGGCTTCGTGATCGGCGGATCGCTTCCGGTGGCTCTCGCGGCCGACTGGATCACGAGCGCGTGGGACCAGAACGCCGGCATCTTCGTCACGTCGCCGGTGGTGTCGGTCGTCGAGGAAGTGGCGCGCGAGTGGCTGCTCGAGCTCTTCGATTTGCCGCGGACGGCGAGCGTCGGCTTCGTCACCGGCGGGCAGATGGCGAACTTCACCGCGCTCGCCGCCGCGCGGGATGCGGTGTTGCGCCGCGCCGGCTACAACGTCGAAGAGCAGGGCATGATCGGCGCCCCGGAGGTCCACGTGGTGATCAGCGCCGAGGCGCACATCACCATCTACTCGTCGCTGCGGCTCCTCGGCTTCGGCAGCAGGAAGCTGCACGTCGCCGACTCGGATGAGCAGGGAAGGACGCGCGCCGATTCGCTTCGCGCCGTCATGAAGAACCTGCGCGGACCGGCGATCGTCTGCGCGCAGGCGGGCAACGTGAACACCGGATCGATCGATCCGCTGCGCGAGATCGCGGACATCGCGCACGAGCACGATGCGTGGCTGCATGTCGACGCCGCGTTCGGACTCTGGGGACGGGCGAGCCGCGATCGCCGCGCGCTGCTCGACGGTGCCGAGCTCGCCGACTCGTGGGCCACCGACGCGCACAAATGGCTCAACGTGCCGTACGACAACGGCATCGTGATCGTGCGCGATTCGGCGGCGCATCGCGCATCGATGACGGTCACGGCCGAATACATCGAGCATACGGCCGGCGGGGAGCGCGATCCGTTCGACTGGGTGCCGGAGTTCTCGCGCCGCGGCCGCGGCATCACCGTCTATGCCGCCTTGCGTCATCTCGGACGCGCCGGCGTGGAGTCGCTCGTCGATCGCTCGTGCGCCCGCGCCCGCCAATTCGCCGATCTCCTCGGGCGCGAGCGCGATGTGCGGGTCTTGAACGAGGTCGTTCTCAATCAGGTGCTGGTGCGATTCGGCGGCGATGACGAGCGAACGCGCCGCGTGATCACGCGCGTGCAGCAGGACGGAACGTGCTGGATGGCGGGGACGACCTGGCACGGCATGGCGGCGATGCGCATTTCAGTGTCGAACTGGGCGACGAGCGAGGAGGATGTCGAGCGATCCGTTGCCGCGATCGTGCGCGCGGTGCGGTCCTCGTGAAGAAGTGGCTCACGCCGATCGTGTTCGGCGCCGCGTTTGTGGCCATTGCCGTCGCTGAACGAAAGCGTCCGCTGCGGCGGCGCGTGGAAGCGAAGCGGCCGCGCATGCGCCAGAACTTCGCGATGGCCGGCCTGACGACGATCGTCACCGGCGCGCTGCAGAAGCCGCTCGTCGAACGCGCGCTCGACGCAAAGGGCGGGCTGCTGCGACGTCTTCCGCGTCCCGTCCGGTTCGTCGCCGGCATTCTGCTGCTCGACTACACGCTCTGGGTGTGGCACTGGCTCAATCACGTTTTTCCGCCGCTTTGGCGGTTCCATGTGGTCCATCATCTCGACCGCGATCTCGATGTCAGCACGGCGGTCCGCTTTCATTTCGGCGAGATGGCGCTCGCTGCCCTTTTCCGGGCCGCGCAGGTGCGCGTGATCGGCGTCGATCGCGATGCGCTCGTCTGGTGGCAGCGCATGCTGCTCGTCTCGATTCTTTTTCATCACTCGAACCTCGAGCTGCCGTCGGGTGCCGACGCGCGGCTCGTGCGCGTGTTCGTGACGCCGCGCATGCACGGCATCCATCACTCGGACCGGCTCGAAGAGACGAACAGCAACTGGGCGAGCCTCTTCACGTGGTGGGACATGCTGCATCGCACGTTCGTCTACGGCGTGCCGCAGGATTCGATTACCATCGGCGCGCCGGGCCGGGCAGAAGCGCAGCCGACGTTCGGCGAGCTGCTCGCGCTGCCGTTTCGGTTTCGTTAGGCCGATGCGCTCACTTCGCGCCGCTTTGCGTCGCGGCGCTGACGGCACTGAGGATCGCGTCGTCCGTCGGCCATGGCCTGCCCGTCAGCTTCGCAATGAGGCCGCCCTTGCGCGTCACGACCGTCCGGCCGTCGACGTTGACATCGAACTGACCGAGACCGCCTTTCACCAGCTCGACCGGCAGGTTCAATCGCTCGCGGATCAGCGCAGCGAACCTCGCTGCGTTTGCGGCGGTGGTCGCTCACGTCTCGCAGTACACGATGGCAACGCTCATGCGGCCGAGTGTACCAATTGTGCGTTGGACTGCGCGAAAACGCGGTGAACGCTTGTCTGGTCTCGCGGGTTTTCCGGCCGTCAGCGGCTCTTCCACGGATCGAGCGCCGCGGCGATTTCGTCGACCTCGTCCGTGCGGTCGATGACGCGCAGATGCTCGCTCGTGCGCTCGCGCACCGAGGCCGGGTCGGACGCCGACATCAGCACGACATTCTCGAGCTCCTCGCCGTTTTCCTGCCTCAGAAACGTGACGACGCCGTAGCCGCTGTGGCGCGGCAGATCGGTATCGATGACGATCGCGGCGTACTCTCCGTTGCGCAGCTTTTCAATCGCATCCCACCCGTCGCTGGCGAACTCGGCGCGCAGATTGAGTCTCTCGCCGGCCTTTTCGATGGCCGCGGCGATCAGCGGATTGTCTTCGACGATGAGGAGCTTCTCTTCGCGGTTCATGGTGCCGTTCCCGGACCATGCAAGAATCGCGGCAGGGTCAGCCTTCGTTCTTCAGCGCCTTCGCCACGCGCGCGAGCAGCACGTTGTTTTTCACCGGCTTGCGGATGAAATCGGTCGCGCCGACCTGGAACGCTTTCAACTCCACTTCCTCGCCGGGGAGGCCGGAGATGAAGATCGCCGGAATCGTGAGTCCGTTGTCGTGGACGGCGGCGAGAAGATTGTGTCCATCGATGTAGGGCAGGTCGACGTCGAGCAGCAGCAGATCGATGCGCGACCTCCCGATCATCATCAGCGCTTCGGCGCCGTCCTTTGCGACCACGGCGTTGTATCCCGCACCTTTGAGCAGCGCGGTCATCAGCTCGCGATTGAGAACGTTGTCTTCGACGATCAGCACGGTCTGCCGCCGGTCTTCCGCGGCCGCGCCCTGGGCGGTCTCTTTCTCGCGGAGTTGCAGGATCTCGCGCTGGAGCGCCTTCGTCTCCGCGTCGGGATCGACGCGCAGCTCGCGCTTGAGCACTTTCGCGCACGTCTCGTATTGCTGCAGCGCGTTGAGAACGTCGCCGCTCTGCATGTAGAGCCGCATCAGCGCGCGATGCACCGGCTCCTGGAGGATGTCGATGCGCAGCGATCGCTGGCCGGTCGCGATCGCGTCGTCGACGGCGCCGCGCCGCGTTTGCAGCTCCATCAACTGGGCGTTTCCGCGCAGCGACATGCGATGCAGCCGGTCGCGCTCGGCGGTGACCCACTGATCGAAGCGCTCTTCGTTGATCTGAAACCCGTCGAGAAAATCGCCGCGATACAGCGCCGACGCTTTCGCCAGCGATTCTTCGTTGCCCGCCGCGACGAGCGCCTCGAACGCGGCGACGTCGCACGATACGTTCGTCTCATCGACGCCGAGGAGATCGTTTTCCTCGATGAGGATTTTCTCGTCGGGCGAGAGCTGCGCGAGCTCTTTGCGCAGCGTCGACAGCGTTTGGCGCAGGCTTTGGCGCGCCTGATCGGGCCCGGTGCTGCTCCAGAGGAGCGACGCGATCTTCTCGCGCGACACGCGCTGCGACGGCTTCACGCCGAGGTACGCGAGAAGGGCCTGCGATTTTTTTGCCGAAACCATGAACAGCGATCCCGATGCCGTGCGCATCTGCAGATCGCCGAGGAGCTCGAGTTGGACCAGCGCCATTGGACACAGCGATTATCGCCGAACTTGGCGCGCTGCGGCTGGGCGGACGTTTTCTCCGAGGAACGACGCGAGCTCGTCGAGCCGTCCTTCGACGTCGTGCTCGCCGATCTCGATGAGCATTCGCGTGAAGTTCGGCTCGAACATGAGCATGGAAACGAGGTCGGAAGACTCGGTCTCGTCGGCGCCGAGGGCGCGCGTGAAGAGCTTCACGCTCATCGGCAGATAGCGCTGATAGTCCGCGGCGAGCTTGCCGAGGTCGTGCGAGGGGCGCAGCACGAAAAGGTCGATCGGCTTCATCCCGTCGCGGCTCTCCTCGGGCAGCTGCCGGAGGATCTCGTTCATCCGCTCCATGCGCACGACGTCTTCATCGATGACGTCGAGGAAGATCGCGTTGACGAGCTGTCCGATGACCTGCGCGGCGGGCGGATAACCGCGGACCTCCGGCTGACTCGCTTCGACGGCGGTGCGCTGATAGCCGGTCGACATCGCCAGGATGCGCCGCGCGCCGAGGTGCACGGCGGGCGCGAGCGGTGCACTGAGGCGGATGCCGCCGTCGCCGTAGAAGCGTTCGCCGATGCGCACGGCCGGGAAAACGAACGGCAGGGCCGCCGACGCGAGGACGTGCTCGATCGTCAGCTCGACGAACTCGCTGCGCCGGTTCGGCCGCTCGAACGGCTCGATGGCGTGGCGGCCCTGCACCCAGCGCACGCTCTGACCGGTGGAGTAGTCGAGCGCCACGAGCGCGACGGCGTGCAGCAGTCCGCGGTCGAGATTGCGCTGAATGCCGCCGATCGACATCCGCCGCATCGGACAGGCAAAGACGCTGCGCAGCAGATGCGCGAGCGGACCGGCGTTGAAGAGTCCGTGCGGACCGCCGGGGATCCGCCGCGGCGAGACGCTCTTGATCACGCTGCGGAACGGCAGCAGCGCGGTGTAGTTCGGCTTGAAAACGTGGTGGCATTGGAGATCGCACCACAGCTTCGTCAGCGATTCGACGACGTCGGGCAGAGTTCCCTCGCGCGCGGCGAGGTATATCGCGTTGATTGCGCCCGCGGAGACGCCGGTGATGATCTGAAATCGCAGGTGCGGAAAGTGACGGGCGAGACCGCGAAGCAGCCCCACTTGATAGGAGGCTCGCGCGCCGCCGCCGGTGAGCATGACGGCGAGATCGCCGGCTTCGCTCTCCGCTGCATCCGGGACGGGTGCGAGTTCCGCTACGCTCACGTTTGGTGCGCTTTTCAAAGGCTCTGCCAATCGAGGCGAGCGGCGAGCTGCGTGCGGCGAGCGACGAGCGGCGGGTGG
>DATIZY010000157.1:0-15397 GCA_035516895.1 Thermoanaerobaculia bacterium | reverse complement strand
CCTCAGTCCTCAGTCCTCAGTCCTAATTCCGCCACGCACTGACGTAGCGGTTGCCGCGAAGGTAAAACCGCAGCGGCCAGTGCGCGGCGTCGCCCGCGCCTTCCACACCCACTCGCGCGCTCACGGCGATCGTCGATTCATCCACGTCCGCTTCGCGGCCGGTGATGAAGAGGCGATCGCCGTCGAGCGGCTCGCCGTCGAGACGACGGTCGATGTCGAGCGCGGCGCAGAGTTTCCCCGGCCCGTTCATCAGGTCGAGATCCCGCTTTGCTTTCGCACGGCGCTTCCGCATCGATGCGATTCCCTGCAGCGGCTCGGCAGCGCGCAACAGCACCGCTTCCGCGACGTCGGATTCCTGCGTGACCACGTTCATGCACCAATGCATCCCGTACGTGAAGTAGACGTACGCGTGGCCTCCTTCGAGATACATCGATTCATTTCGCGGCGATCGCAAGCCGCGGCGCGCGTGGCTCGCTTGGTCGTTGGCACCGAGGTACGCCTCGACCTCGACGAGCCGGGCGGCGAGGAGCTCGCGGCGTCTGCGGCGCCAGAGAATGCAGCCGAGGAGCAAGCGGGCGACGGTGACGGTGTCCTGAAGATAGAACTCGCGCGGGAGCTTTTCGATCATCGATCGAGCTGCTCTTCGCGGGTATAGCGTGCAATGAGCGCGACGAGCTCGCGATGGACGCCGGGCGGCGCTCCGATGATGTTGCCGCGCTCGAACCAGCGCTCGCCGCCCGAAAAATCGGTCACCACGCCGCCGGCCTCGGTGATCATCAGCGAGCCCGCCGCGACATCCCATCGAGACAGATGCATCTCGAAGAAGCCGTCGAAGATGCCGGCCGCGGTGTAGGCGAGGTCGAGCGCGGCCGAGCCGGCGCGCCGGACGCCCTTGGCGCTCGAGATGACGTCCTCAAAAATATCACAATATAAGGACACATATTTCTGTGCGCGAAACGGAAAGCCGGTCGCGAGGAACGAGCCTTCGATCGTCTGCTGATCCGAGACCCGCATGCGCGCGCCGTCTCGAAACGCTCCCGATCCGCGCTGGGCCGTGAAGACGATCTGGCGCAGCGGCTCGTAAATCACGCCGGCGGTGATCTCGTCGCCCTCCTTCAGACCGATCGACACCGACCACACCGGAAAGTGCTGCAGGTAGTTGGAGGTGCCGTCGAGCGGATCGATGACCCACAGCCTTCCGTTCGAGCTCGGAACGCCGCTGCCCTCCTCGGCCAGCACGCCGTCGCCCGGATACTGTTTGCGCAGGTAGGCGACGATCGCCGCCTCACTCTCGCGGTCGGCGCGGGAAACCCAGTCGTTGCGCGCTTTGAGGTCCGCGTCCTCTTTGCCGAGGTGTTCCCAATGCTCGAGAAGGACCTTGGCCCCGAGCCTGGCCGCTTCGACCGCAGCCTCGACGTCCTGCACGTCCGGCATTCTATGGGGTCAGAGCTGTACTTGTGATTTTCTACCGTCGGGGAGGCGCCCATTCCAATCCGTGTAGAAAAATCACAAGTACAGCTCTGACCCCATGTAGAATCGCGCGCACAGCAATCATGGGTATGCGCGGTTCAGCCCGCCGCGCGATCACTGTCGACGTCCCGAACTTCGGCTGGGACCGCGCCGTCGTCTCGGTGCTGCATCATTCCACCTTCGCGTGGAACGACGCGATTGCCGCCGAGCCGCTCGCGTCGCTCAAAGACTTGGGCGATCGCGACCGGCTGTCGCTGACGGGCCAATTCGCGGCGCATCTGGCATTCCTCCAATTCGCCGGAATCGGCGATCTCACGTTCGACATCGATGAGTGGGCCGTCGTGCGGAAGCGCGGCAGCGATTGCCGGCTCGTGCGCACCCGGGCGACGAAGATCGACGAGCCGCCGCCGGTGCTGACCTCGATTCAGGAATTCGCGTCCGCCATCGGCGCGCCACCGCTCGATGTGCTGCGTCAGTCATGGGGCCGCGCGGAAACGGCGTATCACGAAATCGAATGGCGTTTTCGCGCCGATGCCGCCGCCGACCATCGATGGCTGCGCGCTTCGGCCGCGGGCGCGGTCCTTGCGCCGGGAATCGATTCGATGCGCGAGCTTCTCGCGCAGACCGGGCTGCGTATCGTCGCGCCCGATGACGCCGACGCGTTTCGCGTCCTCGCATCGTTTGACGATCGCATCGTCATCCTCGGCGACGAGGCGTCGCCGCTCGTTCGCCACTCCGCGCTTCGCGCTCTGCGGCTGCCGCAGTCGGTCGAGGAGCGCGCGATCGTCGAGCGGATCGTCGCCGGACCGCATCGCATCCTCGTCGTCACATCGCTCGAGTCGTTCGATGAAGCCTCGCGCCGCGTGCTCGATCTGTTGAGGGCTTCCGGCGTCGAAACGCAGGACCTCGCACCGGCGCGCGCTTTCCTTCTCTCGCCGGTCCTCGGCGCGATGCCGCGCGACGCAAATCGCGAATGGGCCGAAGCGTTCGTGCAGTCGCCGGACTTCGCGCGCTATCTGGACGAGGGCGAGTTGGCGATCCCTGCCGCAAGCGATGCCGTCGATCGTCTTCGCGAGCCGCACCGCTCTTTCATCGCCGCCGTTGCGCTCCTCGGCAAGCGGCTGCCGGTCGCGCTCGTGAATCGATTTCTCGAGCGGCTGATGTCGACCGCTCGCGCGTCCGATCTCGTGAGCGAGGACATCTGCTCGATCGACGAAGGTGCATTCACCTTCACTTCGGAGAGCGTTCGCGAACAGGCGCTGCGCGCGCTTCCGGCTGCGTCGCGGGCGTCGCTGAGCCGCGTCGCCGCGGAAGTCGCCGGATCGTTCGGCGATTCCGTTCGCGCGGCGCGGCTGCTCCTCGACTGCGGTGAAACGCCCCCGGCCGCGCTGAAACGAGCGCTTGCGGAGTCGCTGTTCGCCGCGGGGCGTTATCGCGATGCTCGGGAATTCGCCGATGAAGCGCTCCTCGCGCGCATCGAGCGCCGCATGGGCGAGTACACGCGCGCATTGGAACGCAACTGCGATCCGCTGGTTCGCGCGGAGCTGCTCATGCTGCTCGACCGGCTCGACGAGGCGGAAGAGGCGCTTGGAAAGTGCGACGAGACGCCGCGCGCCGGCTACCAGCGTGCGATTCTCGCGCTCGAGCGCGGACGCCCTTGCGAGATGACCGGCGACGCGTACTTCGACGCCCGCATCGCAACGTATCGGGCGATCGCCTCAAGAGACCTCGACGGCGCCGTGAGCGGCGCAACGAAAGCGATCGCCGTCGCGTCGGCGATTCACGATCGCGTCGATGCAACGCTCGATCTGCTCTTCGCGCAATTCTGCCGCGGCGACTGGAGCGACGCGCGCGCGACGGCGCTCGACGCGCTGCTCCTCGTCGATCAGACGCAGGGCGACCGGGCGGCGGGCGGCATTCTCTTCACGCTCGCGTTCCTCGCCGCCGACGACGGGCAGTGCGCGTACGCGGCGCATCTCGTCGAGCGGCTGCGCAGGTTTTACGGCGACACGCACGACGAGAAGCGCCTCGCCGAGCTCGACCTCCTCTCGGCGGCGATCGATTTCTCGCGCGGCCGCTTCTCCGCTGCCGAACGCGCCGCAAAGTCGGTCCTGGGAGCGAAAACGTCCGATCAGATCCACGAAGCTGCCGCGCTCATCGCCGACGAGATCGATTGGATCCACCACCGGAACGCGCCGCTGCGCTCGACCGGCGCGACAGCGAACATCGAGCTGGCAAACCGGCAAGGCCTCCTGCGCGCGCGCCGCGGAATGGCAAACGTTCCGCTGCACTCCTTCGCGGCGCGTCTGTTCGAATGGGAAAACGGCGGACCGCTTCCGGAACCGCACTCCGGATCGGAGAAGCTGATGCTGTTTCGAGCGGCGCTCGGCCGCGGGCGCAGCGACGTCGCGTCGCAGCTCGCCGCGGAGCTGCACATCGAACACGATTCCGCATCGGAAGCCGCGGCCTCGGAATTCGCGGTCCTTCGCGCCGCCGCCGCGTTGCCGTTTCCGTTCGCGAAGAGCGACTTCGGCGCGCTCCGCTGGCGCTTTGCCACTCGCAACCGCCTCGGTCAATGGCAGGAGATCGGATCGCTGTCCGCGCTCGCGGCGGCCGAGCTCGATGCGATCCTCGCCGGCGCGCAACCCGACTGGATCGCGTGCAGCGACCGCGAGCTGCTCTTCATTGAAGGCCTCGCGCAGTGGTCGGCCGGATCGCGCGAAGCGATCGCATCGCTGTTTCACGTCCGTGCGGAGCATCATCGGCTGCGGCGTCTCATCGAAGAAGAGCCGCAGGATGCGGGCCGCGAAGCTGCGGAGGGGATCGTCGGCGAATCGCCCGCGATGCGCGACGTTTACGCAACGATCGCCCGCATCTCCAGGCGCGACGTCCCGGTCTGCATCCTCGGCGAATCGGGCACGGGCAAAGAGCTCGTCGCGCGCGCGATCCATCGGCAGTCGCCGCGGCGGCACAAGCCGTTCACGCCGATCAACTGCGCGGCGCTGCCTGAGAATCTGATCGAGAGCGAGCTGTTCGGCCACGCCCGCGGCGCTTTCACCGGCGCGGAACGCGATCGTGCGGGCCTGATCGAGACGACCGAGGGCGGCACGCTTTTCCTCGACGAGATCGGCGAGATGCCGCTCGCCGCGCAGGCGAAGCTGCTGCGGTTTCTGCAGGAGGGCGAATTTCGCCGCGTCGGCGAGACGACGAATCGGACCGCCGACGTGCGCGTCGTCACGGCGACGAACCGCAAACTCGAGGCGGCGGTCGAGCAGGGGCGGTTTCGAGAGGACCTCTACTACCGCATTCGCGGCGTCGAGATCGCCCTTCCGCCGCTGCGCGACCGCGCGAGCGACATCCCACTGCTCGCCGCGCATTTTCTCAATGCCGAGCGCCAGAAGCATCGCGGCGGTCCGTCGCGCCTGTCGGCGGAAGCGGAAGCGGCATTCGGGTCGTACCGCTGGCCGGGCAACGTGCGCGAGCTGCAGAACACGATTCGCGCCGCGCACGCGCTGGCGAGCGAAGCGCGCGAGATCGATCTCGAGCATCTGCCCGAGCGTGTCCGCGGTATCAAGATTGTGCGCACTCCGCTCGGCTCGTACCAGGATGCCGTGGCGCGCTTCCGCCGCGAGCTGATCGAAAAATCGCTGCTGCAGGCGGACGGCAACCAGAATCAGGCGGCGGCGATGCTGAAGATCTCGCGCCAGGCGCTGGCGTATCAAATCCGTGAGCTTGGCATTCTGGTCAATCCGGCAAAACGGCGGACACCGTGATCATCGCGGCTCTGTTCTTCGCGGCGACCATTCAAAATGCGAAGCCTGCATGGGAGTGGACGCTTGACGAGCGGCTCGCGGAGCGGTTCGATCCGGCGAACATTCAGGAACGCAATGACGCCTACGTGGAGCGTTTTCCGCAGTTGCGCGGCAGGCCCGAGCCGCCGCTCACCGGCGGAGTTCGATACCGGATCGACGGCTCGCGAAATCCGGAGCTATTCCTTCCGCACGAATTGTTCGACATTCTTGTGAAAGACGGGCTGTCGTCCGACCCGTCCATCGCAGCAAAATCTCGGTTGCGGCTGGCCGGGCGTCTCCGGAGTGCTGGCTTCGATCCGGAAACGTTCTGGCCGGCGCTCGAATCCGTTTCTGCGCCGTATCTCGTCTGGACGAACAAGCGCTCGCTCCAGGGGCGGGAAACGGACGAACGTTGTCTCGCACGATACGAGGCGTTGCAGGCGGCGCGCAGCGTCTTCGGCCGGCAAGCGTTCGATCGCATGCTGTACAGCGTCATCGCGCCCGGCGCCCAGTTCGGGGCGGGAACGAGCATGGGCAATCCCGCCGATTTCCTTCGCCGGGAGGCGAACGGCTGCCAGGACCCGCTTCCGCGGCCACTTGTAACGCCGCCGAAACCGCTGCCGGCGAGCCCTCCCCGCTAGAATCGGTTCGAGCCCCATGAAATCGCAGTTGCTCCGGTTCCCTGTCGCCCTTCTTCTCCTCGCCGGATGCGCCCTCTACTCGGACGTCATCGTGGGGCCGCTGATCTACGATCCGGCGAACATCGACCGCGGCGGCGATCTGGCGTCGATGCTGCGCAAGTCGGACATCAATACCGCTGTCGCGCTCGCGAAAGACATCGATTCGAGATCGCACAAAACGCCGCAGGAGCTGGGCGCACTCGGCGAGGCGGAGCTGATCGCCGGCCGCTACGACGATGCTCGGCGGCACCTGCGCGAGGCCATCGATCTGCAGCCGTTCCGCAATGTCTACGCACAGATCGCCTGGGACCTCTCGCAGGTCGAATACATGTCGAACAACTTCGACGCGAGCCTGGACTGGGCGAAGATCGCCGCGGACCACGGCATTGTCGTGCGGCAGTGGCACATCGCGTATCTCGAAGCGCTGGCGAACGTGAATGTCTATCGCTTTCTCACTGCGACCGGCGATCGCGTTCCGATGCGCATCGGACATCCGGACGTGCCTCGCGTCGACATCACGCTCGACGGCAAGCGGCCGGTCTCCGCGATCATCGATTCGGGCGCGGTGCTGTCGATCATCTCGCAGAGCCTCGCGGCCGCGCTGCCGGTCCGTTCGCTGGGCAAGTTCGAAGGCACATTCTCCGGACTCCTCGGCGAGCCGATCACCGTTCGCTTCGGCATCCTCGACACCCTCGACCTCGGCCGCATGCGCATCGCGAACGTCCCGGTGGCGATCATGCCCGACGACAAGATGAAGTTTCTCGTCAGCGGCAAAAAAGAATTCAGGATCGATTTTCTGTTAGGCGCGAATCTGCTCAAGGAGTTTCGCATCGAGATGGATTTTCGTCGCAACAACGTGATGTTCACGCGCGTTCCGCTGGCGGCGCGGCACCCGGCCGCCGATCAGAACCTGTTCATCGAGCAGTTCCGCCCCGCGGTGCGCGGGACCGTGAACCGCCACGGCTGGTACATGTTCATCCTCGACACGGGATCGGAAGTCACGTTTCTGAACGAGGGGCGCATCGCGGAGATGCCGATCCAGCTGTTCGCGCCGAAGATGCACAACGCGACGCTGCAGGGTCTCGGAGGCGCGCGCAAACACGGTGAGAAGCTCGAGGACGTGGAGATCGGCGTCGACCGCTGGGCCGGAACCTTTCGAACCATCCCGATGTACGACGCGGACGAGCACGAGCGAACGACGGGAATCATCGGCGAGAACTATCTGAAGAACTTCGATGTGGTGATCGATTTCGGCAGGATGCGCGTCGATCTCGCACCGATCGGCGTGCTGTCCGTGGTGACCAGCGACGAAGCCAGCATTCCGGACGATCAGCGAAAGCCGCCGCCGTAGATCGCTGGCCCTTCGGCGATCAACGCTTCTGCCGCTTCCTCCTGGCCCAGCCCTCGACGACTTTCTGCGGCACTCGCGAGAGCGCCAGGGCGTCGGGCGGCACATCTTTCGTGATCGTCGATCCGGCGCCGACATACGCGCCGCGGCCGACGCGCACCGGCGCGACGAGCTGCGTGTCGGACCCGATGAATACGCCGTCCTCGAGCACCGTCTTGTGCTTGTGGACGCCGTCGTAGTTGCACGTGATCGTGCCGGCGCCGATGTTGACGTCCGATCCGACGTCCGCGTCGCCGATGTACGAGAGGTGGGATGCTTTCGCGCCGGCGCCGAACACGGCCTTCTTCGTCTCGACGAAATTTCCGATCTTCACGTGCTGCCCGAGCTTCGTGCCCGGCCGCAGATGCGCGTACGGACCCACGGTCGCCTCGTCTTCGATGATCGCGTCTTCGGCGACGGTTCCGGTTTTCAGATGCACGTCATTGCCGACTTCGACGTTGTGCAAATGCACGCCCGGCTCGATGACGCACGCGCTGCCGATGCGCGTCTGTCCCTCGAGCGTGACGTACGGGTAGACGACCGTGTCGTTGCCGATCGTCACGGTCGAATCGATGACCACCGTCGAGGGATTGCGGAACGTGACTCCCTCAGCCATCAGCTTCTCGACGACGCGCCGCTGAATCTCGCCCTCGACCGTCGCCAGCTCCGCACGCGAGTTGACGCCGAGAACTTCGATGGGGTCGCGGATGACGAGAGCGCCGACGCGATGACCATTCGCGCGCAGAAGGGCGATCAAATCGGTGAGGTAGTACTCGCCCTGCGCGTTTTTGTTCGACAGTTTGCGCAGATTTGCCACGAGATGCTCGCCGTCGAAGAGGTACACGCCGGCATTGACTTCGCGGATTTTGCGCTGCTCGTCATTGGCGTCTTTCGCCTCGACGATCTTCTCGACGCCGCCACTCGCATCGCGAACGATGCGGCCGTACATCGCCGGATCGTCGAGGATCATCGTCAGCATCGTCAGCGCGTTGCCGGCGCGCCGATGCTCCTCGACGAGCCGTCGCAGAGTCTCGGGGCGCGTCAGCGGAACATCGCCGGAGAGAATCAGAACTTCGCGCGCGTTTCCCACGGCATCGATCGCCTGCATGACGGCGTGTCCGGTACCGAGCTGCTGCTCCTGCACGGCAAACCGCACGCGGCCGCCGAGGTGCCGCTGAACGGCTTCGCGCTGGTGGCCGACGACGACGACCGGCGGCACGTCGCACATCGCGCACGCGAGATCGACAACGTAGTCGATGAGCGGACGTCCGGCCGCGCGATGCAGCACTTTCACCGTCCGCGATTTCATCCGCGTGCCGAGTCCCGCGGCCATGATGATGACTTCGAGATCGCTCATGACTCTTTGCGCATCCGTTCAAGACTCCGGCCATAGCGGTCGTAGAGCCGGAAGATCGTGTCGGCCAGCGCCTCCGAATCGTGGCGCACGAAGTTTCCCTCGGCAATGATGTCGCCGAAAAACGGTGTGACGCCGAGGTCGCGGATCGCGCCGATGTCGAACTGCACGGGAAACTGCTTCTCGACGCCGTACGCGGCAAGGATCGAGTCGGACGGTTTGCGTCCGTTCAGCACCATGACGTCGACGATCAGTCCCGCGTGCTCGATGATCGCGCTGAGGTGCTCCTGCGCGCTGTAGTTGTCGGTCTCGCCGGGCTGCGTCATCACGTTGCAGACATAGACGCGAAGCGCTTTCGCGCGGCGAATCGCCTCCGCGATCGGCTTGATCAGCAGGTTCGGCAGAACGGACGTGTACAGCGAGCCCGGGCCGATGAGAATGAGATCGGCGTCGCGCAGCGCCTCGAGTGCGCCGTCGGTCGGCTGCACGTCGGACGGGTCGATGCCGAGGTGCATGATGCGGGCGTGCGGGCGGGGGGCCTTACGGCGATCGCCGAGCAGCGATCCGCTGATGGCCACTTCGCCGATGAGCTCCTTGCCGTCGGCGAGCGTCGCGCGCAGGCGCACCTGTTCGAGGGTCGATGGATAGATGTCGCCTTTGATCGCGAGAACTTCCGACGCGGCGAGAATCGCGTGATCGAACCCACCGGTGATGTCGGTCAGTGCGGCAAGGAGAAGGTTTCCGAGCGAGTGTCCGGTGAGCGTCGAGTCGGGATGCTGGAAACGATAGCTGAAAAGTCGTGACAATAATTGTTCTTCTTCCGCGAGCGCGACGATGCAGTTACGCACGTCGCCCGGCGGAAGCATTCCGAATTCCTTTCGGAGCGCACCCGAGCTGCCGCCTTCGTCGGTCACGGTGACGATTGCGCCGAGGCGTTGGATCGACCACGCGCCCTCCGCGCCGGCGTAGTGTTTCAGTCCGCGCAAGAGTGTTGAGAGGCCCGTGCCGCCGCCGATGGCTACGATGTTCAAGCCGTGTGGGCGCATTCTTTTTTAGTTTATCCCGAGCGTGGCAAGGGATCGGCGGTGGCAACGTGACGATCGTAGACCATGCCGACAGAGTGGCGGCCGTACCGGAGATCCCTCGCTGCGCTCGGATAAAGTAAGAAAGCAGCCGAACGCTACTTCTTCTTCAGCTCCGTCAGAACGAGTTTCGCCACGGCTTTGAGCGTATCGAAGACGCCGGTCCCGTTCACGGCGACGGCTTCGAAGGTCGGCTCGCCCTTGAAATTCAGCTGCTTGTACATCTCCTCGGCCGGTACGGCGCTCGGGAGATCGCGTTTGTTGAGCTGCAGCGTGTAGGGGATCTCCTTCAGATCGTAGCCCTGCTCTTTGAGGTTCTTGTCGAGGTTCTGCAGCGACTCGGCGTTCGCTTCCATGCGCGCGTCCTGCGAGTCGGCGACGAAGACGACGCCGTCGACGCCTTTGAGGATCAGCTTGCGCGAGGCGTCGTAGAAAACCTGACCGGGAACGGTGTAGAGGTGAAAGCGCGTCTTGAATCCGCGCACCTGGCCGAGGTCGAGCGGGAGGAAGTCGAAAAAGAGCGTGCGATCGGTTTCCGTCGCGAGCGAGATCAGCTTTCCCTTCGCCTGCGGGTTCGTTTTGTCGTAGATCCACTGCAGATTCGTCGTCTTCCCGCATAAACCGGGGCCGTAGTAGACGATCTTGCAGTTGATCTCCCGCGCCGCGTAGTTGATGAAAGTCATCTCTACTTATTCGCTGAAGAGGCTGTCGATGTCTTCGTCAGTGATCTCCGCGAACGGCGAATCGAAGCGGTTGGCCATGTTGCCGCGGTCGGCTTCCGCTTTCTTCAGCAGCTGTTCGAACGTGCGTTCGAGCTCCTGCGACGCCTTTTTCACCCGCAGCCGCACGAGGCCGAGCGAGGAGCGGTCGTCGAAGATCACAACGAGGATCACGCGCTGCGCGACGAGAGAGATGTGGATGTTGTCGCGCTCACCTTCATGAAAGAGGATCGAGAATTCTTTTTCGCCGATGAGCTTCGCGAGGCCGTCGGTCGCTGCGACGTTGCCGGCCGTGAGCGACGCGAGCGACGTGGCGTCGACGCCGCGCATGTCGCCATGGGCAGCGATTTGCTGGCCGTTCTTGTCGACCAGGAAAACGATTTTTGCGTTGGAGTCGACCTGCAGACGCTGAAGCGTATCTTTGATCTGCTGGTACTCCTCCTCGTACATCACGAGATCTGGAGTGGCCATTGCCCGTCCATACTAAACTAAATCTCGCGCCGCCCCTCTAAAGCCTTCGCCATCGTGACCTGATCGGCGTACTCGAGATCGCCGCCGACCGGCAGACCGAACGCGAGCCGCGTCGTGCGCACGCCGAGCGGACGCAGCTGCTGCGCGAGGTAGGCGGCGGTCGCTTCCCCCTCGACGTTCGGGTTCGTGGCAATGATGACCTCGCGCACGTCGCCACCCTGCACGCGTTTCAGCAGGCCGGCGACGTCGATGTCCTGCGGTCCGATGCCTTTCAGCGGCGAGAGCGCGCCGAGAAGAACGTGGAAGAGGCCCTTGAAGTCGCGCGTCTGCTCGATCGTGGCGATGTTGAACGCCTCTTCGACGACGCAGATCGTCGAGGGATCGCGCCGCGGATCGCTGCAGATCGCGCATGGATCGACGTCCGTCATGTTGTTGCACGTCGAGCAGCGGAAGATCTTCGATTTGACCTCCAGGATCGCGGTGGCGAGCGCTTCCGCTTCGCCCGCCGGACGTTTGAGGATGTGATACGCGATGCGCGATGCGGATTTTCCGCCGACGCCGGGAAGCTTCGTCAGCTCGTTGATGAGGTTTGCCAGCGGTGGTGCAGTCATGCCCGGATCCTGAGCGAAGCGAAGGACTAAAACAGTCCCGGAATGTTCATGCCTCCCGTCATCGCGCCGAGCTGGCCCTGCATCTCTTCGTCGACTTTGCGAGAGGCCTCATTCACGGCAGCGACGACGAGGTCCTGAAGCATATCGACGTCATTCGGATCGACGGCTTCCTTGTCGATTGCGACGGTCAGCAGGTTTTTGTGGCCGTCCATCGTCGCTTTGACCATGCCGCCGCCGGCGCTGCCTTCGACGCGCAGCTCGCTCATGCGCTGCTGCATCTGCGCCTGCATCTGCTGGACCTGCTTCATGAGTTGCTTCGGGTTCATTTCGATCTCCTCGATTCCACCACTTCGCCGCCGAGGTGCTTCTGGAAGGCTTTGAGGACGGGATCTTCGCGCAATTGCGACTGCTCTTTCTGCGGCTTCGCCTCGCCGCTCTTCACGATGATCGACGTCGGTGCGCCGAAGACGTCGCGCGCCAGCGATTCGAGCAGTTCGCGGGCGTCGCTGACCGCATCGGCAGAATACGTATCATTAAACGTGAATACTATTTTGTCATCTTCCTTGACGCCGTTCGCGCTGGCGAGATAGCCGGCGATGAGCGGGCGTGCCTTCTGCACGCGCTCCACAAATGCGCCGAGGTCACCAGCCGGAGGGTGTGGGACGGCTTTCGCCGGCTGCTCGGACCGGCTGAAGCCGGTCCCCACGGCTCCGCTCAGCTCCTTCTCGATCTCGCGGAGCCGCGGGAACGTCGCCGCCTTCAGCAGCGCGATCTCCACGGCCATGCGTTGATGCTCGGCGCGATTGATCACATCGTCATCGCGCATGAGGAGATTCGCGATGCGCAGCAGCTCCGAGTAGGAGAAATTCTTCGCCGCTTCTTCGGCGGCAGACGAATCGCTCTTCGAACCGGCGGCGCTGAACAACGCGTTGCGCACGAAGTTGAGCAGATCGCGGAACAGCAGCTTGAAATCGCGTCCGCTCTCGGCGGCGTCGTTCAGCGCGTCGATGATGCCCGCGTGGTCGCCTTCGCCGACGAGCGTCAGCAGGCGTGCGAAGTAGTTCTCGTCGGAGAGGCCGAGGACCGTGGCGACGTCCGCGGCGGTGATGCGACGGCCGGAAAAAGCGATGATCTGATCGAGAATCGACAGCGCATCACGCACGCTGCCTTCGCCGCGGCGTGCAACGATTTCCAGCGCGGCATCATCGGCTTCAATCGTCTCCGCTTTGCAGATTTCGCGAAGACGTCCGATCAGCTCGTCGACGGTGATCTTACGCAGCTTGAACTGCTGCACGCGCGACAGAATCGTCGCCGGCACCTTCTGCGCCTCGGTCGTTGCGAACATGAAGATGACGTGCGGCGGCGGCTCTTCGATGAGCTTCAGCAGCGCATTCCACGCCGGCGCGGAGAGCATGTGGGCCTCGTCGATGATGAAGATGCGGTAGCGATCGCGCGCGGGCTGAAACTGCGTGACGTCGCGCAGATCGCGGATGCTGTCGACGCCGGTGTAGGTCGCGGCGTCGATCTCGCGCACATCGAGATCGATGCCCTCGGTGATCTCGCGGCAGACCGTGCAGGTGTTGTCGGGCTCCGTCGCCGGCCCGTTCGCGCAATTGAGTGCCTTCGCCAGAATGCGCGCGAGGGTGGTCTTTCCCACGCCGCGCACGCCGGAGAAGAGGTACGCGTGATGGATGCGATTCTGTTCGATCGCGTTCTGCAGCGTCCGGACGGTGGTCTCCTGTCCGATGATGTCGCTGAATCGCTGCGGCCGGTATTTGCGGGCGAGAGCCTGGTAGGACATCGCGGTCGAGTATATGTTCAACGACCCGCTCGAAAGAGCCCAGGCCGGACTGTGTCACGCAGGGGATGCGCCTTATCGCTGCTTCCTTCCGGATCTGACGAGGTTCGGTGCGCCTGCTGCACAGGACCCGGGCTCCTTCCAGCGGGTCGTCGATTGCCAACAGGAGCCGCGGCCGCGGAATTCTATGCG
The DNA here is from genome assembly GCA_035516895.1 of Thermoanaerobaculia bacterium. Classification (GTDB taxonomy): domain Bacteria; phylum Acidobacteriota; class Thermoanaerobaculia; order Gp7-AA8; family Gp7-AA8; genus Gp7-AA10. Next base: position 1,842 of record DATIZY010000157.1, on the reverse strand, counting down.
AGTGTGCGTGCCGGCGCGCCCGCCCTGCCGCTTCGCATCATCGACGCGACCGAAATGAACCAGCCCGCCTGCAGCAGAACCACCGCTCCGTAACCATGAACATCGAGCGGCAGCCCCCACATCACGGCGATGATGATCGCGACGTTCGACACGATGCCGTACCACTTCACGCCGCGCGCGCGAATCGCGCACGACCACAGGATGATCGCTGCCGCTCCGCCGATGACGAGAATGCGCGCGAACGCCTGATTCAGAAGGCCGCTGTAGCGCAGAAATACGCGCCAAACCTGCGCCGTCTGCGGATCGGGAGCGAGCGCGATGCGCTGATAAACGTCGGTTACCACGTAGCCGCTCATGGAGGCCGCGAGCATTCCGGCGAGCAGCGCAAACGCGTAAACGACGAGTGCCGTCACCGCGACGCGCCGTCCGTCCTCGATCGCGTTCGTCAGCGCCAGGGCGCCGAGAAAGAGGATGGGACATGCGGCGATTCCGAGCGTGTGCACCGCGACATTGAGCAGCAGGATCGGACTCCATCCGCTGCCGGCCGCAACAATCTGATGTCCGGTCGGATGCAGAGCCATCGTGAACAGCAATGCAACGTTTCCGGCAATGAGCGCGAGACCGCCTTTGCGAGAGTCCGTCATGCGTCACAATCTACGCATCGCTACGAGAAGAAACCGAACAACGCGCGGCCCCGTGTCCAGGAACGGCGACCCCCGCACCGCCCGGACCCGCTCTGCCCTCGGCGCCGCGCTCATGGAGCTGATCACCGAGCGGCCGTTCGAATCGATCACCGTGCAGGACGTGCTCGATCGCGCGCACGTCGGCCGGTCGACGTTCTACGTGCACTACGACGGGAAGAACGATCTGTTCGCGAGCGACGTCGATCGATTCTGGACGTGGTTCGCCGATTTCATTGCAAAGGGATCCTCCGATCGCGTCGTCCCCTTGCGCGAGCTGCTCGATCACGTCGATGAGGCGGGCGACTTTCCCCGCGCACTGCGCGCCGCAGGCAAACACGCCGCGGTGCTCGCGTCAGGACGGATCCACATCGCGAACGCAATCGAGCAGCGCTTGAGCCGTTCGCCGCGCGCGCGTGACATCCCGCGCAATCACCTCCGCGCAATCGCGCTCGCGCACGCGGGCGGAGTGCTGGCGCTCGTCGAATGGTGGCCCGATCGCGATCGGGACATTTCCGCGGCGGAAGTGGACGAGCTGTTCGAGCGGATGTTTTTGGAAGAGCATTGACGCTCAGGCGCCGGCAAGGACCGTATGAAAGCGCTGCTCTTTTTCCTCTTCGCTGTTTCGGTGAATGCGCAGACGACAACCGCGATCTGGCCGGCGGCGCCGCCGGACTCGCAGCCTCCGGCGGGGCCCGAGGTTGTCACGGTCGTGACGAAGCCGCTGGTTGCGGGGCGACCGTGGAGAGCAATCACGAGCGTGTCGACGCCGACGATGAGCGTCTACTTGCCGAAGGTGAACGAGAGCGGCGTCGCCGTCGTGGTCTTTCCTGGCGGCGCTTATCACGGCATCGCAATCGACCTCGAAGGCACCGAGGCCTGCGAGTGGTTCGCGGCGAAGGGGATCACATGCGTCGTGTTGAAATACCGCGTTCCGAATTCCGGCCCGTCAGCGCCTGCGGCATTGCAGGATGCGCAGAGAACGGTCGGCCTCGTGCGCTCGCATGCCGCGCAGTGGCACATTGACAAGCAGAAGATCGGCGTACTCGGCTTCTCCGCCGGCGGCCATCTCGCCGCGAACCTCAGTACGCATTTCGCCCAACGTGCGTATGCGCCGGTGGATGGCGCCGATCGCGAAAGCTGCCGGCCGGATTTTGCCGTG
>DATIZY010000156.1:0-3285 GCA_035516895.1 Thermoanaerobaculia bacterium | reverse complement strand
CCTCAGTCCTCAGTCCTCAGTCCTCAGTCCTCAGTCCTCAGTCCTCAGTCCTCAGTCCTCAGTCCTCAGTCCTCAGTCCTCAGTCCTCACTACTAAGTCCTAAGTCCTAAGTCCTGAGTCCTCACTACTAAGTCCTAAGTCCTGAGTCCTAAGTCCTTCCTACTCGCGTGGCGGCACGCAGAATGCTGACGCGATCGGCGGAGGTCAATTCATGTCCAAGACTGCCGCAGAAATCATGATCGAGACGCTGATCGACTGGGGAGTCGAGACCATTTTCGGGATCCCCGGCGACGGCATCAACGGAATCATGGAAGCGCTCCGAACGCATCAGGAGCAGATCCGGTTCATCCAGGTCCGCCACGAAGAAGCCGCCGCGTTCATGGCCTGTGCTCACGCGAAGTACACCGGCGGCCTCGGCGTTTGTCTGGCGACGTCCGGACCGGGCGGCATTCACCTGCTCAACGGCCTCTACGATGCGAAGCTCGACGGACAGCCGGTGCTGGCGATCACCGGCCATCACTATCACGACCTGATCGGCACGTTCTCGCAGCAGGACGTCGATCTCGACAAGCTCTTCGAGAACGTCGCGCATTACAGCGTCCGTGTGATGGGCGCGGCGCACGTCGAGAACGTGACCTCGCTCGCGTGCCGCATCGCGCTCGCCCGCCGCTGCGTCACGCATCTGAACTTTCCCGTCGATCTGCAGGACCAGAAAGGCAACGGCGATCGCTCGAAGCGCAATCGGCCGCATCACGTCTCCGACGTCTTGACGATCGGCGGAAACGTTCCGGAAGAAGACGATCTCCGCGCGGCAGCGGCGATTCTCAACGGCGGAAAGAAAATCGCGATGCTCGTCGGTCGCGGCGCGCTCGACGCCGGCGACGAAGTCGAACAGATCGCCGACCTCCTCGCCTCCCCCGTGATCAAAGCGCTCCTCGGCAAAGGCGTGATTCCGGACGAGTCGCCGTTCACCACCGGCGGCATCGGCCTGCTCGGCACGAAGCCTTCGGAAGAAGCGATGATGGGCTGCGACACGCTGCTGATCGTCGGCAGCTCGTTCCCGTACATGGAGTTCATGCCGAAGCCCGGCCAGGCGCGCGCGGTACAGATCGACGCCGATCCGGTGCGCATCGGATTGCGATATCCGGTCGATGTCGGCCTCGTCGGCGACGCGAAGAAGACGCTCGCCCGCCTCGCGCAGCATCTCAATCGCAAACAGGACCGCGGCTTCCTCGAAAAGGCGCAGGCCGGCATGAAGGAATGGTGGGAGCTGATGAAGGAGCGCGAGGGCCGCGACGACACGCCGATGAAGCCGCAGCGGCTCGCGGCGGCGGTGTCGCGGCATCTCAAAGACAACGCGATCGTGTCGTGCGACTCCGGCACGATCACCACCTGGTTCGCGCGGCACATCAAAGCGCGGCGCGGACAGCTGTTCTCGCTGTCCGGCACGCTGGCCACGATGGCGTGCGGCATTCCCTACACGAACGCGGCGCAGCTCGCCTATCCCGACCGGCAGTGCATCGCCATCGTCGGCGACGGCGGCGCGACCATGCTCATCGGCGAGCTGGCCACGGCGGTGAAGTACAAATTACCAGTAAAGATTTTCATCATCAAAAACAACGCGCTCGGCCAGATCAAATGGGAGCAGATGGTCATGCTCGGCAATCCCGAGTACGGCTGCGAGCTGCAGCCGATCGATTTCACGTCGATCGCACGCGGCTTCGGATTCACCGCGTTTCACCTCCAGGATCCCGGCGAATGCGAGGACGTCGTGGCGAAGGCGATGGCGATCGCCGGTCCCGTGCTGATCGAGGCCGTCGTCGATCCGTTCGAGGCGCCGATGCCGCCGAAGGTCAAGGCCGAGCAGGCGGTGAAATTCGCCGAGTCGCTCGCCCGCGGCGAGGTCGATCGCAAGAAGATCATTGCGACGCTGACCGAGGACAAGATCAAGGAGATGGTGTAGAGGGGGATGCCGCAGTAACATCGAAGAATGAAGCACGTGATTCTCACGCTGCTCGTCGTCATCGTCATCGGCGCAGGTGCCTGCTTCGTCGTCGTGGACTCCGGCTGGATCAACGTCGCGGCCGGCGAGCCCGCGTGGATGGCCAATACGCTCGACAAAGTCATGATGACTTCCGCGGCGCGCCACGCGCGCGGCGTCAAACCGGTGGTCATCCGCGATCCCGAAAAGCTGGCCGATGGATTCGCCGAATATCACATGACCTGCGAGACGTGCCACGGCGCGCCGGGAACCGACGGCGCCGACTTCTCAAAGCACATGGATCCCACGCCGCCCGAACCCGATGAGCTCGCGAAAGACGATCCGGCGATGATTTTCTGGATCGCGAAGAACGGCATCAGGATGACCGGCATGCCCGCGTTCGGCGCGCTGGAGTCGGACGACAAGCTGTGGGAGATCGTGAACGTCATTCCGCAGCTTGCGAAAATGACGCCCGCCGAATATCAGCAGAGGATCGCTCAACCGTAGCCGAGCCGCGTTCACCACAAAGGGCCGCAAGAGACGACCGAGATGTGCTTCGTCCTCTTCGTTCTCTGCGGTGAAGAAAACCCTTTGAACCCCATCAATTTCGGCGAGGCAGATTTTGTGCATCGCGCCTTCCCGGCAAGTGGCGCAGATTTTTTCTCGGATCGCCTCCGTCAACATCAACCTGATTCTCGCGGCGATTCTGGTCCTTCCGCTCATCGCCATTGCGGTCGGTTGGGCGGCGTACAACTCGCCGTGGCGCACGCATCAGGGCATGCCTCTCGCGCAGCCCGTGCCGTTCAGCCATCAGCATCACGTCGCCGGTCTGGGAATCGACTGCCGCTACTGCCACGAATCCGTTGAGGAAAGCTCGTTCGCCGGCATGCCGCCGGTGCACACGTGCATGACCTGTCACTCGCAGATCTGGCGCGACGCGCCGCTGCTCGAACCGGTCCGGCGCAGCTATCTGACCGGCATTCCGCTTCAGTGGACGCGCGTCTACGACGTGCCGCAATACGTGTTCTTCAATCACAGCGCGCACGTCCGGAACGGAATCGGCTGCTCGACGTGTCACGGACGCGTCGATCGCATGCCGATCACCTATCGGGCGGTCACGCTGAACATGCGCTGGTGCGTCGATTGCCATCGCGAACCGGCGCGCCATCTGCGACCGCCCGACCAGATCCTGAACATGGCCTGGGTCGAGCCGCCCGATCAGATGGCACGCGGACGGGCGCTCGTCGCGCACTACAAGATCGAGACGCGGCACCTCACGGATTGTGTGACATGCCATCGCTGAA
>DATIZY010000155.1:0-6283 GCA_035516895.1 Thermoanaerobaculia bacterium | reverse complement strand
TGAGCCTTCGCTCCGGACTTGAGCCTTCACTCAGGACTTGAGACCAGCAGCCGCATATCCCTCGTGTTCTTCGGCAGACTCGTATCCACCGCGATAGTCGAACTGCTCGGGGCGCTTGATCTGCGAATGCGCCACGATGCGGTCGCGCCGCATCCCCCGGAAATCTTCGAGCGATTTGAAGCCGCGCCGCTCCATGAATTCCGTCATCCCGGCGATGAGTCCTTTGACGACGTTCGGGCCGATCGCCTGGTCGAGCATCGCCGCCGTGCAGACCTGCACCGTTCCGCAGCCTAACAGGAAGTAGCAGAGCGCGTGATCGAAGGTGGCGATGCCGCCGATGCCCGAGAATTCCTTGTCCGGAAATGCCTTCGTCATCTGCGACATCTTCGCCAGCGACAGCGGCAGAATCGCCGGCCCGCCCAGGCCGCCCGGCGAGACGTAGCCCTCGACGTTCATCTCGAACTCGAGGGTGTTCGGATCGATGACCGGGAGCGAGGGGAAGGTATTCGACGACGAGATCGCGTCGGCACCGCCGCGGAACGACGCTCCCGCCTCTTCGACGATGTCCGCGGTCGCGGGCGTGAGCTTGACCCACACCGGAATCTTCGACACTTCTTTCACGGCCTGGGTCACGACCGAGCAGAGGACTTTGTCCTTGCCGACGTTCGACCCCATGTCGACGCGGTCCATGTGCGGACAGGAGAAATTGAGCTCGAGCGCGTCGGCGCCTTCGTCCTGACACGCCTTCGTCAGCGTCTGCCAGTTGCTGAGCTCTTTGTCGTTGCCGGAGCCGGCCATGATCGATGCGACGAGGATCTTGTTCGGGTAGGCCTTTTTGATCCGGCTCAGCTTTCCGATCCACCAGTCGAGCGGCTTGTCGGAGATGAGCTCCCAGTTCCACGACGCAATGAGTGTCGATTCGGCGCGCTTGTTCATCGACAGCCGGTACCCGCTGTTGTCGGCGCGAAGGAACTTCGTTTTCGGACCTTTGACGTTCACCACGGGATGCAGGCCGATCGTCTTCGTCACCACGCCGCCCCAGCCGGCGTCGAACGCGCGCATGATGTTGCTGTCCGACTCGGTCGGCGGCGCGGACGACAGCAGAAACGGATTCTCGAATCGAATTCCGGTGAACGTCGTCGACAAATCGGCCATGGTCTCTCCTTCAATGGAAACGGCCATTCTAGTCTAGTCCCGACGAGTAACGTTCCGCCGGGCGACGACGCGCTTCGGTGCCACGGTTTTTTGTAGGGCACGGCTGCGCCGTGCCGAAATCCCGTCGTTCCGGGCGGCACGAGGTCACAAAAAGCGCGACATTCCGGCGGAGCCGGCGAACGTCCTCGCTCGCGGCTTTGAAATAGACTGTGCGGCCATGAAGAGAATGTGGATCGCGCTCCTTGTCGCAATGCCGCTCGTTGCTCAGCAGCCGAAGCCCGCGCCGGAGAAACCGTCGCAGCCGGGACCTCCGCCGATGGTGGCGCCGTCGCAGGTCAACACGATTCCCGAGCACCCGCTGACCGTGCTCCCGTACACGCCGAGCCTCGACGTTCCGTCGATGGACCTCGCCGCGGATCCCTGCGCCGACTTCTACCAGTACACGTGCGGCGGATGGATGAAGAACAATCCGATTCCGCCCGACCAGGCCTCGTGGAGCGTTTACGGAAAGCTCGCGCAGGAAAACGAGCAATTCCTGTGGGGCGTGCTGGAGGATGTGGCGAAGCCGAGTGCCGACCGAACGGCGGTGCAGCAGAAAATCGGCGATTACTTCGCCTCGTGCATGGACGAGCAGCGCATCGAGTCGCTCGGCGCGAAGCCGCTGCAGCCCGTGCTCGACAAGATCGCGGCGCTGAAAACGAAGAAGCAGCTCGCCGCGCTCCTCGCCGATCAGCATCAGAAAGACTACGGCAGCGGATGGATGTTCGGCTTCGGCTCCGATCAGGACTTCGGCGACGCGACGCAGGTCATCGCCTTCGCACACGCCGGCGGACTCGGACTTCCCGATCGCGACTACTACTTGAAGACGGACGCGAAATCGAAGGAGATCCGCGACAAGTACCTGCAGCACGTCGCGAAAATGCTCGAGCTGACGGGGGAATCGGCGGCGCAATCGAAGAAAGACGCCGCCACGGTGATGCGCATCGAGACCAGCCTGGCGAAGGCGTCGCTGACCCGCGTCGAGCGCCGAAATCCGTACAACCTCTACCACAAGATGTCTCCGGCGAAGCTCGAGGCGCTGACACCGTCGTTCGACTGGCCGGCCTACTTCGCGGATAACGGCTTATCCAACATATCGACCATCAACGTTACGGAGCCGAAGTTTTTCCAGGCGCTGAACAAAGAGATCCAAAGCGTTCCGCTGTCGGACTGGAAGGCGTACCTGCGATGGCACGCCGTCCACTCGCGCGCGCCGTACCTCTCGTCGGAGTTCGTCAACGAGAACTTCGCGTTCTTCAGCCAGACATTGCGCGGCGTGAAAGTGCTTCCCGCGCGCTGGAAGCGCTGCGTCCGCTACGTCGACCGCGACCTCGGCGAAGCGTTAGGAGAGGAGTTCGTGCGCCGCACGTTCACCGCGGACACGAAAGCGAAGACGGTCGACATGACCCGGCGCATCGAGGCGGCGATGGAGCAGGAGATCAAGAACCTCGACTGGATGACCGACGCCACGAAACAGCGCGCGATCGAGAAGCTGCACGACGTCGCGAACAAGGTCGGATATCCCGATCGCTGGCGCGACTACTCATCGGTCGACGTCAAGCCCGACGATTTCTTCGGCAATGCGACGCGCGCGACGGTCTTCGCATCGCGCCGCGAGCTGGCGAAGATCGGCAAACCGGTCGACCGCGGCGAATGGGGGATGACGCCGCCGACCGTCAACGCGTACTACAACCCTCAGATGAACGACATCAACTTTCCCGCCGGCGTGCTGCAGCCGCCGCTCTACGATCCGAAGGAAGACGACGCGCCGAACTACGGCAACACCGGATCGACGATCGGCCACGAGCTCACCCATGCCTTCGACGACGAAGGCAGCCAGTTCGACGGCCAGGGCAACCTGAAAAACTGGTGGACGCCCGAGGATAAGAAAAACTTCGATGAGAGGGTGCAGTGCGTGCGCGATCAGTACGCGCAGTACACGATCGTCGACGACATCAAGATCAACTCCAAGCTCACCTCCGGCGAGGACGTCGCCGACCTCGGCGGCACTCTGCTGGCGTACGTCGCTTGGAAGGAAGCCGATCCGAACGAGGCGCTGACGCCGGAGCAGCAGGCGCAGGGCTTCACGCCCGATCAGCGCTTCTTCATCGGCTTCGCGCAGTGGGCATGCGAGAACGAGCGGCCGGAGAACCTGCGCGTGAACGCGATCACGAATCCGCATTCGCCCGGCAAGTACCGCATCAACGGCATCGTCTCGAACATGCCGGAGTTTCAGAAGGCGTTCAACTGCAAGGACGGCAATCCGATGGTGCGCGGCGCGAACAGCTGCAAGGTGTGGTGAAGCCGAATGCACCGTGCCTCGTTCTGTCATCCGCATTTCGGTGTGCGCGGCCGCGCATGAGGCAATTCGGCGATGAGGCGAATTCTCTTTCTCGCATGCGTCGAAATTCTGACTGCGGCGCTCGCCGCAGCGGCCACTCGTCCGTTTCCGCCCGCGCTCGACGCCTACATCGAGAAGGCGCGGAGCGACTGGGGAGTGCCGGGCCTCGCCGTGGTCGTGGTCGACGGCGAGGGCATCGTGGGCGCCAAAGGCTACGGTGTGCGGCGCCTCGGCGCGCCGGAGACGATCGACGAGAACACGCATTTCGATATCGCCTCGCTCTCGAAATCGTTCAACGCCGCGATGATCGCCACGCTCGTCGACGAGGGGAAGCTCCATTGGGACGACCGCGTGCGCGATGTCGCGCCGCAGATCGTCTTCCCCGACTCCGTGCGTGATTCCGAAACGACGCTGCGCGACCTGCTCGCGCATCGGGTGGCGCTCGAGAATGGCAACCTGCTGATCCGCCTCAGCGGATACGATCAGGCCGAGACCTTCCGGCGCATTCGATACTTCCGCCCGCGGGGTGCGTTCCGCGCGGACTTCGTCTACTCGAACATTCTCTATTCGGTCTCGGAAGCCATGGCCCGGGCAGTGACCGGAAAGTCGTGGAGCGCGCTGGTGCGGGAGCGGCTGCTCGTGCCGCTGGGCATGAGCGACACCAACGCGGACGAGAATCTCGACCTGCCCGACGCCGCCTCGCCGCACGCGCGCATCGACGGCGTGCAGCAGCCTGTCCGCCATTTTCGCTTCGCCACGGTTCCTCCCGCGTCCGGGATCGTCAGCACTCCGAAAGACCTTGCTACCTGGCTGCGCTTTCAGCTCGGCGACGGCACCTGGAACGGGAAACGGATCGTCAGCGAGGCCTCGATGGAGGAGATGCACTCGCCGCAGATGCTCGTGAGCGTTCCCTCCGCGGTGCTGCGATCGTATGACGAAGAGTTCTTCGCCACGTATGGATTCGGATGGAACGTGATCGACTACCGCGGGCGCATGATGCTCTGGCACAGCGGCAATGCCGACGGAATGCCCTCGGGGATGGCCGTCCTGCCGAGGGAGAAGATCGGCGTCGCGGTGCTGGTCAATTCGTGGGAGGGATCGGGTTTGCCGTGGGCGCTGACGAAGCGCATCCTCGATACGCTACTCGGACTCCCGCTCCGCGACGGCAGCGCGACAGCACTCGCCGAGCGCGACCGCGGCGAAAAACGAGATGCCGGCGAACTGGCCGAGCGCGAGAGGAAACGCGTCGCCGGCACGCATCCCAGCGTCGGCCTCGATGCGTATGCCGGCGTCTACGTCGATCGCGTGTTCGGCGACATGGCGATCACCCGCGACGGAGATCACCTCGTGCTCCAGTTCGCGCATGGCCAGTTCGCCGACCTCTTCCACTGGCAGTACGACACGTTCGCGGTCCGCTGGCGCGATCCGGTGTTCCGCGAAGACTATCCGGTCCTCGCCACGTTTTCGTTGAACGACGAGGGGAAGCCGGTGCGGTTGGAAATCCCCATTCGCCGCGATCGAATCGAGGCGGTGCGATGAGCCCGCAGCGCCGGCCCTGAATCCGGGGCGAGGGCAGTCCGACCGGCGGCGGCTCGAAGACGCGCACTGTGAGTGAGGACGTCGGGCGCGTTGGGATCGTTGGAGCGCGGGGCGGCGCGGCCTAACGCGCCTCGCCGCCCAGTGCATCCAGCGGTTTTCTACGGCCAGATGCCCCGAACGAGCGCCACATCCGCGACGCGCTTGATCGCCAGCGCAAAGGCGGCGGTGCGGAGATCGACGTTCGCGCCGTGGCGGTCTTTGATCTCGATCTGCATCTGCAGCACGGCGTCGCAGGCCGCTTCCATCTTCTCGCGCAGGTGCTCGTTGACGTGGTCCTCGCTCCAGTGCTCGTTCTCGATGTTCTGCACCCACTCGAAGTAGCTGACGGTGACGCCGCCGGAGTTCGCCAGGATGTCGGGAATGACCGGAACGCCGCGCGAGAACAGCACCGCGTCGGCCGCGGGCGTCGTCGGGCCGTTCGCGGCCTCGGCGATCAATTTCGCTTTGACGCCGCCGACGTTGTCCGCGCGAATCTGATTCTCGAACGCGGCTGGAATCAGCACGTCGCAATCGAGGTGCAGCAGCTCGTCGTTGGTGATGTTCTTCGTTCCGGCGAGTCCGACGACCGAGCCGCTCTGCTTCTTGTGAACGATTGCCACGTTCGCGTCGATGCCGGAATCGGACATCACGCCGCCCGTCGAATCGCTGACGCCGATCACTTTCGCTCCCGCCTCCGCGAAGAGCCGTGCGGCGATCGATCCGGCGTTGCCGAATCCCTGGATCGCGACGGTCGCGCCCGTGAGCGAGTCGAGCCCGCGCACGGCGCCCTGCTCGATCGCGCGTCGCGTGACGAAGAGGCATCCGCGCGCGGTCGCTTCGTTGCGGCCTAACGAGCCGCCCATCGCGACGGGTTTTCCCGTGACGACCGGCAGGTTGTTCTTGCCGGGATGCATCATGTCGTACGTGTCGTAGATCCAAGCCATCGTCTCGGAGTCCGTGTTGACGTCGGGCGCGGGGATGTCGGTGTGCGGTCCGATCGTGTCGCCGAGCTCGGTGATGAAGCGGCGCGTGACTTTGCGCAGCTCGTTTTTCGACAGCTGCTTCGGATTGCAGATCACGCCGCCCTTCGCCCCGCCGAACGGAATGCCGGCGACCGCGCACTTCCACGTCATCCACGACGCCAGCGCGCGCACTTCATCGGCGTTCACC
>DATIZY010000154.1:0-5610 GCA_035516895.1 Thermoanaerobaculia bacterium | reverse complement strand
GTTGGTCACCGGCCGCCCCTCGCCTTTGATCGCGCGCACCGATTCGTCGCTGTTCACGCCGACGATCAGCACGTCCGCCTGGCGCGACGCATCCTGCAGGTAGCGCAGGTGTCCGACGTGCAGCACATCGAAGACGCCGTTCGCGAAGGCGATCGATTTTTCGTGCGCGCGCTCGTCGCTCGCGACGCGCAGCAGCTCCGTCTCGGTGAGAATCGGCGCGTTCACGATTGCAGTTCTTCGTCGCGCTCGATCGCGTGGCGAAGCTCGTCGTTCGACACGGTCGCGGTGCCCATCTTCATCACGACGATACCGCCGGCATAGTTCGCGAGCTTCGCCGCTTCGGCGTACGACGCGCCTGCCGCGAGCGCGAGCGTGAATGTGGCGATGACGGTGTCGCCCGCGCCCGTGACGTCCGCAACCTGGTCGGTGCCGTACACGGGGATGAAGACCGGCTCGAGGCTGTTGCGCTCCAACAGCGCCATGCCGCGGCTGCCGCGCGTGATCAGAATCGCCTCGCAATCGAGGCTCTGCTGCAGCGCCTCGGCCACCTCGCGAATGCGATCGTCGCCGTTGTCGAAGAGCGAAATGCCGGCGGCCGCCGCGGCTTCCTCTTCGTTGGGCGTCGCCGCGGTGACGTCCGGATATCGCAGCAGGCTGTACCGCGAATCGAGCGTCACCGGTTTGCGCGTGGCGAACGCGGTGAGATTCGCCGCGAGCGGCGGCGTCACCACGCCGTAGCCGTAATCGCTGATGAGTCCCGCGTGGCCGATCGACATCTGATCGCGCAGCAGCGCCGCAAACTGCTTCGATTCCTCCTCGGTGATTTCGAGCGCGTCCTCAAAGTCGAAGCGCACGATCTGCTGCCGCGCCGCATGCGGGAAGCCGCCGAGGATCCGCGTCTTCGTCGGCGTCGCATAGCGGGCGACGCGCAGGATTCCGCTGCAGTCGATGCCCTGCTCGGTCATCTTCTCGACCAGCTGATCGCCGTGCGCGTCGCGGCCGACGACGGACACCGGAATCGGCAGCCCTCCGAGAGACTGGATGTTGTTGATGGCGTTTCCGCCGCCGCCTAACAGCACGTCCTCGCGGTACTGGCGGAGGATGAGCACCGGAGCCTCGCGCGAGATGCGCTTCGGAGTGCCGTAGATGAAGCGGTCGGCGACGATATCGCCGTACACGACGATCAGCTTCCCCTTCATCGCCCCGGTCAGCTGCAGCAGGCGCGGCCGCGCAAACATCGCGCGAAGAATACAGGACTTAGGACTTAGGACTCAGGACTTAGGCGTGCCCGTCGGGTTCAGACTAACTCCTCAGTCCTAACTCCTAAGTCCTTCGGGAAGGGTGGGACTAAGTCCTAAGTCCTAAGTCCTTCGAGTTGTTCCTGTTCGTGCGATGTCAACAGCGCGTCGACATCCAGCACGAGAAACACTTCATTGTCCTGCGGCGCGATGGCCACGAGTGAATCGCCGCGAATGCCGCGAATCGTCGCCGGCGCCGGGAGCAGCGCCTGCGGCGTGAGCGTGACGATGCGCCGCACGTCGTCGACTTTCAGTCCGATCGTTCCCGCGGGCGTGTGCGTCAGAACGACGAGCGGCTCCTGTGCGATGTCCGTGTGCTGCGGCATCAGGCGGGCGTGCACGTCGATCACCGGCACGGCCTGGTCGCCGGCGACGATTACGCCTTCGACGAACGACGGCGCTGCGGGCACCGGAGTCGAGCCTTTGTACGGCACGATCTGCCGCACGGCCATGATGTCGATGAGAAACGTTTCGCTGCCGAGGCGGAAGCCGATGAAGCGCAATTCGGCGGGCGGCGAGCGGCGAGCGGCCGGCGGGCCGCCCATCGCATCGTGCTCGCTCGTCGCTGCTCGCCGCTCGCTCATGAGCGTACGCGAAACTTCCGCACTTCTTCCTCGAGGCTGCGGATCGCGTCGGAGAGCATCGTCAGCGCGTCGCTCATCTCGTTCGCCGACTCGCGATTCCCTTCGGCGATCGCGCGCACCTGCTCCATCGTCACCACGATCTTCTCGCTCTCGTGCGACTGATCGCTCGCGACCTGAAAAATCTTGTGAATCATGTCGATCATCTGCTCGGTCGACGTGGAGATCATCGTCGAGCCGGACTTCTGCTCGATCATCGTCTGACGAACGTACTGCGCGACCTCGCGCATCGACTCGACGGCTTTCAGAATGTAGTCCGAGCCCTTCGCCTGCTGCTCGGTCGCAGCGTTGATCTGTTTGACCATGCCCTGCAGCTGCTCGACCGCACGCGTGACGTTCTCGCTGCCCTCGGCCTGCTGATTCGTGGCCGAGGCGATTTCCTTTCCCATGTTCGAAGCGTTGGTCGCCGATTCGAGAATGTTGTTGAGCGCCTTGCCCGCTTCGTGCGACAGCGCGACGCCCGCTTCGACGAGCTTCGTCTCCGACGAGATCGATTTGAGCGCGTTGCGCACTTCTTCCTGCACCGATTTGATCAGCGCGGAGATGTCGCGCGTCGACGATGCCGCGCGCTCGGAGAGCTCGCGGATTTCAGTCGCCACGACCGAGAAGCCTTTGCCGGACTCGCCCGCCTGCGCTGCGAGAATCGCGGCGTTGAGCGCGAGAAGGTTCGTCTGCTCGGCGACGTCTTCGATGACCCCGAGGATCCGTCCGATCGCCGTGGAGCGCTCACCGAGACGCGCGACGACCGCGTTGGTGTCGGCGACGGATTTGCGGATCTGCTCCATGGCGATGATCGTTTCGCGAACGGCGCTCATCCCCGACTCGGCCGCTTCCGCGGCGGCGAGCGAGAGGTCGTACGAGCGCGCGGCGTTCGATTCGACCTGCGCGATCGACGCGCTCATCTCCACCATGGACGCGGACGTGTTGCTCACGAAATTCGCGAGGTAATCGATGTTGCGATCCACTTCCGCGATCGACGTCACCATCTCCTCGGTCGCCGTGGCAGTGTCTTCGACGGAGTGAAACAGACGCTCGGTCTGCCGCGTCACTTCCTCGGTCGATGCGGACATCTCGAGCATCGATGCCGACGTCTCCTCGGACGCGGCGGAAAGCGATTCAACGTTCTCGGTGATCGTGCGGATGCCGCTGTTGAGCTGATCGATCGAGCGATAGGTGTCCGAGACCATCGCCCGCTGCTCGTCGACGCGCTCGACGACCGTGCGGCTGCGCGATCCGACGATCTCGAAGACCGACTTGAGCTGGGCCTGCGATCGCTGCAGCTTGACGAGAGTTTCCTCGAGATTGCCGGCCATCGCGTTGAACGCGTCGGCGAGCGAGCCGATCTCGTCGCCGCTGTCGATCTGTGCGCGCTGCGTGAGGTCGCCGTCGGCGAGGAGCTTCGCCGTTTGCGCGACGTCGAGCGCGGGACGAATGATGAGCTGCGCCGCGAGCCAGCCGAAGGCGAGCGACACGGCGAGCGCGATGAGCCCGACCACGAGGTAGTCGGAGACGAGCGATCCGCGTCCGCTGACGACGCGCCACTCTTCGATCCCGACGGTGATCAGCGTGATGAAGAATGTCTGAACGACGAACGCGGCGACGAATTTCGTGCGTAATCGCACGGCGCGAGTGCGCACGGGAGGCGTGTCGCCGGAAAGCATGGACGAGGGAAGTGTAGCTCGGCTTCGTCTACCGCTCGGCTTCGCCTCGCGTTGTCGGTTGTCCGTTGTCAGTCCCGCCCACCCCGGCGGTTGGATCGGTTCGGCCTCGTCCCGCGCTGCGCGCGCGTTGTCGGTTGTCAGGCCAGCCACCCGGGCGGCAGGGTCAGTCCGGCTGAGAACGAACGACTGACAACTGACAACTGACAACGCGAGGCGAAGCCGAGCTGTATGAAAACGCGAGGCGAAGCCGAGCTATTATCAGCCGATGCCGCTGATCCGCTGCGCGAAGTGCGGCCAGGCATACGACGTTCCGGGCGCGATCGCGGTGCATCTGCCGAATGCCATCGCTGCGTGCGAATGCGGCGAATGGCTCGCCGGCAGCAAAGCGGCGGTGCTCGCGCGGCTGCTCAATCCCGACGAAATCAAAGACATCGATCTGAAACCGTACAAAGTCGATCACGCCGAAGAAGCGCCGGCGGCGAAAGTGCCGCTGGTCGCGCCGGGAAAGCCGCGGTCCCTGCGCGTCATCGCGCGCAGCGGCGGCAAGTCGATCAACAGAATCTTCTCGATCGGGCAGCATCCGCTCTGGATCGGCCGCAAGGGCTGCCACGTCGATCTCGACGAAGCGGACCTCGACATCCGCCATTGCTCGATCACGCTGCAGGGAGATCAGCTCGTGGTGCGCGATGCCGATTCGCACATGGGCACGTTCCTCGACGGCCAGCGCGTCAGCGAAGCGCCGCTGGGCGACGGTGTCCATGTCCTGCGCGCAGGGGCCGCGCTCGTCAGCATCGAGCCGACCGACGAGGAAGGAACGCCGGTGCAGCCGACACGGCTTCGCACGACCGAGATCATGGACGAGTCGATGCTGGCGAAAAAAATCGCACAGCGCGAGATCGAAGCGGACGGACCGAAGCGCAACATTCTGGTCTGCATCGACGGTCCGCTGAGCGGACAGGAGTTCGAGATCCCGCCCGGCGGATTGATCGTCGGCCGCGAGGGCCATGTGCGTGTCCCCGACGAGTTTCTGTCGCGCAAACATTTCGAGGTGGCCCCCGACCCCGACGGCTCCGTCCGTGTCCGCGACCTCGGCAGCCGCAACGGGACGTTTCTCAACACGCTGCCAGCGCAGAACACGAAGGTGCGCAGCGGCGACGAGATTCGTGCGGGCAATAATCGCTTTCGGATCGAGCAACGCGCGTGAGCTGATTTGCGGTAGACTCCGCGCGATTTTCGGAGACGTCGAATGCGGAGGATCGCCGAAGCCGCGGGGCGAGTACTCAGGCCGTTGTCCTCCCTTCTCAGCACGCGGCTGAAGCTGGAAAACGGTGTCGCGGCGGATGAGAACCCGTCGACCGTCTGGTTGAGCGGATCGAACCTCGTCGTGCGCGCGGCGGACGGGCGGCCGTTCACCGATACCGAGCGCGAGTTCCTGGGCGAGGTCTTCGATCTGCTGCGCCTCGCCGAGCAGACCGACGCGCGCATCCGCATGTTCGAGGACCGCATCGGCAAGCTCGAGGGAGAGAACCTCGATCTGTTGATGCAGAACCGGACGCTGTCGGAGATCTCCGCGCGCGATTCGCTCACCGGCCTGTACAACCGCTGGTACGTGCTGGAGAAGATCGACTCCGAAATGAATCGCGCGCTGCGCCACGGCGCGCCGATGTCCGTGCTCATGCTCGACCTCGATCACTTCAAGACCGTCAACGATTCGTTCGGGCACGCGGTTGGCGATCAGGTGCTGAAGACCGTCGGCCAGGTGCTGCGCGAGAGCTGCCGCGTGTATGACGTGCCGGGGCGTTACGGCGGGGAAGAGTTTTGCGTCGTGCTGCCGGAGACGCGCATTGGAAATACGAAGCAGGTCGCGGAGCGCATCCGGTCGCGTCTTGCCGAGACGCAGCTGCCGGTCGCCGGAACATCGATCACCGTCACCGCGTCGATCGGTGTCGCGGGGATGGATTCGGTCTCGGACGAAGGCGTGGTCAGCGCGGCGGCGCTGATCGATCGAGC
>DATIZY010000153.1:0-7679 GCA_035516895.1 Thermoanaerobaculia bacterium | reverse complement strand
TCGAAGAGCTCATCGAGTCGTACACGCGCGAAGCGGGTGTGCGCAACCTCGAGCGCGAGATCGGATCGACGCTGCGCAAGATCGCGCGCCAGGTGGTCAAGCAGGACGGCACGTTCGAGATCACCATCGACCGCTCCAAGGTCCGCGACCTCCTCGGCAAAGCCAAATTCCGCTCGCAGCAGATCCATGACAAGAGCGAAGTCGGCCTCGCCACCGGCCTTGCGTGGACGGAAGTCGGCGGCGAGATCCTGTCCACCGAAGTCGCGCTCTCGCGCGGCAAAGGCAACCTGACGCTCACCGGAAAACTCGGCGACGTCATGCAGGAGTCGGCACGCGCCGCGCTGTCGTACGTCCGCTCGCGCGCGGAGCTGTACGGTCTCGATCCCGATTTTCACTCGAACCTCGACATTCACATTCACGTGCCGGAAGGTGCCATTCCGAAAGACGGGCCGTCCGCCGGCATCACCATGGCCACCGCCCTGCTTTCGGCCGTGACGAAGATCCCGGTCAACCGCGACATCGCCATGACCGGCGAGATCACGCTGCGCGGCAAAGTGCTGCCGGTCGGCGGCGTCAAGGACAAGATCCTCGCCGCGGCGCGCGCGGGCATCACCAGAATCATCCTGCCCGCGGAGAATGAGCGCGATCTCGAAGACATCCCGGCCGACGTTCGCGAGAAGATGGAGTTCCATCTCGTTGAATCGATGGACGAGGTCGTCAGCTATGCGCTCGATGGCACAATTGTTCCATTGGCTGCAAAAGCGAAACTTCCAGAACCTGAGAAGATCGTCGAGCCGCCGGTAACACATTGAAACCAGGCGTTAGGCCTCAGGCGTCAGGTCTCAGTTCCTGCCGCCCGACGCCTGAGACCTGACGCCTGTTTGACAAGCACCGAGTTTTCGGCACAATAGTCGAACACCTCAGCAGCACCTCTGTTTGGAAATCCGATCAGTCGAGTTTTACCGTGCGGCGTACAGTCCCGCTGATTTTCCAACCGACAACCGGCCTCAATTTGCCATGGTGGGGCGCTCGAATGTCGGCAAATCCAGCCTGATCAACGCCGTGCTGAAGCGAAAAGGCATTGCACGAGTGAGTCAGACGCCCGGAAAGACCCAGGCCATCCACTTCTATCTGGTCAATCAGAAGTTTCACATCGTTGACCTGCCCGGATACGGCTACGCGAAAGTCGCGAAATCGACGGCCGCAGCGTGGCGCGCGCTGATCAATGACTATCTGGAAACCGCGGAGTCGCTGAAGGTGATGTTCCTGCTGCTCGACGCGCGCCGCATTCCGGGCGAACACGACAAACAGATGCACACGTGGACGCGCGACGCCGGCATCGACGAGCGCATCGTGCTCACGAAATCCGACAAGCTGTCGAACAACGAGCTCACAAAACAGAAACAGGAGATTGCGACGAGACTCGGCATCGATCGGAACTCGATGATTCCCTGCTCCGTCGTTACCAAGAAAGGCATCGAAGACGTGAGGCGCGAGATCGCCTCGCGCATCTGAACGAGGTTCCAAATCATGAGCGAACAAGAATTCGAAAACGAAACCGCAGTGGCCGAAGCACCGCCGGAAAAACCGAAGCGTACGCGCAAGCCGAAAGCCGAGAAGGCTGCCGCCGACAATGGAGCCCCGGCTTCAGCCGGGACGATCGAGGCGGCGCCGGCGATACCGGCTGAAGCCGGTGCTCCATCCGCCGGTGCTGTACCTGCTGAAGCCGGTGCTCCATCGACCGATGCTTCATCGAACGGAAACGGGGCCGAAGCGGCGGTCGTCGAGCCGCAGCGCGAGCACCGCAGACGTCCCGAGCAGACGCAGGCCGCGGAGACGATCGACATCCGCGTGCTGAAGGAGATGAAGCTCCCCGATCTCTCGAAGCTCGCCAAGGACCTCGGGATCGAGAACGCGACGGGCATGCGCAAGCAGGATCTGATCTTCTCGATCCTGCAGGCGCAGACCGAAAAGAGCGGTCTGATTTTCTCCGAGGGGGTTTTGGAGTGCCTGCCCGACGGGTTCGGCTTCCTCCGTGCTCCCGAGTACAACTACCTGCCGGGGCCCGACGACATCTACGTGTCGCCTTCGCAGATCCGGCGCTTCGATCTGCACACCGGTGACACCGTCTCCGGCCAGGTCCGCCCGCCGAAAGAGGGAGAGCGTTACTTCGCGCTGATCAAAGTCGAGGCGGTCAACTTCGAGCATCCCGACGTCGCGCGCGAGAAAATCCTCTTCGACAATCTCACGCCGCTCTATCCGGAGAAGCGCATCAAGCTCGAGGTGCCGAGCAACATGACCTCGCGCGTTCTCGATCTGATCGCTCCCGTCGGCAAGGGACAGCGCGGATTGATCGTCGCGGCGCCGCGCACCGGCAAGACGATGGTGCTGCAGTCGATCGCGAACTCCATCACCTCGAATCATCCCGAGGTGACGCTGATCGTGCTGCTGATCGACGAGCGTCCGGAAGAAGTCACCGACATGCAGCGCTCCGTCAAGGGCGAAGTCATCTCGTCGACGTTCGACGAGCCGGCCTCTCGCCACGTGCAGGTGGCGGAGATGGTCATCGAGAAAGCGAAGCGGCTCGTCGAGCACAAGCGCGACGTCGTGATCCTGCTCGACTCGATCACGCGCCTCGCCCGCGCCTACAACACGGTCGTTCCGCCGTCGGGCAAGGTGCTGTCGGGCGGCGTCGACTCCAACGCGCTGCAGCGTCCGAAGCGCTTCTTCGGATCGGCGCGCAACGTCGAGGAGGGCGGCTCGCTCACGATCATCGCCACGGCGCTCATCGACACCGGCTCGCGCATGGACGACGTGATCTTCGAGGAATTCAAGGGCACGGGCAACATGGAAGTGCATCTCGACCGCAAGCTCTCCGACAAGCGCGTCTTCCCGGCGATCGACATCAACAAGTCGGGCACGCGCAAGGAAGAGCTGCTGCTCGAGCGCAACGAGCTGAATCGCATCTGGGTCCTTCGCAAGGTCTTCTCGCCGCTCTCCACCGTCGAATCGATGGAGCTCCTCGTCGAGAAGCTGGAGAAGACGCGGACGAACTCGGAATTTCTGAACTCCATGTCTTCGATGTAATAGGCGAGCGGTATGCGGCGAGCGGCGAGCGGAACCCGCTCGCGGCCTGCTGCTCGCCGCTCGCTACGAATGCCCAAGCGCTCGCGCATCAAAGATTTTTTCTGGCGTCACTCGGCGGGGATCGCCTTCCTGGTGATGATCGCCTTCGTCGCGCTCATCGGCTGGGTCGGCTACACCTACGTCGTCGTCTCGAAGAAATTCGATTCCAGCCGGCGCTGGGACCTGCCGAGCCGCATCTACTCCGACGCCACTCCGATCGTGCCCGGCATGAGCTTCCCGCGCGCGCTGCTCGAGCCGAAGCTCAATCACGTCGGCTACCACGAGGTGAAATCGCGCGTCGCAAACCCCGGCGAGTACCGCTACATCGGCAACGACCTCGAGATCTATCTGCAGAATTTCGAGTACCCCGACATCGAGTTCCGCGCCGTTCCGATCGGCATCGAGTTCAGCGGGGCCGAGGTGCGGTCGATCACGCGCCTCGACGACGGAACCTCGCTGCGCGGCGTGCGCATCGAGCCGGAGCTGATCACCTCCATCTACGACAACGAGATGGAAGACCGCGTGCCGGTGACGCTGGCTTCGGTGCCGAAGTCGCTCACCGACGCGATCATCGCCACGGAAGACCGGAACTTCTATCACCACGAGGGGATCTCGATCCGCGGCACGATCGGCGCGCTCATCACCGATCTGCGGTCGAAGTCATGGACGCACGGCGGCTCGACGCTCACCCAGCAGCTGGTCAAGAATCTCTATCTCAATCCCGAGCGCACGTGGCGCCGCAAGATCACCGAGGCGGTGATGGCGGTGCTGCTGGAGACGCGGTACAGCAAGAACGAGATTCTCGAGGCCTACCTCAACGAGATCTACCTTGGTCAGAACGGCGCGGTGCAGATCATCGGAGTCGAGCAGGCCTCTCAGCTCTACTTCGGCAAGCACGTCACGTATCTGACGCTGCCGGAGTCTGCGACGCTCGCCGGCATGATCCGCTCGCCGAACGTTCTCTCGCCGCTCAAGTACCCGGAGCGGGCGAAACCGCGCCGCGATCTCGTGCTCAAGCTGATGCTGGATCAGGGCAAGATCAACCGGCAGGAGTACGACGCCGCTGTGGCAGCTCCGATGACGACGGCGCGATTCCCGAAGACCTCGCGCAGCGCGCCTTTCTTCGTCGATCTCGTGCTGAAAGAGCTGAAGGAAACCTATCCCGAGACGCAGCTCAAGACCGAAGGTCTGCGCATCTTCACGACGCTCGACACGATCATGCAGCGGTCCGCCGAACAGGCGCTCGACAGCGGCATCGCCGATCTCAACCGCAAGTATTCATACCTGCGCAAATCGCCGACGCCGCTCGAAGGCGTGATCCTGACGATTCAGCCCGGGACGGGATACGTGAAAGCGCTCGTCGGCGGCAGAAATTATTCGAAGACGCAATTCAATCGCGCGATCCAGGCACGGCGGCAGCCGGGATCGCTCTTCAAGCCGTTCGTCTACATCACCGCGATGGACCCGGCGCGCGGACAGCAGGCGCTGACCGCGGCGACGATCCTCGACGACGCGCCGATCTCCGTCCGCACCGGCAACACGGTGTGGCAGCCGCAGAACTACGATCTCCAATTTCACGGGCCGGTCAGCGTGCGCGTCGCGCTCGCGCACTCGTACAACATTCCCGCGGTCCGCGCGGAGGTCGACTACGCCGGCCTGACCAACGTGGTCAAGGAAGCGTCGACGATCGGCATCCAGAGCCATCTCGATCCGTATCCGTCGCTCGCACTCGGATCGTTCGAAGTGACTCCGCTCGAAATCGCGTACGCCTACTCGGCCTTCGCGAACCTCGGCGTGAAAGCGGAGCCGATCTCGATCCTCGCAGTCTCCACGCGCGAGGGAAAAGTGCTCGAGAGCCGCGAAGTGAAAATGAAGCGCGTCGCGCCGGCGAGCCTCTGCTACGTCATCAACGACATGCTGAAGGACGTGTTCAACTACGGCACGGGCATTCACGCGCGCGCGCTCGGCTTCGATCGTCCGTTTGCCGGCAAGTCGGGGACGACGAGCAACTATCGCGACGCCTGGTTCATGGGCTACTCGCCGCGCATTCTCACGCTCGTGTGGGTCGGATTCGACGACGGGCACAGCGTGCGCCTGACCGGGAGCGATGCGTGCATTCCGATGTGGGTCGCGCACATGAACCGGATCGACGGCATGGTTCCCGATGTCGACTGGAAGCAGCCGGACGACGTCGTCGATCGCACGATCGACCCGCAGTCGGGGATGCTGGCGACGCCGTACTGCCCGCAGACGAGGCAGGAGATTTTCGTCGCCGGCACCGAACCTGTCTCGCTATGCCCGCTGCACTCGGCGGGCGGGGAGCCGGGCACGCTGTTCCAGTTGCCGTCGCCGATGGAGCCGGAGAGCGCGCCGGTGCCGGGACAGCCGCAGCGGAATCAGCGCGATCAGAATCGGGAGCGTGGAATCCGGCGGCTGCTGCGCGCGATTTTCGGAGACGGACATTGAATGAGTTCTTCCCGGGAATGACGAATGTAGGACGCGACTGCGGCGCGCCGCGGCACGGCGCGGCCGTGCCCTACAAGCTTGGGTGATGTGACAGCGATGACATCGATCACCGAAAACCTGCCGGCTTCGGCGCCGAACGTTTTTGTCCGTACGCGCGACCGTGCGTCGCGCGCGCTGCAGTACGTCGGCGGCATCAGCGAGCTCGCAGGGCAGACGATCCGCGACATCGTGCGCGGCCCGCTCGAGACTTCGCTCATCGTCACGCAATTCGAAGCGATTGGCGTGCGCTCGCTTTCGATCGTCGCGATCACCTCGCTGTTCATCGGCATGGTGCTCGCGCTGCAGACGGCCTATTCGCTCGAAGAATTCGGCGTGAAGATGTTCATCGGCAAGGTCGTGTCGCTCTCGCTCGTGCGCGAGCTGGCGCCGGTGATGATGTCGCTCATGGTGGGCGGGCGTGTGGGCGCGGGCATTACCGCGGAGCTCGGGACGATGAAAGTCACCGAGCAGATCGATGCTCTTCGCGCGCTGGCCACGAGCCCGATCAAGAAGCTCGTCGTCCCGCGCGTGATCGGCACGACCATCATGTTTCCGGTGCTGACAATCGTCTCGAATTTCGTCGGCATTGTCGGCGGCCTGGTCATCGCGGTCGCGAACCTGCACCTCACCGCAAACTGGTACCTCCGCAGCGTCATCGACACCGTGAAGTACAACGACCTCGCCTCGGGCATCGGCAAAACGTTTTTCTTCGGGTTTGCGGTCGGGCTGATCTCCGCCTACAACGGGCTCCGCACCACCGGCGGCGCCGACGGCGTCGGCCGCTCGACGACCCAGACGGTCGTCATCGGCGCGATCACCGTCCTCATCATGGACTTCTTCCTGACCAAGCTCTTCCTGCTGGCATTCTGATGACGATCATCGAACCCACCGACCGCCGCAACGAACCGCGCGAATCGCCCGACCGGCGCCGCATGACGCGCGAGCCGTTTGTCGAGTTTCAGGACGTGTACAAATCGTACGGACCGAAGCAGGTGCTTCGCGGCGCAAACCTCAAAGTCTTCCGCGGCGAAGTGATGGTGATCCTCGGCGGCTCGGGATCCGGAAAATCGGTCACGCTGCGGCACATGCTCGGCCTCGAGGCTCCCGACGCCGGCCGCGTGATCGTCGAAGAGGAGGACATCACCGATCTGCCCGAGGAGGAGCTGTATCGCGTGCGCAAGAAGTTCGGGATGCTGTTTCAGAGCGGGGCGCTGTTCGACTCCATGACCGTCTTCGAGAACATCGCCTTTCCGCTTCGCGAGCACACCGAAATGAGCGAAGGCGAGATTGCCCGCGCCGTGCGCGAGAAGCTCGAGCTCGTCAATCTTCCCGGGACCGAGAATCTCATGCCCGTCGATTTGTCCGGCGGCATGAAGAAGCGCGTCGGACTCGCGCGCTCGATCGTGCTCGATCCGAAAATGATTCTCTACGACGAGCCGACGACCGGACTCGATCCGATCACGGCGCAGAAAATCAACGAGCTCATCATTGACCTGCAATCGAAGCTGAACGTGACCTCGGTCGTCGTCACCCACGATATCCAGTCGGCGTTCTCGGTCGGCGATCGCATCGCATTCCTCAATCGCGGCGTCTTCGACTGGGTGGGCCCGATGGAGGCCGCACGCGACGCCGACAACTCCAACCTCCGCGATTTTCTGAAAGCGAGTATGGTCACCGCCGCCCAACCCACGCACGCCCAGACCTGAATGCCGAGAAAAATGAAAGGCGCTCACGACTCGGGACTGAAATGTCGTAAGCGATCGGAAGGTTCGTAATTAGGTCACATGGCCGTCAAAGAAAAAGGCAAAACGATTCGCGTCGGCGCGCTGGTCACCGCGGCCGCCGTCGTGCTGATGGTGTTTCTCTTCTTCATCGGCAGCGAACAGAAAGTCTTTTCGCGCAAGAACGAGTACAAGGTGCAGTTCAGCGACGCGGCCGGTCTCGCCGAAGGCAATCCCGTGAAGATCTCGGGAGTGACGGTCGGCGTCGTCCGCGACATTTATCTTCCGCGGGATCCGAAACAGAAAGACGTCGACATCACGCTGCTC
>DATIZY010000152.1:0-10354 GCA_035516895.1 Thermoanaerobaculia bacterium | reverse complement strand
GCGCGTCCGGGACGACGGGACGCATCTTCGCGCTGTCGATCGTCTTCGTCTTTCTGATTCTCGCCGCGCTTTACGAGAGCTGGTCGCTGCCGTTCAGCGTTCTGCTGTCGGTACCGGTCGCCGTGTTTGGCGCGCTCATGGGACTGCTGCTGCGGAAATTCAACTTCGACGTGTATGGGCAGATCGGATTGATCGTGCTGATTGGACTGGCCGCGAAGAACGCGATCCTCATCGTGGAATTCGCGAAGGCGGAGTTCGAGCGGAGCGGACAGCTCGTCGGTGCGGCGCTGCACGGCGCACGACTGCGACTTCGTCCGATTCTCATGACGTCGTTCGCCTTCATTCTCGGTTGCGTTCCGCTGTGGATCGCCACCGGTGCCGGCGCCGCATCGCGGCAGATCCTCGGCACGGTCGTCGTCGCGGGAATGTTCGCGGCGACGGTGATCGGCGTCTTTCTGATTCCGGCTCTCTACGTCGTCACCGAGCGCCTCGCGCGCTCCGAGCGCAAGCTCGAAGCGAAGCTGTCGCATCAAACGGAGGAGTCGCAGATCGAGCAGCTGGTCGGGGGCGCGCATTGATGCGTCGCTTCGCCGCACTCGCTGCGCTGGCAATGTGCGCAGCGTGCACCGTCGGTCCGAACTACAAACGGCCGGTCCTCGTCGTCCCCGGCGCGTATTACGGTCAGACGACGCCGGCCGAAGCGGCGTCGATTGCCGACACGCCGTGGTTCGATCTCTTTCGAGATCCGGCGCTTCGATCGCTGATCGATGAGGCGCTCCGCAACGGTTTCGATGCGCGTATCGCGGCGGCGCGCGTCGAGCAGGCGCGCGCGCAGTACGGCATCGCCGGCTCGCAGCGATTCCCGAACGTCGGCTACGAAGGTGGCTACGAGTACGGCCACACCTCGACATTTGCAACGCCGAGCGACGTCACCGGCGGCGTGATCATTGCGAACGTCAACGCGAGCTGGGAGCTCGACTTATGGGGCCGCATCCGGCGGCTCAACGAAGCGGCGCGCGCGCAATATCTCGCGACGGAGGAGGCGAGGAACGGCGTGCTGTTGTCGCTCATCTCCGAGGTCGCCGCCGCGTATTTCGATCTCCGCGAGCTCGACGAGCAGCTCGACATCGCCAAACGCAACACCGCCGCGTTTCAGAGCACGGCGGATTTGTTCCGCCGGCGATTCGAGGGCGGCACGGCATCGCGTCTGGACACGTCGCGCGCCGAAGCGCTGCTGGCGACGGAGGCGGCGCAGATTCCGCTGCTCGAGCAGGCGATCGTGGCGAAGGAAAATCAGATCGATCTGCTGTTAGGCCGCAATCCCGGTCCGGTCGAGCGCGGGCTGACGCTCGATCAACAGCCGATTGCGCCCGATGTGCCTCCGGGATTGCCGTCCACGCTGCTGCTTCGGCGGCCCGATGTCCGCCAGGCCGAGCAGGAGCTGATGGCGGCGAATGCGAACATCGGCGTGGCCGAGGCGGCGTTCTTTCCAACGTTGAGCCTGACGGGGTTGTTAGGCGGCCAGAGTCCCGATCTCGCAAATCTCCTCGGGAGCGGCCACACCTGGAACATCGAGGCCGGTCTTCTCGGTCCGATTTTCAACGGCGGACGCCTGCGCAGCGAGAAGCAGCTCGCGATCGCGCAGTTCGAAGAAGCTCGTCTCCTCTACGAGCGCGACGTCACCTCCGCGCTCGGCGAGGTGTCGTCGGACCTCGTCGCGAATCAGAAGCTCGGCGAAGCGGAAACGCAGCGCTCGAAAGCCGTCGATCTCGATCGCGAGGCCGTGCAGCTCGCGACGCTGCGCTACGAATCGGGATTCTCCGCGTACTTCGAGGTGCTCGACGCGCAGGAGCAGCTGCTTACGGCGGAGACGGCGCTCGCAGAGACGCGCCGCGATCGTCTCGTGGCGATCGTCGATCTCTATCGCGCGCTCGGCGGCGGCTGGCAGCCGGAACCCGCCGCGGCAGCGACGAGGTGAGAATGCTGGAGATCCGTCCGAATTGCGAGTGTTGCGACCGCGATCTGCCGCCCGATTCGCCGGACGCGATGATGTGCACGTTCGAATGCACGTTCTGTTCAGCGTGCGGGGAGCGCTTCGGCGGCGTCTGTCCGACGTGCAGAGGCAATCTCGAGCGGCGCCCGATTCGTCCCGCGCGGCTCCTCGATCGATATCCTGCGTCGACGAAACGGACACCGCGCATCGAACCCTGCATCACTCCGACGGATACAGCGCCCACTCTGTGAGCCTTCCGCGCTCGTCGATGTAGAAATCCGATGCCATGCCGTGGTCGTGGAAGATCTGCAGGCAGATGTCGTCGCTGCCGTCCGGGTCGGGCTCGCCGAACAGCTTCACGATCGCCTCTTTGTCCGTCTCCGGCGTCAGACGCGTTCCGTCGGGCGCTGACGGCGATGCGGCCCCGATGAGAAATGCGACCTCGCTCAAGACGTCATCGGTGAAGGTGAGGCGCAGACCTTTGCCCGAGTAATGCAGTATCGCCTTCTTGCCGCTCTTCTCGAAGCGATCGGGACGGCCGAGGAACCGCGCGGCTTCGAGCGGCGCGCCGAAGCGAAGCGCGTCGAACTGCATCAACACGCTGTTGATCTCGGGAATCGGAGCAGAGGAGACGGGCCAATCCTTTGTGGGGTCGCCCGGGCCGAACAATCCCATGCCCGGATTCTATGGCAGGAACCCGTCGCCGCAGAGAGGACGAAGATTACACCGGTCCGCGATAACGCCGCGCGCGGATTGTTAGGCCGATGAACACAGCGGCGACGACGAGGCCGATCCAGAAGCTCGGGCTGCCGGCGAACGCGCTCGCATGGTGCGACATTGGCGCGGTGCTCGGCTTGAAGAACGCCGAGCTGTCCGGACCGCCGCTCAGCATCTGCTCGATCGCCGCAAGAAAATGCGACGTGCCGAACGCCATCTTCTCGAGGATCGGAAATGCGACGAGCGGCAGCGCCGCCCAGATGAACGGCGCGCGCCGCGCCGTCGCCGAGACGAACAGCAGCCAGGCGTACAGCGGCGCGTAACGCAGACCGTGGACGACGATGAGGTGCTGGAGCAGACCGAGCCACATGCTCGGCCACGGAATCGCCGTCCAGAGAAATGAAACGCCCGCGCTCCTCGACAGAGCCACGCTGCTGACGAGCAACATCAGCAAATGCGTGGCGAGCGTGATCACGAACGTGAGCAGCGGAAGAATGAGAATCGGAATCGACGCTTTCGCCAGCACCGTGGTCGTGTCGGAGACCGGCAGCGATTTCCAGAACAGAATGCTGCGATCGCGGCGCTCGCTGTGCATGGCATCGACGCAGTAGAAGATCCCCACGATCACCATCGCCGCCATGATCATCCCCTCGGCCACAGTGAAGGGCTGCGCGATCTGGTCGGCGGACGCCGCCGTGCCGGTGGCAAGCATGCGCTGCCAATGGCCGACGACGGTGCTGATCAGAAAACCGAAGAAGACGAGCGCGGCGACGATCAGCGGCGCGAGATACAGCGATCGGTTCTCCCAGAATTCGCGTCGCACCGTCCACGACACCGGTCGCGTCGGCAGCGAAAGCAACGGAGCAGGGGCCTCCGAATCGATCGGAAGCTCGGTCACGCGATCGCTCCTGCCGCCACGTGCGTTTGTATCGCCGGCGGTTTGATCCTCCAGAAGAGAAGGCAGAGCATGATCCACAGCTCGCCGGTTTCGGCGATCGTCAGCCACGGACCGACCGCGCGCGAGACGTCGGGCGAAAGCATGTACGTCACGCTGTCGATCGGATACGCGAACGCATTGACGATCAGAAGCACGCCGAGGATCCGGGGGAGGAAGCCGGAGCGGATGACCAGGATCCCGAACGGGAAGAGCCACAAGCCCCAGAAGATCTCGTTGACGACGATTCCCTTGCCGTGCAGGCGAATGAGGAGCATCGCCAGATCGGGTGTCTTCAGGAATTCCAGCGCGGCGACCTCGCACGCGGCTCCGGCGAACGAAATCGGAATCGAGAGCAAAGCGAGGATCGTCATCATCGCCGCGAGCATCCTGTCGACGCTCTGCAGCAGGCGATACAGCGCGAACGCGAGGAAGACGAACATCACGGAGCCGAGGAGCTCGTTGACGATCGCGAGGCGGAACATCGTCTCGTGCGCGGCGACGTTGGACGCGGTCGCCGCCGCGTCGCCGCGCACGATCAGTTTGTTCGGGACGTAGATGAGGCTAAACGGCGCCGTCATGAGCGACAGATACAAAAGTCCTGCGACGCGCGCGTTCTTGTTCGTGCTGTCCATGGCGTTCTCCTTTCCTGCGGCCTAACATGCGAACCATCCAGAAGATCGTGGCTCCGATGAGGAGCACATGCGGGATGTACAGGACATGCGAATCGTTGATCGCCTTCGAAAAGAGGTGTGCGCGCGACGGGTAAAACGAGACCAGGGCCATGAGGAAGGCGAGGTTCATGCGCCAGAGATGCCGCGCGATGCGCTGCGCGCCGGCGACGCCGCCCCGCACGATCATGCGGAGATCCGAGGCGGCGAAGAGAAACGCAATCGTCCCGAAGATGAAATACAGCGGCGCGGGATAGCCGGCCTCGAGTCCGGTCGGGCTCAGCTTCGCCTGAATTCCCCACGCCGCGTCGGCAGATGCCACGGCGAGGATGACCAGAAACGCGCTGATGTCGGCGAGTCCGATTCGCTTTTCGCGGCGCCTTGCGGTGATCCACGCGGTCCCAACCAGGTACAGCACCAGCACGCCGCCCATGACGTTTCCGACGTTGACCTTGAAGAATGCGCCGAGGATCGCGCCGGCGCCGGCCATGGTCATCATCGAGACGAAAAAGATGTTTCCGGCGATGCGATGCAGGCTCGAGCCTTTTTTGAAGACCATCGACAGCGCGCCGGAGAGCAGGCCGATGACCGCGGTGCCGATGTGCAGAATGAGAAGCGATGCATGCATCATCAGGCGCTTCCTCCGACGACGGCGACGAAGAGATCGGCAATGCCCGGTGTGCGCACCTCTCCGAGCTCCGCGAGGCGCTCGCGGTCGGCGCGATCGAACAGGAGAATCGTCCGGCCGAACACGCGCCGCTCGCTGATCGGCCCCATCGCCCGCGCCGCTTCCAGCTCCTCGGCCCGCACCATGAGCTCCGTGTAACGCGACTCGAACTGCTCCATGCTGCACTCGAGCACGACACGCCCGCGATCGATGAACATCAGATCGGTGAGAACGTCCTGAAGCTCTTCGACCTGATGCGTCGTCACGACGATCGTGCGGCGGCGGTCGAAGTAATCGTTGAGCAGGGAGTCGTAAAACTTCTTGCGATAGAGGATGTCGAGGCCGAGCGTCGGCTCGTCGAGGACCAGTAGCCGCGCGTCGATGGCCATGACGATCGCGAGATGAAGCTGCGCGACCATTCCCTTCGACAGCTCGCGCACGCGGCTGTACGAGCGGATCGTCGTCTTCTGGAGAAACCCTTCGGCCTTCGCGCGGTCGAATCGCGGATGCACGCCGGCGACATACGCGAGCAGCTGCGAGACGCTGATCCAGTGCGGCAGCACGGCGACGTCGGCGATGAAGGAGACGTCGCGCATGAGGTCGTCGCGCTGCCGCCAGGGATCGCGGCCGAGGACGTTCAACTGACCATCGAAGGGTGTGAGGCCGAGGATCGCGTTGAGCGCGGTCGTTTTTCCGGCACCGTTCGGGCCGACGATGCCGAGAATGCGGCCCTCGTCGACGCGGAGATCGATGCCGTCGAGCGCGACCGTGCTGCCGAACGTTTTGCGAAGTCCGTGGGCTTCGATCACTGTCATGAGCGCCTCTTCTTTCCGGAAGGCTTCAGCAGCTCTTCCGCGCTCAATCCGAGCCGCAGAATCGTTTCGTGGATGCGCGGCCATTCCTCATCGAGAAATTTTTTGCGCTCGTCTTTGAGGAGCAGAGCGCGCGCGCCCGGCTTCACGTACATGCCGAGGCCGCGCCGCTTCTCGACGAGGTCCTCGTCCACGAGCTCCTGATAGCTCTTGAGCACCGTGATCGGATTCAAGCGGTACTCGGTCGCAACGTGACGAACGGAGGGCAACGGATCTCCTTCCTTCAAGACACCATCGAGGATCAGCGCGACGACGCGGTCGCGAAGCTGCCGGTATATCGGCTGACCGTCATTCCACTCACGATCCATCCGCTATTTCGTGCGCGTCAGGTCGAAGCGCGCGTGCACCGGTTTGTCGCCGGGTTCCAGGTACGTCCAATCTTCGATGTGATGATCGGCGTCGACGAAGGTGAACGTGGCGTGCTGCATGTGGCCGTACTTCGTGCTGCCGGCGATGTCGAGGAAATCGAAGTCGAGCGTCCTGCCGTCCGGGGACACGGTCGCGGTCATGCGCGGGCGGTTGCCGGCATCGCAATAGTGAGTGAGCATCAGGCGATCGCCGTCGAGGTAGAAAACGGTCAGCGGATCGTCGGGACGAGTGGGGATCGTCGCCTCGTGCATCAGCGCGTTGCCCATCGACGTCACGCGCATCGTCACCGTCGCCGTTCGTCCTTCGACGTCCTTGTGCGGCGGGTTTGTGCGGATCGTGCCTGCCCACGTTCCGGCGAGAGATTTCAAATCCGTGAAGGATTTCTGCGCGTCCGACTGGGCCAGGAGGGCGGCGGAGCAAAACGTCAGGATCAGGGCGGTCGTGAGGTGTTTCATGTCGTCTCCTCTTTGTTAGGTGTTATAGCTAACTACAACACCTAACCAGCTGTCAAGAGGGGCGAAGAGGACGCGGTCAAAAAAGGGAGTTGAGCTCGGCGCCCGGCATCGCTCCGGCGAGCGCCGAGAACGTTCCGCGTTCCGCGATCTCGCGCGCCGCGTTCGCGAAGCCGGCCCACGCAGCCCGCGCGAGCGCGCCGCCGACGCTGATCCGCCGCACGCCGATCGCAGCGAGCTCCGCGACCGTGGTGAAGTCGCTGCCGACGAGCACATTCACCGGCTTCGGAGCGACCGCCTCGACGACCGCTTTGATGTCGCTCATCGATCGCAGCCCCGGTGCGTAGAGGCAATCGGCTCCGGCCTTCGCATACGCGACGAGGCGGCGAATCGTCTCGTCGAGGTCGGGCCGGCCGGCGATGAATCCTTCCGATCGCCCGACGAGCATCGCGCCCGTTCCGCTGCGATCGATCGCTTCGCGCGCCGCGTGAATTCGATCGACGGCCAGCTCGACATCGAACAGCGGCTTCGCGGCGTCGTGCGTCGAATCTTCGATCGAGAGTCCGGCGACGCCGGTCGCCACGCATCGCGCCACGTTCGCTCCGACGTCCTCGGGCCGAACAGCGAATCCGCCCTCGAAATCGGCATTGACCGGGATTCCGACCGCCGCGCTCATCGCGCGAAAGTGCTCGAGCGCATCGTCGAGCGTAATGCGGTTGTCGGCGCGGCCGGTCGACCACGCAAAGCCGGAGCTCGTTGTCGCCAGCGCAGAAAAACCGAGGTGCTCGAGAAAGCGCGCGCTGCCGGCGTCCCACGGATTCGGGATGACAAAGCAGCCGGAGCGATGCAGATCGTGGAAGCGGGCGACGACGTCGCGCATGGCGCGACATTGTAGGACCGAGCCGTACCTTCGCTCATGGATTCAGACTTCAGGACTCAGGACTGAGGACTGAGGACTGAGGACTGAGTGATATGGGACTCAGGACTCAGGACTTAGGACTTAGGACTTAGGACTTAGTAAAAAATGTTCGTCTCCATCTTCGCCCTGGTCTTCATCTTCATCTTCGGCTTCGACCTCTTCATCCTCTCTGTGGTGAATCTTTCGTCGTCATCGCGGCCGTTCGTGAATGATGCTCCACAGCGTGCCGAATCTGTCACGCAACTGCGCGAAGCGCGTCGCGAAAAAAGTCTCGGCCATCGGCATCGTAACCTCTCCGCCGTCCGTGAGCGCTGCGTAAAGCCTCTCCGCCGATTCCTTCGAATCCGTCGACAGGTAGAGATACGAGCTTCGCACCGGCTTGAAATGCTCCGGCGGCACGTCGTTACCGATCAGCTCGACGCCCGCCACATTCATGCGCGCGTGAATCACTGCGTTTCCGCGCGGGCCCGGCACTTCCGGCGGCAGATCGCGCTGCCGCATCATCATCGTGATTGTTCCGCCGAGATGCTTTTCGTAATAGCGAAACGCTTCTTCGCAGTTCCCGCCGAAGTTCAAATGCGTGTAGAGCTTCATTTATCTTCCTTTGCGGTCAATCTCTCGTCGTTACCGCGGAAAAATCGCGACGCGCGTCATGACATCGGTCCACACTCCAAGCGCGAGAATCGCCAGCCAGAAGAATCCCATCGCCGCGGTCAGCCAGATCAGCTTCGGGCTGACTTTGACTTCCATGAAGAAGAGGATGACCAGCACGGCTTTCGCGACGGCGATCGCCATCGCGATCGGTGTGTTCCAGACGCCGAGATCGACTCGCGCGAAGGCTGCCGTCGCCGCGAGGAGAATCAGCAGCACGATACCGTTGAGAATCACGACGCGGCGGGAGATCACTTCGGCCCCCCGATCAGATAGAAGCACGGATAGAGAAAAATCCAGACGATGTCGACGAAGTGCCAGTAGAGGCCCGCGATCACGATCGGCGAGTGATACACGCGCGTGATTTTTCCGGCGAGCGTCAGCAGCAGCATCACCGTGACGACACAAACGCCGATCGTCATGTGCAGCGCGTGCATTCCGGTCATCAGAAAGTAGAACGACATGAACAGCTCGACTTCGCGCGCGTAGGGGCCCATGTACTTGAATCCGCGGCCCGGCACGAGGCCTTCATTGATGTGCTTCGCGTACTCCCAGAATTTCACGCCGAGAAATCCGAGCCCGAGCACGATCGTGCAGAAGAGAAAAAGAGCGGAGATCCACCGCTTGCCGCGCTGCGCTCCGTGCACCGCGAGCGCCATCGTCATGCTGCTGACGAGAAGCAGCGCCGTGTTGATCGTGCCCATCCAGTAATCGAGATGGTGGCTGGCAATGGAGAACGCCTGCGGATGAATCGTGCGGTATTCGATATACGCCGTGAACATCCCGCCGAAGAACAGCACCTCGGTGATGAGGAAGACCCACATGCCGAGACGGTCGGCCTCGTTCTGCTGCTCGAGGTCGTCGAACTGATGCGCAACGACGCCGTCACGCATACGCGCTCTCCGTCTCCGGATAGTTGTACGGCTCCTCGGTCACGATCGGGGTTTCGTAGAAATTGTCTTTCGGCGGAGGCGAATCGGTCTGCCACTCGAGGCCCGTCGCGCCCCACGGATTCGGCGGCGCATCCTTCGCGTAGCGCGCGGACCAGATCAGATACGCGAGCGGCAGCAGATAGCCGAGGCCGAGGATCGTCGCGCCGGCGGTCGACATGACGTTGAGCACCTGAAACTCGGGGGGATAGTTGTGATAGCGGCGCGGCATGCCGAGATAGCCGAGCAGAAACTGCGGAAGGAATGTGAGATTGAAGCCGAAGAAGATCAGCACCGCCGAGATGCGGCCCCACATCTCCGGGTAGAGCTTTCCGGAAATCTTCGGCCACCAGTAGTGAATCGCGCCGAGGTAGGCCATGACCGAGCCGCCGACCATGATGAAGTGGAAATGCGCGATGACGAAGTAGGTGTCGTGCACGTGCACGTCGACGCCGAGCGTTGCGACGAACAGCCCTGTCAGGCCGCCGATCGTGAACAGCCCGATGAAGCCGAGCGCGTAAAGCATCGGCGTGGAGAAGTGCACGTGCCCCTTTCGCATGGTCATCGTCCAGTTGAAGACTTTGATCGCCGACGGAACCGCGACGAGGAAGCTGAGAAACGAGAACACGGTCGACGCGTAGACCGACTGGCCGGCGACGAACATGTGATGTCCCCACACGAGAAAGCCGAGGACGCCGATGGAGATGCTGGCGAAGGCGACGAACTTGTAGCCGAAGACTCGCTTGCGCGAAAACGTCGCGATGATCTCGCTGACCACGCCCATCGCCGGCAGCACCATGATGTAAACCGCCGGATGCGAGTAGAACCAGAAGAGGTGCTGGAACAGCAGCGGATCGCCGCCGTAGCGCGGGTCGAAGATGCCGAAGTGCCAGATGCGCTCGACCGCGAGCATCACCAGCGTGATCGCCAGCACCGGCGTGGCGAGAACGAGGATCGCGCTCGTCGTGTACATCGACCACACGAACAGCGGCAGCCGGAACCATGTCAGCCCGGGCGCGCGCATGCGGTGCGTGGTGACGATGAAATTCAGCCCGGTGAGAATCGAGGAGAAGCCGGTGATGAACACGCCGGCGATCGCCAGCACCACCTGGCTCGTGAGGTACTCGGAGCTGAGCGGCGTATAAAACGTCCAGCCGGTGTCGACGCCGCCGAGGATGAC
>DATIZY010000151.1:0-17741 GCA_035516895.1 Thermoanaerobaculia bacterium | reverse complement strand
GCAACGAATGTCCCGAAAGGAACGCCCTTTGCACCAGGCCCCGCTGATCCGCCAGGAGCTTTCGTTGCCCGAGGTTGTCCATCACGACGTCCTTTCCGGCGGCGGAGAGAGCGGCGCGCTCATGCGCGCGGCCGACTGGTCGTCGACCGCCGTCGGGCCCGTCGAATCCTGGCCGCAGAGCCTCCGCACCGCGATCGGCATCCTCCTCGACAACTCGTTCGGAATGGCCGTCGCCTGGGGGCCCGACTACATCTTCTTCTACAACGACGCCTACCGCCCGATCCTCGGATCCACCAAACATCCGGCGGCGATGGGGCGTCCGATCGCGGCGATCTTCCCCGAGATCTGGCACATCATCGGGCCGATGTTCGACGACGTCATGCGCGGCAAGACGTTCGGATGGGACAACTGGCGGCTGCCGCTCGACCGCCACGGCTTCACCGAGGAGTGCTTCTTCACGTTTTCGTACAGCCCGATCCGCGCGGAGAGCGGCGGCGTCGGCGGCGTGCTCGTCACCGTCGCCGAGATCACCGCCCGCGTCCTCGGCGAGCGCCGCATGCGCATCCTTCGCGAC
Organism: Thermoanaerobaculia bacterium; assembly: GCA_035516895.1. Classification (GTDB taxonomy): domain Bacteria; phylum Acidobacteriota; class Thermoanaerobaculia; order Gp7-AA8; family Gp7-AA8; genus Gp7-AA10. The sequence goes on along the minus strand of DATIZY010000151.1, from coordinate 17,167 downwards.
ATCGCCGCGCAAACCCCGGAGGCGAACGGCGATGACGAAGCATGCCGCATCGCCGCGGACGTGCTCGCAAAGGAGCCGTGGGATCTGCCGTTCGCTCTCATCTACCTGTTCGATGAAAACGGATCGCCGCGGCTGACTGCCCAAACGCGCGACATCGCGATCGACTGGCCACGATCCGACGAGCCGCGCGTCATCGACGGATTGAGCGTGCCGCATCGCGACGACTTCGGCGAAACGATCGTGCATCAAGCCGCCGTCCTGCCCATCGCGCGGCACGGCGACAGCCGTCCGGCCGGCGTGCTCGTCGCAGGAATCAGTCCGCGGCTCCGCTACGACGATCAATACCGCGACTTCCTCGCGCTGCTCTCGAATCAGATCGCCACCGCGGTGGCGAACGCGCGCGCGTATCACGAAGCGCAGGCGCGCGCGGAAGCGCTCGCGGAGATCGATCGCGCGAAAACGGCGTTCTTCAGCAACGTCAGCCACGAATTCCGCACGCCGCTCACACTGCTTCTCGGCCCGCTCGAAGCGGTGCTGAACCGCGACGCGCTCGTGGCGGCCGATCGCGAATCGATCGAGGTCGCGCATCGCAACGCGCTCCGCCTGCTGAAGCTCGTCAACACGTTGCTCGAGTTCTCGCGCATTGAGGCAGGACGCATCGAAGCGTCCTATGAGCCGACGGATCTCGCCGCGTTCACCACGGAGCTCGCGGGAGTCTTTCGATCGGCGATCGAGAACGCGGGTCTGAGCTTCGTCGTGCGATGCGACCCCATCCCGGCGCCGGTGTACGTCGATCGCGACATGTGGGAGAAGATCGTCTTCAATCTCCTTTCGAACGCGCTGAAGTTCACGTTCGACGGAACGATCGAGGTGACGCTCGAGCCGGCCGGCGGCGAGGTCGAGCTGCGCGTGCGCGACACGGGCGCCGGCATTCCGGAGTCCGAGCTGCCGAACATGTTCAAGCGATTTCATCGCGTGCGCGGAACGCGGTCGCGCACGCACGAGGGCACCGGCATCGGTCTCGCGCTCGTGCAGGAGCTCGTGCGCATGCACGGCGGGCGCGTCAGCGTGGAGAGCCGCGAAGGCGAGGGGAGCACGTTTCGCGTGCGGCTGCCGAGCGGACGCGCGCACTTGCCGGCCGATCGAATCGCGGCGCCGCGCACGCTGACTCCGGCGGCGATCGCGCCGCGCACGTTTCTCGACGACGCCGATTCATGGCTGCGCAACGAGCGCGATTCGCCGACGCCATCGCCGGCGCGGGCGGGCGAGCAGCGCGTACTCATCGTCGACGACAACGCCGACATGCGCGACTACCTCGCCCGGCTTCTCGCCGGCTTCTGGCAGATCGACACCGCGAACGACGGCGTCGAGGCGCTCGAGATAATCGGCGCGCGGCGGCCCGATCTGGTCCTGTCCGACATCATGATGCCGGCGATGGACGGCTTCGAGCTGTTGCGCCGCATCCGCGAAGACGATGCCCTGCGCGACATCCCGATGATTCTTCTTTCGGCGCGCGCCGGCGAAGAGGCGAGAGTCGAAGGGTTCGACGCCGGCGCCGACGACTATCTCGTCAAGCCGTTCTCCGCGAACGAAGTCGTCGCGCGGGTGCGCTCGCATCTGCGCCTGGCCGAGGTGCGGGGCGAGGTCAACGAGCGCGTGAATCAGATCCTCGACAGCATCACCGACGCGTTCGCATTCGTCGATCGGAACTGGATCTTCCGCATGGTCAATCCGCAGGCGGAGAAAATCTTCGACCGCAAAGCGCGCGATCTCGTCGGAAAAAACGTCTGGGAGATGTTCCCGCGGGCGATCGGGACGAGCTTCGAACGGGTTTATCGCGCGGCGATGGAGAGCGGAGCGCCCCGGCGAATCGAGGATTTTTACGCGCCGTTCGGCAAATGGATCGAGGTCAACGTTTATCCTTCGGCGGACGGATTGTCGTTCTTCTTCCGCGATGTGAGCGAGCGCGTGCTCACGGCGCAAACGCTCCGCGACAGCGAGGCGCGCTACCGACGGCTCGCGCAGGAGCTGGAGATCGCGAACCGCGCAAAGGACGAGTTCCTGACGACGCTTTCGCACGAGCTGCGCACGCCGATGACCGCGACGCTCGGCTGGGCGACGATGCTGCGCATCGAGAACGCCGATCCGGCAAGCCGGAAGCAGGCTGCCGAAGCGATCGAGCAGAGCACGCGCGCCCAGGCGAAGCTCATCGACGACATCCTCGACGTGTCGCGCATTTCCACCGGCAAACTGCAGCTGCACGTCGAGCCGGTCTCGCTCGAGCACATCGTCGAGGTCGCGGTGTCGACGTTCCATCCCCTCGCCGAAACGAAGGGACAGACGATTCACTCACGCATCGAGAAGCTGCGCGGCTCCGTCATCGGCGACCCCGATCGGCTCGGCCAGATCGTGCGCAATCTGCTGTCGAACGCGGTGAAGTTCACGCCGCCCGGCGGGCGCATCGACGTCGAGCTCGATCAGAGCGACCCGCATCACGCGCGCATCCGCGTGCGCGACAGCGGCGACGGAATCGCCTCGGACTTTCTGCCGTACGTCTTCGATCGCTTCCGCCAGGCGCAGAGCGGCCTGACACGGACCCACGGCGGACTCGGCATCGGCCTGTCGATCGTCAGGGACCTGACTGAGCTGCACGGCGGCAGCGTCGCCGCATCGAGCGCCGGCACGGGAAAAGGAGCGACCTTCACGATCTCGCTGCCGATCGTGGATGAGGGGCTGCTGTCGCCGTTCGACGCGCCCGCGGACCAGCCGGTCCAGCTCGACGGCATTCCGGTGCTCGTGGTCGAAGACGACGACGCAACGCGCACGATGCTGCGCATCGCGCTGACACGATTCGGCGCGAGGGTGACGACCGCGAGATCGGTCGCCGAAGCGATGTCGATGCTCGCCAATGACCGCTCCTCGGTGGTCGTCAGCGACATCGCGATGCCGGGCGAGGACGGCTACGCGCTGATCGCGAAGCTGCGCGGCGACGGCGAGCGGCACAATCCGACGATCGCGCTCACGGCGAACGCGCGCCTCGAAGACCGCGAGCGCGTGCTCGCCGCCGGGTTCGACTCGTTTCTGGCGAAGCCGGTCGACCTCAACGTGCTGGCCGGCGAAGTGCGACGGCTCATCGATCGATCGTGACCTGGCCGATCGGCGCCGGCGCGATCGACCGTGTGGAAGCGATGGTCGGCTTACATCGCCGCAGTCCGCATCACCGGCTGCTCACGTTCGACGGCTCGTTCATCATCGCCGCGGCGCTCCGGCCTTTGCCCAACCCCGGGGTTCGGCACGGCGCAGCCGTGCCCTACAATCCCGCGGTTCGGCTTGGCGCGGCCGTGCCCTACAACCTCGGGGTTCGGCACGGCGCGGCCGTGCCCTACAATCCCGGGGTTCGGCACGGCGCAGCCGTGCCCTACAACCCCGCGGTTCGGCGCGGCGCGGCCCTGCCCTACAATTCCGCACCGATTTTGCACTCGAGGCCGTCGTGAAACGAACGCGCAAAGCGGCACCGCCCTACTGGCTCGTCGCGGCGGAAGTCATCTGCTCGTCGTGCGACGGCCGTCACGCGCGCGCCGTTTCGCTGTATTGCACCGCGTGCGATCGCCTGCTTTGCCCCTTCTGCGCGACGCATCAGCATCGCGAAGTCTTTTGTCCGGAGTGCACATGGCGCAAGCGATCTGGAAAGGCGTGATCAAAATCGGCAGCGTGCGTCTGCCGGTGAAGTTCTACTCGGCGGTGCACGACGAGAGCGTGCACTTCCGCCTCCTGCACAAAACCGACCACGCGCCGGTGAAACAGAAGCTCGTCAGCTCCGCGACCGGCGACGAGCTCTCCGCCGGCGATATCCGCAAAGCGTATCCGGTGACGCCGCGGCAGATGGTCATCCTCGAAGACGAGGAGCTCGACAAGCTCGAGCCGAAATCGTCGCGGGACATCGAGATCAAAAAGTTCGTCGATCCCGACACGATCGACCACCGCCTCTACGAGCGCGCCTACTTCCTCGGTCCCGACGGCGACAGCGGCGACTACTTCGCCGCGGCCGAGGCGCTGAGAAAAAAAGGAAAAGAGGGAGTGGCGCGCTGGGTGATGCGCAATCGAGAGTACGCCGGCGCGCTGCGATACGAAGACGGATACCTGATGCTCATCACGCTTCGCTACGCGGAGGAGGTCATCGATGCGAACGCGCTCGAGGCGCCGTCGGGCCGGGCGCTGAATCCGCGCGAGGTGCAGATGGCCGGGCAGCTGATCGAAGCGCTCGAGTCGGAGTTCGATCCGACGCAGTATCACGACGAATATCGCGCGCGCGTCCTCGAGCTCATCAAGACGAAACAGCGCGGCGGAAAAGTCAAAGTCAAAGCGTTCCGTCCGAAGAAAACCGATGATCAATCGCTCGACCGCGTGCTCGCGGCGAGCCTGGCTCGCGCAAAGAAGGCATCGTAGATGGCCGCCGAAACTGCAACCGCGGGACTGCGCACGTTCTGGAGCGGAACGATCACCTTCGGACTCGTTTCCGTTCCGATCTCGCTCTTCGCCGCGACGCGAACGCGCGGCACCGCGCTGCGCCTGGTCGACAAGAATGGCGCGCCCGTCGAGCGCCGCTATGTCTGCTCGAAAGACGGCAAAGAGCTCGACTGGGACGACATCGTGCGCGGCTACGAAGTGAAGAAAGGGACGTTCGTGATCGTCACCGACGAGGAGCTCGAAGCGATCGAGCCGCGCAAAACGCGCGAGATCGATCTGCGCACGTTCGTTCCCGTCGACCAGATCGATCCGAAATACTTCGACAGCGCCTACTTTCTCGTCCCGTCGGCGGCGACCAACAAAGCGTACCGACTCCTCGCGCACGTGATGGAGAAGAACCAGCGCGCCGGAATCGCGACGTTCGTCATGCGCGCGAAGGAGTACGTCGTCGCGATCATCGCGGAGAACGGGATCCTTCGCGCCGAGACGCTCCGCTTCGCCGACGAGCTGCGCAGCGCCGAAGATCTCGAGCTGCCAAAACCGGCGAAGCCGAAGCGCGCGGCGGAGACAAAGTTCGAGCGCGCGATCGCGAGCCGCAGCGGCAAGCTCGATCTGCGGGTCTTCCTCGACGATTACGCCGAGCGGCTCGAGAAGCTCGTCGAGAAGAAGCAGCGCGCGCATCGGGATGTCGTGCGCGTCGCCGCCGGGGAGGCAGCGCCGGAGAGCGAAGGCGGCGAAGTCATCGACCTCATGGCCGCGCTTCGCCAGAGCCTCGGCAGCGGCCGCAAACCGGCGCGGCGAAGCTCTGCGCGGAAAAAGACGGCGAAGAAGCGGTAAGGCCGTGCCGCGGACGCGCTGACAATTCATGGATATCCAACGATTCGCATGCTGTTTGCATTCACGAGGTGCAGCGATATGCGAACACTCATTGTCCTCATCGCTGTCGCGACGCTCGCGGCCTGCTCGCAGCCCCAAACGCAGCAGGCAGGCACGACGACGCAATCGGTCCCGATTCAGGGCATCACGACGGCCGCGCACGGCAGCAGCGTGCACGTGCAGCAGTTCCGGGTCACCCCGCAGAACTTGCAGAAAGGCGGCAGCGCCACCGCCACGGTGCGGCTCGACAGCGCCGATCCGGACACCCTGGTGCGGCTGAACTGGTTCGATCCCTCCGGCTGGAGCGTGTTCGAACAGACGGCGCCGGCGAATTCGACGGCGATCGACTTCACCGCGCCGCCACAGCTGTTCCGCGAAGAGGGAACGTACCGCGCGGAGCTGCGGACCGGCCGCGTCGTGCAGGGCGAAGCGACAGTCGACGTCAGCAGTTAGGCCGCGGCGCGGTTCTTGTCGGCGATCGCGGCAATGATCAGCAGAAAGGCGATCAGCCGGATCAGATAGAGCCACACCATGTCGGGATACGCGAGGAGCAGCATGCGCTGCACCGCGAGCAGCGCGAATGCTCCCGCGAAAAAGGCGAAGAGCCGGTCCGCGCTCTCCCGCCAGAATCGCAGGAAATAGAGCGCCGCGATCGCGTACATCGCCGTCAGCAGTCCGGAGAGGAACACGCTCGCCATCACCGCGTCTCCCAAACGAGACCGTAAATGAGGATCGCGGCGCCCGCGATCGCCGGAATCGTGCGGACGATCGAGAGATCGGTCTGCGGCAGAACGCGGAGATCGACGAAGAGCAGAATGTTGTTGAGGGCCAGCCCGACGAAACACAGTCCCGCCCAGAGCAGCAGACGGAATCGCGACCGCGCGTAGCCGCGCAGCAGCAATGCCGCGCAGATGATGCTGGTCAGGCCGCACAGCGCGTAGACCACGGTCCCGATGACGCTCATGAGTCTTTCTTCAGCCGGAACGCATTCGAGAATGCGCGCAGCCTCTCCAGATTCGCCGAGTAAATGGTATTGATGATGACCGCCCGCTGCTCGGAGTAGAAGCGCAGCAGCTCGCGCATGCGCTCGCCCAGCTCCTCGGTCGCCGGCGCGAAGCGATAGGCGCCGGTCTGCTCGCCGCGGACGAGCAGCCGCGCGTCGAGGAGCGACACGAGCTTCGCGTCGATCACCGTGAGAGGAATGCCGAGCTGCTGCGAGATCGCCTGCGGCGTCCAGTACGCCGTCGACGAGCGCTCCAGCAGCGCAGCGATCTCCATCGATTCGACGGAATCGAAATGGCGCAGCAAAAGCGATTTGCTTTCCGGGGGCAGCTCGGGCATGCGGGCTTCGCAATGCAAAGATACTGCATACTTTGATATCAATGAAATCTGGAACCATGGAGCCGACACTCCCCCGCGGCGACGTACGAGCCTTTTACGACCGGTTCGGCGCGAAACAGGACGCGCAGCGCTTTTACGAGGACGCCGCGCTCGGCGACCTCTCCGCTCACGCGGCATTTGAATCGGCGGAGAGCGTTTACGAATTCGGCTGCGGTACCGGCCGCATCGCCGCGGAGCTGCTCGGTTACCGTCTGCCGCAGCGGGCCACCTACACCGGCGTAGACATCAGCACCACCATGCTTGCGCTCGCGCGGGGCCGCATCGCACCGTTCGGCGCGCGTGCCGCCGTCCGCCAGATCGACGGCAGCGATCCCTTCGCCATATGCCCCGCTGGCGTCGACCGGATCCTCTGCACGTACGTTCTCGACCTTCTCCCGGAAGAGGAGATCGCGAGCTTCATCGCAAACGCCGCACTGCATCTGAACCACGGCGGCAAGCTGGCCGTCGTCAGCCTAACGTTCGGAAACACGCTGTTCTCGCGGACCGTGAGCGCGGGATGGCGCGCGCTCTTCCGCATCGCTCCCTCCGTCGTCGGCGGATGCCGGCCGCTTCGCCTGCAGCGCTTCCTCGCCGAGTGGCGCATCGAGCATCAGGCGGTGATTTCGTCGTGGGGCATCGCGTCGGAAGTCATCGTTGCGTCGCCAGCGGCAGCCGCACGATGAAGCGCGAACCCTTGCCGGGCCCGGCGCTATGCGCCTCGATCGTCCCGTGGTGCCGGGCGACGAGCTCCTTCACGATCGCCAGTCCGAGTCCGAGGCCGCCCTTCGCCACGCCGCCCTTCCCCTGCCGCAGCGTTTCGAACACGTGCGGAAGAAGATCCGGCGCGATCCCCTCTCCCGTGTCCGAAACGCTGAGATCGGCGCTCCGGTCGTCGCACTGCAGACGGACCTCGACGCGTCCTCCCGCCGGCGTGAACTTCACGGCGTTCGACAGCAGGTTCGTGCAGATTTGCTGCAGGCGCAGCGGATCGCCGTCGACAACGCACGGATTCGGCGAAAGCTCGACCACGAGCGCGACGTTTTTCGCCGCCGCGGTCGGCCGGATCATCTGCGCCGACTGATCGACGATGCTCACGAACGCCGTCGGCGTGATCTGCAGATGCAATTTGCCGAGGATCAGGCGCGACATGTCGAGGAGGTCTTCGACGAGCTGCGCCTGTGCGCGCGCGCTCTGCTCGATCGCTGCGAGAGCGGCCGTGCGCATCTCGGGATCCTCGCTCGCGCGCATGAGTCCGGTCCAGCCGAGGATCACGGTGATGGGCGTTTTCAGCTCGTGCGTGATCGTGGCGATGAACTGATCCTTCGCGCGGTCGAGCTCGCGCAGCTCCGCATTCGCGCGCTCGAGGTTCATCTCCGCGCGATGGCGCGCCGCGGTCAGCGAGGTGACGGTCAGCGCCATCGTGGCGAAGACGGCGAGTTGAATCAGATCGCTGAGGTCGATCTTCCCCGCGCCGGCCAGATATTCGGCGATGTTGATGCCGATCATCGAGAGCAGCGTCGCTGCGAGCGCCGCTCCGTATCCGCTGATGAACGCCGTCGCGACGACGGCAAAGAGAAACAGCGCGTACGCGTGCGGATAGACCTGCCGGAACCCGGCGACGAAGGCGAAGGCGATCCCGACGAACACCGCGGCGAGGCCGTAGCGCGCGTACCACCGCAGCGCGATCTCGCGATCAGCCATCGCGCCGCTCCTCGAGGCCCAGCCGCCGCAGCAGAGGCGCGATCGTCGATGCCTGCACGATCATCGAGAACAGCACGATTGCGTAGGCGGCGCGGAGAAGGAAATCGTGGTGGGCCGTCTGAGGCATCGAGAGCGCCAGCGCGATCGTAACGCTGCCCCGCAGACCGCTCCAGGTCAGCGCCGTCAGAAATCGCAGCGAGAGATGTTCGCCCGGCACGAGCTTGCCCGCGAGCCACACCGACGGGAACCGCAGTGCGACGACGAGCAGCGCGATGACCGCCATTGCGACCGCGGCGCGGGCGCCCGGCAGGCCGACGGCGGCCGCTTCGACTCCCATCAACAGAAACATCATCGCGTTGAGCACGAAATCGATGAAGGACCAGACCGTCGCGAGCGCCTCGCGCGTCGGCTGCTTCATCGCTTCGTGTTCGCGCCGCGCGATGAAGAGTCCCGCAACTGCGCAGCCGAGGGGCGCCGACGTTCCGGCGTACGTCGATGCGATGACGATCGCGCTCACGAGACCGAAGCTCATCAGCACTTCGATCTGCGGCTCGTCGACGGTCTTCAGCAACAGAAACACCGCTCCGCCGGCGATGAGGCCGAGCGCCGCGCCGCCGCCGGCTTCGCGCAAAAATTCGAGAAAACCGGAGCCGATCATCTCGCCGACCGGCCGCGCGTTCCCGACGACTGCCGAGTACAACAACGAATACAGCACAATCCCAAATCCATCGTTCAGCAGGCTCTCCCCTGCGATTTCGACCTGCAGCCTCCTCGGCACGGAGAGGTCCCGCATGATCGCCAGCACCGCGACGGGATCGGTGGGCGAGACGAGCGCGCCGAACAAGAAACATTCGGCGAAGCGCACATCGGATCCAAATGCCCTCAGAATCCCGTAGACGGCGCCGCCGACGAGACCCGCCGAAATGACGACTCCCGCCGAAGCTAGGACGAGCACGGTGGCGCGGCGGTTGCGGAGCTCCTCAATATCGATCTCCAGCGCCCCGGCGAAGATGATGAAGCCGAGGACGCCGTTGAGCAGGAACTCGGCGAAATCGAATCGCGCCAGCACCGCTTTCGTATCGATCGCCAGCGAGGCCGTCGGAAAGAAGCGGCCGAGGAACGTCATCGCGATCGCCGCAAACAATCCGCCGAGCAGCAGCCCGACGGCGCGAGGCACGTGCACCAGCCGGTGCGTGATGTACGTGAATGCGGCCGCGAGGATGATGAGCCAGGCGAAAACTTCAAAGGCCGTCATGTCGTGGGCAAAAACGGGGCCTTTTGCGGCGGACATCATCTACGATCTGTAGAAAAAAGGACAAAGGAAAGACCTGACCCCGTTAAGCTAGGCGTATGGCAGAAACCGAGCTGGTTCGCGAGATCATGGACAATTTCCGGCGCATCGTGCAGGCGATGCGCACGTCACACCGCGCCGCGGAGCACATGAAGCTCACCGGCGCGCAGCTGTTCGTCCTCTCCGTTCTCGACGAAGCCCCGGGACCGTGCAGCATCAGCGACGTCGCGCGCGAGGCGCAGACCGATCCGAGCACCGCGTCGGTGGTGGTCGGCAGGCTCGTCGACGCGGGCTACGTCCGCCGCGAGCGCGCAACGGACGATTCGCGGCGCGCCGAGCTGTCGCTGACCGCGCGCGGACGCGCGCTGTTGCGCAAAGTGCCGGTGACCGCGCCGCAGAGAAAGCTGGCGAAAGCGCTGCAGCAGCTCCGCGCCTCCGATGCCCGGACCCTCGGCCGGCTCCTCGATCGGCTCGCGCGCGACATGGGTCTGGCAAACGAGCCGGCGCCGATGATGTTCGACGAGGACCGTCCGCGGCCGCGGCGATCGCGCTAGCTCTTCCGCCGCCCTGCCATGTCGAAGCCGACGGCGGCGACGAGCACCATGCCCTTGATGATGTACTGCGTCGCGTTCTCGACCGAGAGCAGCGACATGCCGTTGTCGAGGCTGGCCATCACGAGCGCGCCTAACAGCACGCCGGAGACTTTGCCGCGTCCGCCCATCAGGCTCGTGCCGCCGATGACGCACGCGGCGATCGCGTCGAGCTCCATCAGCGTGCCGGCGTCGGGCGAGGCGCTGCCGACGCGTCCGGTGTGCAGCAGCGACGCGACGCCGACCAGTCCGCCGAGGAGTGCGAACGCGGCGAGAACGTGGCGCTTGGCGTTGATGCCGGAGAGATACGCGGCGTCGGGATTGCTGCCGATCGCGTAGAGATAGCGGCCGAACGTCGTGCTCTGCGTGATGAAGTGGCCGGCGATCGCGACGGCGAGCATGAGGATCACCGGCAGCGGAATGCCGCCCTGATCGTTCATCATGTACGTGAAGATCGCGATCAATACGGACGGGATCACGATGCGCGCGATCACCGACGCGGTGCCCGCGACCGGCAATCCGTACCGCTTGCGCGCGCGCTCGCGGCGAATCGTCAGCCAGATCACCGCAACGATCGCCACCGCGGCGATCGCGATGCCCGACGCGCGCGTCATCAGCGCTACGCCTAACAACCGGAACACCGGCAGACGAACGGGAATCGTCTCCCCTTTGCTGAGATAGAGAATCACGCCGCGCCAGGTGAGAAGTCCGCCTAACGTGACGATGAACGACGGAACGCGCAGGTACGCAACGAGCGCGCCCTGCAGCGCGCCGGCGATCGTGGCGACGACGATCGCCGACAGCAGCGCCGGCGCGAGGCCCCAGCCCTGCGTCATCGCCGCGATCCCGCCGGCGAGGCCGAGAAGCGAACCAACGGAGAGATCGATCTCGCGGGCCACGATCACGAACAGCATGCCGACGGCGACGACGCCCGTGACCGACATCTGCTTCAGCAGATTCGCGAAATTCACGGGATGGAGAAACAGGCCGTACGGATAGAGCTCGCTGCGCGTCTCGAGCTGGAAGAAGATCCAGATCGCGACGAGCGCGAACACCATCGTGTACGCGCGCAGCGCTTCCGTGGGAATGCGGCGTGCCCCGGCCGTCGTCATGAACTGTCCCCACTTGCACTGCAAACGTGCGGACCGGCTCTAGCCGGCCGGCCGGCTGAAGCCGGCCCGCACACATGTCGCGGCGCCACGCTCGTCATGGCGCGATGCTCTCCTCCTGCCCCGTCGCCGCGGCCATCACCGCCTCCGCACTCGCTTGTGCGCGCGGGAACTCGCCTGTCAGGCGGCCTTCGTGCAACACGAGCACGCGGTCGGAGAGGCCGAGGACTTCGGAGAGCTCCGACGAGACGAGGACGATCGCGATGCCTTCGTCCGCGAGCCGCGCGATCTGCTGATAGATCTCCTGCTTCGCGCCGACATCGATCCCGCGCGTCGGCTCGTCGAGAAACAGCACCGTCGGATTCGTCAGCAGCCATTTCGCGAGCACGACCTTCTGCTGATTGCCGCCCGACAGCGTGCCGACGACGGTGAAGACCGATCGCGCTTTGATGCGGAGGTCTTTCATCGAGCGCTCACCGGCCGCGGTTTCGGCGTCGACGTCGGTGACGAACGGTCCGGAGATCTTTTTCAGCGCCGCGAGCGTTAGGTTCGTGACGATCGGCTGATCGAGCAACAACCCGAATCGCTTGCGGTCCTCGGTGACGAATCCGATGTGTTTCGCGATCGCATCCGCGGGCGAGTCGATCGCGACGCGTTTTCCACCGATGAAAAACTCGCCGCTCTTCCGGCCGGGATGTGCGCCGAATGCCGCCATCATCAACTCGCTGCGTCCCGCACCGACGAGGCCTGCGATGCCGAGGACCTCGCCGCGGCGGACGGAGAAGCTGACGTTGTCGACGAGGCGCTTGCCCGGGACGCTCGGGTCTTCAACCGTGACTCCGCGCGCTTCGAAAACATCGAGCCGATTCTCAGCCGGCCCGGCACCGGCGGAAGGGCCGGCGCTGCGTGGCGGAAAAATCTCGGACACCTCGCGGCCGACCATGCGCGCGATCACGCGCGGCGTGTCGAGTGCTTCCACCGGATCCGTGCTGACCGTCCGGCCGTCGCGCAAAACCGTGACGCGATCGGCGAGCCGAAACACCTCGTTAATTTTGTGCGAGATGTAGACGATGCCCGCGCCGCTGTTGCGCAATCGTTCGAGGATGGCGAAGAGGATCGCATTCTCGGCGTCGGTCAGCGCCGCCGTGGGCTCGTCGAGCACGAGGATGCGCGCGTTGCGCGAGAGCGCTTTGGCGATCTCGACGAGATGCTGCTGGCCGATGCCGAGAAATCCGATCGGGATGTGCGGCTCGAGCTTGAGCTGCACTTCGTCGAGCACACTCTGCGCGCGGCTGTACAGCTCCTCTTTCTGGATCACACCCGCGCGCTTCGGCTCGCGGCCGAGGTAGATGTTTTCGGCGATCGAGAATTCGGGGACGAGCGACAGCTCCTGATGCACCACCGCGATCCCGAGCTCCTCGGCGTCGTGCACGCCGGAGAAATGGCGCACGTTGCCGTCGACGACGATGTCGCCGTCGTACGTGCCGTGCGGATAGACGCCGCCGAGGATTTTCATGAGCGTCGATTTGCCGGCGCCGTTCTCGCCGACGAGCGCGTGGATTTCCCCGGCGTGGACGTCGAAGGAGACGCGGTCGAGCGCGAGAACGCCGGGGAAGCGTTTCGAGATCTCGCGCATTTCGAGGAGCGCGGTCATCCCTTCGCCCGCCGCGCAGCCTGCGCTGAGAGCAGTCGAAGCGCGGCGCCCTCTCCCCGGAGAGAGGGCTGACTCTCCCGACGGTCCCGAGCAGCAGGACCGGGTGAGGGCCGCGCGCTATTGCCCATAGATGTCCGCGTGCGTGTGGTAGCCATCCTTGATGGTGATGTCGACGTTCGATTTATCAACGACGATCGGCTCGAGCAGGATCGCGGGAACGTCCTTCTTGCCGTTGTTGATCTTCTCGGGCGCGCTGACCGGCTGATGCCGGGCGAGCCTGATCGCCGCGTCGACCGCGCCATAGGCGAGCGGTTTGATCGGCTTGAAGACGGTCATCGTCTGCGTGCCTTTCACGATCCGCTGCATCGCGTCCTTCTGCGCGTCCTGCCCGGTGACGAGGACTTTGCCCGCGAGGCCGGCCGCTTCGAGCGCAGAGATCGCGCCGCCCGCGGTGCCGTCGTTCGATGCGACGATCGCCTGAATGTTGTTGCCGGTGCGCGTCAGCGCATCCTCGGTGATGCGCAGCGCTTCCTCGGCCTTCCACTCGCGAGCAAACTGATCGGAGATGATTTTGACGTCGCCGCGATCGATGGCGGGCTTGAGAATGTTCATCTGTCCTTTGCGCAAGAGGAGCGCGTTGTAATCGGTCGGCGAGCCGCCGATCAGAACGTAGTTGCCTTTCGGAACATGCTGCAATGCGTAGCTCGCCTGCATCTCGCCGATGCGCTCGACCTGATGGGAGATGTAGAGATCGACGTCCGAGTCGCGGATGAGACGGTCGTACGCGATGACCGGCACTCCGCGGCGATGAGCGGCGTCGACGATGGAGGCGGCGATCTCGCCGTTGTGCGGCGCGACGATCAGCACCTGATCGCCTTTGGCCAGCATGTTCTCGGCCTGATCGCGCTGCACCGCGTCATCGCCGTTCGCGACCTGCACGTCGAGGATCGCGCCGGCGTCTTTCGCGGCCTGTTCGACGAGCGCTTTGTCGCGCTGCCAGCGCTCCTCTTTCAGCGTGTCCATCGAGAAGCCGATGCGCACCGGCCCGCCCGCCGCCGCAGGGTTGGCGCCGCTCGTCGCGCTCTCCTGCGGCGCTTTGATGCACGAGGCAAGCAGGACTGCGCAAAGCAACAGCCGCGAAACTCTCATCGAAGCTCCTTCCGCAGCGACATTTCACCACAGAGGCACAAAGGACGCAGAAGAAGCGGCTCCGTCCGTCACGTTGTCCACTGCGCTGCTGTAGTGAAATTCACGGCCGGTACGAGAAATGTCCTTCGAGACCAGAATCGGAGCTGGGGCCGATCCACACCTTGAACGTGCCCGGCTCGACCGTCCACCGCCCGCCCTTCCAGAACTGCAGATCGCGCGGCAAGATCGTGAACGTCACGCGCTTCGATTTGCCCGGCTCGAGCGCGATTTTCTGAAATCCTTTCAGCTCCTTCACCGGCCGGGAGACGCTCGCCACCGGCTGATTGATGTACATCTCGACGATCTCTTCGCCCGCGCGCGAGCCGGCATTGCGCACGGTCGCGGAGATTGTTAAGCCATCGACGCGCAGATCGCTGTACTCGAACCTCGTGTACGACAGCCCGAAGCCGAACGGATACAGCGGTCCGATCGGCGTGTCGATGTATTTGCTCGTGTACTTGTCGTCGGCATTGGGCGGGCGGCCGGTCGGCAGATGGTTGTATTCGATCGGCACCTGCCCGACGCTGCGCGGCACCGTGACCGGCAGCTTCGCGCTCGGATTGACGTCGCCGAAGAGGATGTCCGCGAGCGCGTGTCCGGCTTCGATTCCGGGAAACCACGCTTCGACGATCGCCGGAACGTGCTCCGCGGCCCATGAGATCGACAGCGGGCGCCCCGACATCACGACGAGCACTACCGGCTTGCCCAGCGCGACGAGCGACTCGAGCTGTTGTTCCTGATCGCCCGGCAGATCGAGCGACGATCGCGACGAAGCCTCGCCAGACATCTCGCGCGTCTCGCCGAAGATCGCGACGATGACATCGGCATCAGCCACATCGACGTGCGGAATCACCTCGGCCGGCGTGACCACGTCGTCCGCCCGCCCGCGCGCGGCCCACGGCCCGAGCATGTCGTTCTTCGAATCGGCGAGCGGGCCGACGACGGCGATCCTTTTGCCGCGCGAGAGCGGCAAGAGGCCGCCGTCATTCTTCAACAGCACGATCGATTGATCGGCGACGCGGCGCGCGTCGTCGCGGTCGAGCTTCGGCGGCGCAGAATCATGCACTATTTGTGTATATATTTTTGCGCGCAGCACGCGACGCACGGCTCGATCGATCGTCGATATCGGCACCCGTCCGCGCCGCACCGCATCGACGAGCGTCGCATAGTCCTCGTCGTGCATGTCCATGTCGACGCCGGCCGTGATCGCTTCGATCGCCGCCTGCGATTTGTCCGCCGCGACTCCGTGGCTGACCAGCTGATCGACCGCGTCCCAGTCGCTGACCACGAATCCTTTGAAGTGCCATTCGTTGCGCAGGATATCGGTGAGCAGGTGCCGGTTCGCGGAGGCGGGAACTCCGTTCAGACTGTCGAATGCCGACATCACCGTCCAGACGCCGGCATCGACCGCGGCGCGGAACGGCGGCAGATAAATCTCGCGCAGCGTCGCCTCCGACATGTCCGCCGTGTTGTAGTCGCGCCCGCCCTCGGCCGCGCCGTACGCGGCGAAATGTTTGGCGCACGCGAGGAATCCCGGCTCGGACTGATAGCCGCGTACGTACGCGGCCGCCATGGCAGATCCGAGGAACGGGTCTTCGCCGGCGCCCTCAGCGATGCGGCCCCAGCGCGGATCGCGGGCGATGTCCACCATCGGCGCGAACGTCCACTGAATTCCCGCCGCGTGCGCCTCGCGCGCCGCGATGCGGGCCGACATCTCCGCGAGCTTCGGGTCCCACGAGGACGCGATCGCCAGCGGAATCGGGAAAATCGTTTGATATCCATGGATCACGTCGAAGCCGATGAGCAGCGGAATCTTCCGGCCGCGCTGCGCTTCCGCGACGCGATCGCCGGCGTTGAGCATCGATCCGGCGAGAGCGTTCGGCAGCTCGTCCGGCACGATCTGAATCAGCTGGCCGGCTTTTTCCTCGAGCGTCAGCTGCGAGAGGAGCGGATGGATCGCCGTCGCGAGCAGCAGAGCCGGAAGCACTGCGACAGCCTACAACACGCGCCTCACCGCCTTTGAGCACCGGGAGAACGATGGAGCCTCTGTCGCCTCCCGCCCTCCGCGGTGAATCTCCGGTGACGTCTTCGAACGGCGGGGAAAAGTCGCGGTACGATGCGCGCCATGCGCAAACCGCTCATCGGTGCCCTGACCCTGATGCTGATCTGCGCGACGGTATTCGCGCAGGAGAAGAAACCGCCCGAGCCGCTGACGATCAAGGTTGGCGACATGGCCCCCGATTTCACGCTGCTGCAGTTCAACGGCGAGAAAATCGAGCCGGTGTCGCTGCACGATTTCCGCGGCAAGAAGCAGGTCGCGCTCGCATTCTTCGTCTTCGCGTTCACCGGCGGGTGAACGAAGGAGATGAAGGCCTTCCAGTCGAACATCTCGAAACTGGAAGGCGCAGACACCCAGGTCCTGGGTGTGAGCGCAGACAGCCCGTTCTCCAACCACGCGTTCGCCGTCCAGAACGGCGTCACCTTCCCGATCCTCGGCGACATGGAGCGCACGGCGATCAAGGCGTACGGACTGGAGAAGGACTACAAAATCGGCGGCGCCACCATGCCCTCGGCGCGCCGCGCGACGTTCCTCATCGATAAGGACGGCAAGGTCATCGAGGAGCAGGTCGACAACGAAGCCGTCGATCCGACGAAGATCGTCGACGCCTGCACGTACAAGCCGAAGAGCGGCGGTTAGGCTCGCTTCGGCTTAACATCCACCGGAATGCGCCTTGCCATTCCGATCCATGGGCTCCAATTCTTTCGCGTCGGGCCCGGAAAGGAGTGTGCTTGGCGTAACAGGTTGGGATCAACTCCCCGCTTTCCCAATTCTTCTCGACTCGACGAAAGCGGGAGAGCTGCCCTCCCACTTCAGCGCCGCGCGCTGCTGCTCCGTGGACGGGCGCGTTTT
>DATIZY010000150.1:0-20150 GCA_035516895.1 Thermoanaerobaculia bacterium | reverse complement strand
GGCCATGAACATCGACAGCCTCGTTCGCGACGCCGTCTTCGGCGACGGAAACGCCAAAGCCTCCGCACGAAAGCAGATCCACGATGAGGCGCGCAGCCGCGGCGCCGCATCCTCCTCGATTTATCCGCTGTACACGGCCATCGGCCGCGGCGAGATGCCGCGCCCGTTCACGGTCCCGGCATTCAACATCCGCGCGCTGACGTACGACGCCGCGCGTGCTCTGTTCCGTGCGGCGATGCGGCATGACGTCGGCGCGTTCATCTTCGAGATTGCGCGCTCCGAGATCGGCTACACCGAACAGCGGCCGGCCGAGTACGCGGCGTGCGTGCTCGCGGCGGCGATCCGCGAGAATTTTCGCGGGCCGCTCTTCATCCAGGGCGATCACTTCCAGGCCAGCGCGAAAAAGTGGACGACCGAGGAGGGGCGAAAGGCGGAGCTGAAAGCGCTGGAGTCGCTCGTCGACGAAGCGCTCGCCGCCGAGTTCTTCAACATCGACATCGACACCTCGACGCTCGTCGATCTCAGTTTCAAGACCGACGACGAGCAGCAGCGCGCGAACTACGAAGCCACCGCGCACCTGACGAAGTACATCCGCGCGCGCCAGCCGAAGGGGATCATGGTCTCGGTCGGCGGCGAGATCGGCGAAGTCGGCAAGTACAACACCACGCCCGAGGAAGTGCGCGCGTACATGGACGGCCTCGACAAGCTGTTAGGCGGAACGACCGGCATCAGCAAGATCTCCGTGCAGACCGGCACGTCGCACGGCGGCGTTCCGCTCGCCGACGGGTCGATCGCGCAGGTGAAGATCGACTTCGATGTGCTGCGCAAGACGACCGAGATCTGCCGCAGGGAGTACGGCCTCGCGGGCTCCGTGCAGCACGGCGCGTCGACGCTTCCCGAATCGGTCTTCAACAAGTTCCCGGAAAGCGAAGCGGTCGAGATCCATCTGGCGACCGGATTTCAGAACATGATCCTCGACGCTCCGAGCTTTCCCGAGGCGATGAGGCGGGAGATTCGCGAGTTTTGTTTCGCGAATGCCGCGGACGAGCGCAAGGCCGGCGAGAGCGACGAGCAATTCGTCTACAAGACCCGCAAGAAAGCCCTCGGTCCCTTCAAGCGCCGGATGTGGGACATGCCGGAGAGCGCGAAGAAGCCGATCATCGACGCACTCGAGGAGAAGTTCGAGTTTCTGATGGAGAAGCTCGGCGTGTTCGACACGAAGGACATCGTAGCGAAGTACGTGAAACCCTCCGCTGCGCCCGAGTACGCCGCAGCGTCCGAGGAGCTCACTGCCGCGGCGGTCGTCGATCCGAACGAAGGAGAGTAAAAAGGACTCAGGACTCAGGACTCAGGACTTAGGGCTTAGGACTCAGGACTTAGGACTCAGGACTCAGGACTCAGGACTTAGGACTTAGGACTGAGTGTGCCGCGTCCCGGGTTCCGCGGGTCCCGAGGCCCAGGTCCCTGGTCCTTCTTCTCAGAACTCAGGACTCGTGACTAAGGACTGAGGACTGAGGACTGAGGACTGAGGACTGAGTCACGCCCACACGTTTGTAAAAGACGGACCGGGCGGTGGAGCTAAGTCCTAAGTCCTAAGTCCTAAGTCCTAGGCTCTCAGTCCTCAGTCCTCAGTCCTCAGTCCTGTAAACTCGTCACTCGATCGTGCCCCCTTTTCTCCGCTTCGCGCGCTACCGCGAAATCGCTGAAGAACTCGCGACCTGCAGCGACGAGATCATCGCCGCATCGGCGGGGCTCGCGTCCTCGATCCGCTTCCACGCCGCAGAGCTCGCCGGCCGGCCGGTGTCGCTGCCGATCGCAACGCTCGACGGCTTCGCACAGAACGTCGTGAACGCTGGCGGCGAATATCCGCACCTCGCCACAGACAACGAGCGGCGCCTGGCCATGCGAACCGCGGTGTCGGCAATCGATCACGAGATGCGCGACACGCGCGGAATCGCCGCGATGATGGAGCGTTCGTATCGCGACGTTCGCGACAGCGGCCTCAGCCTCGCCGACTTCGAAAAACGCGCCGGCGGACGCGGGCACACACGCGAGCTGGTACGCGCGTGGCGGGCCTACGAGGAGCTGATCCGCTCTCTACCGGCTGTAGATTCGGCGGACGTTCTGCTCCACGCGGCGGAGAGAATCGAGAACGGCGCGGCCGTCGCGCCGCAGATCATCGCCGGCTTCTACGACATGACCGGCGCGCAGCTGCGGCTCGTGCACGCGCTCGAAAAAGCGGGAAAGTTGAAAGCGATCTTCGTCCCGATCGGCGAAGGCGACGCGTACGCGTTTGCGAACCGGTTCGTTTCGCAGCTGAAATCATCCCTCATCCCTCAGCCCTCGTCGCTTCACATCAGAGAAGCGCAGCCGGCCGTCGAGCAGTACGCGACGGTCGAGTCGGAGCTGCGCGGCGTCTGCGCGTCGGTTCGCGAGCTGCTCGACGGCGGAACGCCGCCGGCGCGGATCGGCATCACCGCTCGATCGCTCGATGCCGACGACATCCGTCTCCTCGAGCGCTTCGGCGGCGAACATGGATTCGCGATCAGCGCGCGCAACGATCTCGCGCTCTCCGCACAGCGAATCGGACGCGGAGTCTGCACGATCCTGCGGCTGCGCGAGCGCAACTTTCCGCGCAGCGACATCGTCGACATCCTCCGCGACGGCTACGTCCCGCGATCGAGCGTTCGCGTCGACGCGATCGACATGGCCACGCGGAAGGCGCGCATCTCCGGCGGACCTTCGGCGGGCATTCGCAATCCGAAAGAGAGCGCAGCGATCGAGGAGTACCGCGCCGTGGTCGCCGAGCTCGAAGCGCAGCCGCTGCTCGTCGATCATCTGGCATCGAAGTTCCGCCTCGACACGGAGATCGACATCGCGGCGGCCGCCGCGCTCGACGAGATCGCCGCGCTCATCGCGCGATGGAAGCGCAAAGTGGAAATCGAAACGGTGCTTGAGCTGATCGAGCAAACGACTCTCGCCCACCCGCCGCCCGCCGCCCGCCACCCGCTGGTGTGGACAGGCGACGTGATGAAGTCCCGCGGCCGCTCGTTCGAGCATCTGTTCGTGGTGCGCGCGCAGGAGTCGACCCTGCCGCAGCGCCGCGTCGCCGATCCTCTGCTTCCCGATCACGATCGCCGCGATCTGAAGATCCGCGAGATCGGCGACGGACGTGACGAAGAGCGGCTGCTGTTTCAGCTGATGCTCGACGGCGCGTCGCACGTCCGCTTCTCGTTCGCCGGCAGCGACGCGTTCGGAAAAATTCTGCGGCCCTCGCGGATGCTGAGACCGTGGAACGACAGCCTCCCTCCCCCTCGGCGAACCCGCCCCGCGGGAGCGCAGCTCCACGTTGCCGCGACGCAGCGCCAGCTCCAGCTGCTCGA
Organism: Thermoanaerobaculia bacterium; assembly: GCA_035516895.1. GTDB lineage: Bacteria > Acidobacteriota > Thermoanaerobaculia > Gp7-AA8 > Gp7-AA8 > Gp7-AA10. Next base: position 16,767 of record DATIZY010000150.1, on the reverse strand, counting down.
GCGCGCGGGCACGCGGTCGCCGTTCGACGGCTATCTGAACGACGAAAAAATATATACCTTAATTCATAACCGATTGCAGAGCGTGTCGCCGACGGAGCTCGAAAACTACGGCGAATGCCCGCAGAAGTTCCTGCTCAAGAGCGTCCTCGACGTCACCGACTACGACGATCCGAACCGCGAGCTGCAGATGCCGCCGCGCGAGAAGGGGCAGCTCGATCACACGGTCCTCGAGCGCTTCTATCGCACGCTCGAGACGTTTCCGCCACGCGACATACGCGCGCACCTGGAGCCGATCGTCGACGAGGTCTTCGACGAGGAAGAGGCGCGCGTGCCGGCGTTCAATCGCGTGATGCGAGCCATCGAGCGCCGCGCGACGAAGCGTCATCTTCGCGCGTTCCTCGAAGCCGACGTGCGCGAGCTGCGCGAGCACGGGCTGCGGCCGGCGCATTTCGAGTTCCGTTTCGGCGACGAGCCGTTTCTGTTGCGCGAGCATGAGGTGCCGATCGCGCTCAAAGGCGTCGTGGACCGCATCGACGAAGGGGGCGGCCGGCTGCGCATCGTCGACTACAAATCGGGCAAATCGGAGAAACACGAGGATCTCGCGGAGAAGATCGAGCGCGGCGTGCGGCTGCAGCTCGCGCTCTACGCAATCGCGATCGCCGAATCGTTCGCGACGAAACACGTGAGCGGCGCGATCAAGCCGCTCATGCCCGGCAGCAAAGCGGACACGATGACCTTCGATCTCGCCTCGAGCGAGCCGCGGCTGCGCGAGACGATCGAGAGGTTCATGCGCGCGATGCTGCGCGGCGTCTTTCCCGCGTTTCCCGAATCCCTCACCTGCCGCTACTGTCCGGTTCGCCTCTCCTGCCGGACGAAACATTCCGAACACGAGCGGCAGGCGCTCGAACCGTTCGACGATCCGCTCGCGCTCCTGGAGTCGCTGGCGTGATCGAGCAGCAGACGTTCGCCTTTCGTCCGGTCGCGGCCGCAGCACCCGCACGAGAGAACCTCGTCATCGAAGCGGGCGCCGGCACGGGAAAAACCACGGCGATCGTCGGCGAAGTGCTGAAGCTGCTGTTCGGCGGCGTCGAAATCACGCCCGAGCGCATCGTGCTGGTCACGTTCACCGAGAAAGCGGCGGGCGAGATCGCCGATCGCATTCATGGCGCGCTCGAGGACATTCGGCACCAGGCCGATCGCAATCAGCCGGTGCGGTGGCCGGCTGGCTCGGAGCACCCGCTGTTCGAAGCGCCGCCATCCTGCCGCGGCAGAGCGGAGGAGCAGCTCGCGCGCATCGACGCGCTCCGGTCGCAGACGATCCACTCGTTTTGCCAGTCGCTGCTGCGGCAGTATCCGATCGAGGCAGGGATCGATCCGCAGTTCCGCATCATCGAAGGATTCGACCGGTCGCTGTTCTACGACCAGGTGTTCGACGATTGGGTCGATCACGAGACGCGCGTGCAGGGCCGCGCCGACGCGGCGCGCGAGTGGGAAGCGCTGCTCGAGCACCGCACGTATTTCTTCTTCGCGCGCGCCGACATCTTCGAGCTGCTCGAGCGGCGGCACCTGCTGCTCGACGAGAGCTACGACATCGGATGCATCGCCGAATACGACGCGACGCTGCGGAGCGCCGTCGAAGCGGTGCGGCTCCGCGGGAACGACGATCACGACATCACGCGCTACTTCCGGACGCATCCGGCTCCGGAACAGGGAAGCGCGATCGACGCATGGATCGACTACTTCGCACCGATCGCAGGGGCGCTCCGCAGCGTTCATCTCAAGCAATTCCCGGCCTGCAAGGATGCGCTGAAGGAGGTCCTGCGCGGCGAAGATACGAAAAGCTGCGTGTACGATCTCCTCGTCAGCCATCGCGCCGCCGGCGCCGCGCTTTCGCTCACCCGCCGCTTTGTCGATTACCTCGACGCGGCGAAGCGCGCACGAGGCGTCCTCGATTTCGACGATCTCCTGCTCCGCACGCGCGCTTTGCTGCAGAACGATTCAATCCTCGCGCGCGTGCGCGCGCAGTTCGATTTCATTTTCGTCGACGAGTTTCAGGACACCGACCGCATTCAAGCCGACATCCTCCGCCTCATCGCCACCGACTCGTCGGGACACTTCGTCCCCGGAAAAATCGCGGTGGTCGGCGATCCGAAGCAGTCGATTTACGCGTTTCGCCGCGCCGACCCGGAGACGTACGCCAGCTTCACGAGCGCGATCCGCGCGAGCGGCGGCGGGTTCGAATATCTCGAGGATCAGTACCGCAGCCGGCCGGAGCTCGTCGCGGTGCTCAACGACACGTGCGAGACGCTGTTCGCGAACGGCGAGCGCGACCCGAACGTTTTTCAGCCCGAATATCACCGCCTGAGGGCCGCGCGCAACGACGAGGCCGACTGCGCGCCGTGGTTGTTTCTCGACGGCGGCGGCAACGCCGAAAAGGAAGCGGAAGCGATCGTCGCCTGGATCCGCGAGCAGAACGAGCCCGACCTCCGCCGCTTCGCGCTGCTGTTCCGGCGGCGGACCAAGATGGAGACGTACCTCGACGTCTTCGATCGCTGCGATCTGCCCTACGTCGTCCCGCCGCTGGGCCTTTTTCTCGATCGCCCGGCTGCGGTCGATCTCCTCGCCGTGCTGCGCGCAATCGCGTACGGCTACGATCGCGGCGCGCTGATCTCCGCCGCGCGCACTCCGTACTTCGCGCTGACCGACGTCGAGATCGCATCCGGTTTGCTGGCCGAGGAAGACGGACCGTGGAAGGAGCTCATCGAGTCGCTGAAAGCGTTTCGCCGCGCGTCGCGGCATCTCACGGTGACGGAGCTCGTCGACCACGTCATCGCGGCGACGAACATCGAAGCGGTCTACCGCGCGACGAGCGGCGGCGATCGCGCGCTGCGCCATCTCGAGCAGGTGCGCGCGATCGCCTTCACGTACGATCGCAAAGCCGGCGGCTCGCTGCGGCAGTTCGTCGAGGAGACCGCGCGGCGCCGCGAGGCGCCGGAGGAAGTCGAGCCGTCGCTTCTCGATGAAACGACCAACGCCGTTCGCATCCTGACGATCCACGGCGCGAAAGGGCTCGAGTTCGATCGCGTGATCGTGCCGGACCTCGAGTTCAGCACGCACGGCCAGGGCGTCGATGTCTTCACCGTCGAGGAGCCGCGCAGCCTCGTGATGCGCAACGGTTTCGACACGCTTTCCGGCGTCTGCCGCTCCTCGGACGGCCGCCCGCTGAAGGACATCGGAAAGCTGCGCGATCAGGCGGAGATGCGGCGGCTGTTCTATGTCGCGATCACGCGCGCGAAATCGCAGGTGGTCGTCGTCGCGCGGCCGAAGGTGACGAACAACGGCTTCGGCCGGTTCATCAAAGAGATTTTCGGCGATGCGTTGCCGTGCGAAACCATGTGCGGGCCCGCTTTCGCCGGCAGGCCGGCTGAAGCCGGCCCTCACACGGATCTCGCGCCCTGCGTGATTCCGCACGTCGAGCCTGTCGTCGACGAATTGAGCGCGGCCGAGGTGAGAATCGCGCGCGCGGGCGCGGCGAACCGCGGCGCCGGCATCCTGCTCCATCGAGCTCTCGAGCGATGGGACGGCGCGTCCGATGTCGCGCCGCTCATCGATGCGCTCGCGGCCGAGCAAGCCGCCGGCGCCCGCGCGATCGATCTCGTGCGAAAGCGCATCGTGCAGGTCGCGGGCTCGACGACGTTTCGTCGCGTCCTCTCCGCCGAGACGATCGGACGGGAAATGCCGGTGGCGTTCCTCGATGAAAACGGCTCGCTCGTCGAGCGCCGCATCGATCGCCTCATTCGCGAAAACGGCGACGACATCGTCGTCGATTACAAAAGCGGCGAGCCGGGCGGCGCGCGCGTCGAGCGCGATCGCGAACAGGTCGCGCTCTACTGCCGCCTCATCGGCGAGATGACCGGCCGCCCCTGCCGCGGGCTGCTCTGGTACATCGACGTCGACAACGATGTGGCGATCGATGTCTAGAGCTGAAATCCGAAATTTCAAATTTCAAATGAAAAATTGATTCGGCAGCAGGTTCTCGCGGTTGCTTGCCGGGGCACACCTCGTCAATCCTCATTTTTCATTTTTCATTTGAAATTCGAAATTTGAAATTTCGATCCCATGAAGCGGGTAATCTAGCGCCACGACGATGCCGCTCTGGAAAGTCGCACTGCTGTCGTTCGCCGCGCTGATCACGATGGTGAATCCGCTCGCGGTCGTCCCGTCGTTCATCGCGCTCACTGCGGGCATCCCGCGGGCGACGCGCTCGAACGTCGCGTTCGTCGCCAGCATCGCGTGCGTCGTCGTCCTTGCAGTGTTCTTCGTCGCGGGCAGCAACCTTTTCAATTTCTTCGGCATCACGGTTCCTGCATTTCAGATCATGGGCGGCATCCTCTTTCTGACCAACGCACTTCGATCGCTTGTGACCGAGGACCGGCGCGCGCAGGGCGAGAAGCGGATGGTGGAGTCGGATGTGGAGAAGGCCGGCGATCCGTCGTCCATCGCGATCGTGCCGCTCGCCGTCCCCATGCTCTCCGGCCCCGGCGCCATCACCTCGGTCATGGTGCTCGTGAACCTCTATCCGAAGTTCGAACAGAAGTTCGCGGTGCTCGTCGCGATCGCCGCCGTCGGAGCCGTGTCGTGGATCGTGCTGCTCGTGGCGGTGCCGCTGTCGCGGATCATGGGCGACCGCGGCCGCGCGATCTTCTCCAAGATCATGGCCCTGATCCTCGGCGCCATCGGCGTGCAGTTCATCATCAACGGCATCACGCCGGTCGCCGCGCAGATCATGAAGGGCTGAGAGGGCTCAGGACGGCGCCGCGCTGCTCGATTTTGAATTTGTGTACGGTATTAGTTAATGATATTGTGTACATCAGCGGCGTCGAATTACCGGAGCATCGAGCGCGAATCCTGCACGGACGCGAGCGCGTAGCCGCGATGGAGATGCGGCTGGGCAGGATCGACAGGCTGTCGCCCGCGTTCAGCATGGAGGGACTCTTCGCATCGCCTGCATCGCCGGAGCGGCGCCGGCGAAGCTGCTACACTCGACGCAAGTGTTCATCGGTCATAACGCCGTCGCCTTCGCCGCGAAACGTGTCGCACCGCGCGCGTCGCTCGGCGTGCTGATGGCCGCGGCGATGCTCGTCGATCTGATCTGGCCGATTCTGCTGATGCTCGGCGTCGAACACGTGCGCATCGTTCCGGGAATCACGCGCTTCACGCCGCTCGACTTCTACGACTATCCGTGGACGCACAGCCTGGTGATGGGGATCGGCTGGGCGGTTCTCTTCGCCGGCGGCTACTGGGCCATTTCCCATTACGGCCGCGGCGCGATCGTCGCCGGTTTTTGCGTCTTGAGCCACTGGGTGCTCGACTTCATCGTGCACCGGCCCGACCTTCCGCTCGTCCCCGGCGGCGGCCCGAAAGTCGGTCTCGGCATCTGGAACTCGCCCGGCGCGACGGTGACGATCGAATGGGCGATGTTCATCCTCGCGATTCTGATTTATCGCGATGCGACGAAGCCGCGCGACCGTACCGGCTCCATCGCCTTCTGGGCGCTCGTCATTCTCCTCGGCCTGTTGTATCTCGCGAGCGCGACCGGCACGCCGCCGCCGAACGTGCGGGTGCTCGAGTGGATGGCGCTGTCGGGCTGGATCGTTCCGTTCTGGGCCGCGTGGTTCGACCGGCATCGCGAGGCAACCGTGTGAAGGCTCTGTTCGTCGTGAACCGCCGTTCCGGAATTCGGCGGCGCGACGACGTGACTTCGATCATCCGCGCGCAGTGGCGGGAGCCGGAGGTCGTCGAATGCGGCGATCCGCGGCAGCTCGACGCGGTTGTCAGCGATTCCTTTGATGCGGTCTTCGCGGTCGGCGGCGACGGCACTGTTCACGAAGTCGCCAAGCGGCTCATCGGAAAATCGCCCGCGCTGGGAATCATCCCGACCGGTTCGGGCAACGGACTGGCGCGCCATCTCGGCGTGCCCCTCGACGTTCGTCGCGCGCTCGCCGCGTGCCGTGCGGGACGCATCGAGACGATCGACACGGCGCGAGTCGAGGGCGAGCCGTTCGTCGGGACGATGGGTGTCGGCTTCGACGCGTGGATCGCCGAGGCGTTCGCGACGCGCGCCGCGCGCGGCTTCCGCACGTACGTGCGCGTCGCCCTCGGAGGCTTGTGGAGTTACGCGCCGCGCGAGTACGAGCTGACGATCGATGGCGTGACGACGCGGCGAACGGCGCTGCTGATCGCGGTCGCGAACGCGAGCCAGTACGGGAACAACGCGCGCATTGCGCCGATGGCGTCGCTGCAGGACGGCGTGCTCGACGTCGTGATCGTCGAGCGCCGCTCCATTCGCGCCGCGGCGCGTCTGTTCGCCGGAAATCTCTACGGCGCGCGCGGAGTGACGATGCTTCGTGCGCGGCGCGTGGAGATTCGGCGCCCCGATGCCGCCGTCGCGCATCTCGACGGGGAGCCGATTGCGCTACCACAGTCGCTGACGGTGGAAATCGTCCCGCGCTCGCTGCGCGTGCTCGTCCCCCCCGCCTCCCGCCGCATTTGATGGGGGTCAGGTCTGCCCTTCGTCCTTTTTTCTACCGATCGTAGACGCTCGAGAGGAACAGCCGCATCGTGTGCAACCGCGATCGCTGAGCGACTCGCGCCCCGTAAGAACTTGAATCCATGAGATTTCGGCCGCGCGACGCGTACGGTCATCTACCGTGAGTAGAAAAAAGGACGAAGGGCAGACCTGACCCCAAACTAAGGCGAGAGGCGCTCGATGACCCAGTCGTTCGCCTCGCGGAGCCGGTAGATGAATCGATCGTGCAGCCGGTCTTCGCGGCTCTGCCAGAACTCGAAAAGGATCGGAATGACGCGATAGCCGCCCCAGTGCGGCGGACGCGGGATCGGACGGTCGCGATACGTCGTCGACAGCTCCTCGAAGCGCGCGTCGAGATCGCCCCGGCCGGCGATCACTTTGCTCTGTTCCGAGGCCCAGGCGCCGATCTGGCTGCCGCGCGGGCGCATCGCGAAGTATGCGTCCGACTCCTCCTCTGTCGTGCGCACGGCGACTCCCTCCACGCGTACCTGACGCTCGAGCTGCGGCCACCAGAACGCGAGCGCCGCGCGGGGATTGTCGTGCAGCTGCGCAGCTTTGCGGCTGTTGTAGTTCGTGAAGAAGACGAAGCCACACGGATCGAAGCTCTTGAGCAGCACCGCGCGGACGGAGACCTCGCCGTCCGCCGACGCCGTCGCGAGCATCATGCATTCCGGCAGTGCCGGCACGGCGGCTTTCGCCTCGTCGAACCACCGCCCGAACTGCACGAAGGGATCGGGGTCGAGGTCGTTCTCGCTGAGTTCCGTCAGATGAGCCTCCGGATTTTTTCGATGACGCGGAGCGATTCCTCGCCGCGCATCAGCTCGGCGGCGCGGTCGAGATCGACCCACATCAGCTCGTTCGATTCCCTTGCGTCCATGACGATCGCCCGCGGCGAAGCGGTGCGAGCAATGTATCGCACATCGAAGTGCCGGTGCTCGGGCTCGCCGCGTCCGGCGGGAATCACGTGCACGTCGAGATCGGCGATGCCGCCGATCACCTCCAGATCGCGCAGCCCCGACTCCTCGGCCGCCTCCCGAAGCGCCGCGATCCGAGGCTGCTCGCCGGGCTCGAGATGTCCGCCCATCTGCAACCAGCGGTTGAGGCGGCGATGATGGTGCAGCAGAAGCCGCGAATCGGAATCGATGATGAAGCAGCTCGCGGTGAGGTGACCGGGCTGGAACTGCGCGCGCGAATACGGTGCCGCGGTGGTGCGCAGCAGATGCAGAAACGCGTCGCGATGCGGCCCGTCGCAGGCCTCGATCATGAGCTCGAGGGAAACCACTGGTAGAGAAAAAAGTACACCAGGACGCCCGTGACCGAAACATACATCCACAGCGGGAACGTCCATCGCGCGATGCGGCGGTGCTGCGGCACGCGCATGCGAAGGCCGTTCATCACGGTGACGATCGCGAGCGGGACGATGACGATCGCGAGAATCGTGTGCGTCGTCAGCAGCGTGAAGTACACGGGACGAATCGCGCCCGTGCCTTTGAATCGCGTGACGATGCCGTGGCGAAGATAGTGATTGAGAACGTAGCAGCAGAGAAACGCGATCGACGTGAAGCACGCCGCGAGCATGAAGCGGCGATGCTGCGCGATGCGTTTGCGCTTGATGAGGATCCAGGCCGTGAAGAGCAGGACGCCGCTCGTCGCGTTCAGCGAGGCGTTGACCACCGGGAGGATTTCGACGAGCATCATCGGCCGTTTCGGTGTGGCTTAGCCGGCCGGCCGAAGCCGGCCCTCACACCCGCGATCAGTCCTCGCGGAGAAGATCATTCACGGCATTCGCCACGTGGCGCACTGCATCGTCGTCGGTCGCGCCGTAGTATTCGCGGATGACGCCGTGCTTGTCCGCGATCGCGAACTTCGAGCTGTGCAGGATCGAGTTGTCGACCGACGATCCGCCCGCGGCAAGCTTGAACCCGTCGACGGAGAGATGCGTGATCGTGTTGCCGTCGCCGGTGAGGAAGATCCAGCGCGGATCATTGCGGACGTGCGCGGCGTAAGCGCGCAGCGCGGCGGGCGTGTCACGGCGCGGATCGACGCTGATCGAGACGAAGCGCACCGGCGCTTTGCGGTCGATCTTGTCGGTGATCTTGCGCATCTGCGCCGTCATCATCGGGCACGTTCCCGCGCAGTTCGTGAAGATGAAGTCGTAGACGGTGACGTTGCCCTTCATTGCATCGAGCTCGACGGGCTGGCCGGCGTCGCTGACCAGCTTCGCGTTCGGCACCGGGAAGAGCTTCGGCAGATCGGATTTGTGCGCGCACGAGACGACGAGCAAGAGCATCGCGACTACGAGGTAAACGTTCGACGTCATGAAGAGCTGCCGCGCGGTCTTCGGCGTGCGGTTACGGAGGAAGACGACGCTGCCGGCGACGAGCATGCCTGCCGCGAGAATCGCAGCGATACGCGCGTGGGGAAACGCGAAGATCGAGAGCCCCAGCAGCGCGACGCTGTAGAAGAGCGCCTGGCGCGCGGTCGCCGATCCATCTTCGTCGCGCACCGACAGCATGGCGAAACCGGCGCGGCCGTAGTCCTCGCGATAGATCCAGCTGATCGCCATGAAATGAGGCAGCTGCCAGAGGAACACGATCCCGAACGCGATCCAGCCGCCGAGCGAAAGCGCGCCGGTGGCCGCGGTCCAGCCCATGAGCGGCGGAATGGCGCCCGGGACTGCGCCGATGACCGTGCACGACGGCGAAACGCGCTTGAGCGGCGTGTAGACGAAGATGTACGTGATCAGCGTCAGGGCACCCAGCGCGGCGGTGAGGCCGTTCACAAAGAGCGCGAGGTACGCCGTGCCGACGATTGATATCGCCGTCGAGAAGACGAGAGCCGCGCGCGGCGAGATGCGGCCGCCCGGCAGCGGACGCCGGCTCGTGCGCCGCATCTTCGCGTCGAGGTCGCGCTCGACGTACTGATTGAGCGCGTTCGTGCCCGCGGCGACGAGCGCGGTGCCGATCAGCGTGTTGATCAGCAGGAGCAGGCGGATGTGCGGCGCGCCAAAGACGTATCCCGCAGCGGTCGTAATCAATACCATCGCTACGATCCGCGCCTTCGAGAGCTCGAGGTAGTCCTTCATCATCATCCTGAGCGAAGCGAAGGAGCGCGTGCCGGGAGATCCTTCGCCGGCTGCGCGGCTCAGGAGGACGCGGCCCGAAGTCCACCCCACGACGCGCGCCGTCAATGCCAGCATCAGCGAGAGCGCGAGAGTGAGTGCGCCGGTGACCACGTGCAAGCTGGCGATGACCGGCTGCTTCGCGCTCCAGATCGTATAACCACCGAGGAGAATCTGCACGCCGACGACGAGGAGGAGCAGCGTCGCAAGCTGCCTCAGCGGGTGGCGCACATCGAAGCGGAGCATGCGGATGAAGAGCGCGACGATCGTGATCGCGACGACGAGCGCGCCGATGCGATGAGCGTAGTTCACGAGCACCGCGAGCGTGCCGGACGGCGGAACCAGCGGCAGCGGAAACGTCGGGATCGCCAGGCCCGCGCCGAGGTGGCGCATGAGCGCGCCGATGAGGATCTGCGCGTAGACGATGAGCACGAGCGCGGTTGCGCCGGCGATCGGTGCGTCGCCTTTCTCCATCGCCCGCATGCGGGCGAACGATTGCGACGCGAAGAATGCGACCGATACGTTGAGGCAGAGAAAAATCTCAGCGAGTCCGGCATGGGCGATCGAAATCGCCGGCGGCAGCAGAAAGAGAACGGTCAGTCCGCCTAACACGCCCTGCGCGATCACGGCGCCGACCGAACACCATCCGAGGACTTTGAGGAAGCGCTTGCGGGCGGAGATCTGCAGCCAGACCGCCTGCAGCACGGTGAGGAGTCCGACGGTCGCCGCGATCATGCGGTGGCCGTGCTCGTAGAAGATCCCGCCGACCATCGGCGGCATCAGCATTCCGTACGAGAGCGGCCAGTCGGGAACAGCGAGGCCGGAGCCGGTCGATGTGACCATCGCGCCGGCGAAGATCAGAAAGAGAGTCGATGCGGCGACGAACTTTGTAAATCGCCGCAGCCATGGAGGTACAACGGCGGGTTCGTGCATGATCGGGGCGAAGGTCATCAGAACGTTTGCACTGCCGGTGTCTGCTGCGAGAGCCAGTCCTGCAGCCCCTGCTTCGTATCGACGATCAGCATTCCGCGCATGCGGTAGTGGCCGAGCCCGCAGAGCTGAGCGCATGCGATTTCCCAGGTGTCCTTGTCGGTGCTCGCCCTTACCGGAGTGAAGTGGATCGGGATGTCCTGTCCGGGGATGGCGTCCTGCTCGGCGCGCATCACCGGAAGCTTGAAGCTGTGGATGACATCCTTCGAGGTGATGTGGATGAGAGCGGGGCGGTTCACCTCGAGGTGGAGTTCGTTGATCGTCGTGATGTCATCCTGCGCGTGAGGATCCGTCGGATCGAGGCCGAGCGGATTGTCGGTCGACACCAGCTCGACTTTCGTGCGTCCGAAGATCCCGTCGGGCCCGGGATAATGAACGTTCCATGCGAACTGCTCGCCGATGACGCGTACCTCGAGCGGTTTTTCACCGCCGGGGGGGAGCGGATGCGCCCAATGCGCCCATGCCGGAACGGAGAACCCGACCAGTTCCACGATTTCGACGACGAAGACCGCGACGATTGCGTACGCCGGCCAGCGCGAGCGCAATCCGGCGTAATTTGCCGTGCGGCCCTTTCCGCCACGGAAACGGACAAGCGCAAAAATGATGAAAGCCACCCAGAAGATGAACAGGACGGCGATCATCCAGTGTTCGCCGACGATGAGATGGTCGATTTCCGGACCGTGCTTCGAATAGTCCGGCGGCATGAGGCTGAGAATGAAATGCCTCACGACATGCCTCCCTTTTCCAGATCCTTGCCGCGACGCCGCCAGACGACGAAGAGCGCGACGAAGCCCATCTGGACCGATCCGACGACGCCGAGCAGGAAGACGATCGCATTGTTCATCGCGTGCGCCTCGGGCGTTCCCGCCGCACCGTAGCAGACCGAGCATGCATTTGCGGCGACCGGCGCGAGCAACGAGAGAAGAATGAGTGCGAACGTACGAGCTTTCATGACACGTCCTTCAGTTTGTCAAATGCGCGCGACGCGTACACGACGAGCGCGATTCCGCAGAGGAAAAAGAGAATGGCCAGCGCGAGCGCCCCGCCGCTTCGCGTGGCGAGGAACTCCCGCACTCCCCAGATCGCCACGAAAATCGACAGAGCGATCGAGACCGTGATGAAGACGATGTGAAAGATCCGGAGCGACATTCATTTCCCGATCATGTCCACGAAGTGGTGCCACGGACCCCACAGAAGAACGGCGAAGAAGAACACCGTCAGTCCGAGGATCGAGTAGATCAGCTTCTTCTCGGACAGCAGATGCATGAAGAATCCGGCGACCAGAAATCCTTTCGTGCAGGCGATCACCAGGGCGATGGCGATGGCGATGTGCACCGGCATCCTCAATCCGTAGCAGGCCCACACCGTGAGAGCGGTCAGCGCGGCGAGCGCGCCGAAGACGACCAGGTAGACGCGCATCTCCCGGCGGATCTCCTCGGGACTGTGATGCAGATTCGGGTCGTGCACGCCTCCGTGCGTGTGTTCATCGCGCTCCGGCGTCGCCGGCAGCGGCATGCCATCCGTGGACGCCGTCGGTTGAACCAGTTGCTCGGTCACAGTCCCTCCTACATTAAATAGAGCGACGGAAAGAGAAAGATCCAGACGAGGTCGACGAAGTGCCAGTACAGGCCGGCGACCTCGATGCGGTTGGTGTAGCGGGCGCGATCCGTCTTCCACATCTTCGCGCCGGGAAACAGGAAGTACGTAAACACGATCACGCCGCCGAGGACGTGCAGCCCGTGCAGGCCGGTCATGGTGAAGTAGACGGCCATGAAATTGTTGGTCGCCGGCGAGCGCCCCTCGAGAAACTCGTGGCGATATTCGATGCCCTTATCGACGAGAAACCAGATCGCGAAGAGGAGCGTCAGGCCCATGAAGATGCGGCCCCACTTCAGATTTCCCAGCCGAAGGTTCGACCACGCCAGAACGACCGTGACCGATGAAGCGATCAGGATGAACGTGTTCAGCGTGGCCAGCGGCACGTTGAGGAACTCCCATCCGCGCGGCCATGTCGGCGCGCCGGTGCGCAGCAGGATGTACGCCGAAAACAATGCGCCGAAGAGCATCACTTCCGACGCGAGGAACAACCAGATGCCGAGCTTTGCGTTGTAAACGCCCGTATCCGGGCGCGGGTGAACGGTGTACGGGATCTCCAGAACGTGTTCGTGGGCTTCAGCGTGCGCTTCCAATCAGGCCTCCCTCTGTGCGACGGCGGTTCCGGCGAGCATGCCTCCGCCCGGAGAGGCGGCGGGATGCAGATCGACATTTTGCGGCAGAAAGTCGCTCTTTGGATACTCCGGCGAGCTGTATTCGTACGGTCCGCGGTACACAACCGGCAGAACCGCGAAGTTTCCGTGCGCGAGCGGGGGTGATGTCGCCGCCGCCCATTCGAGCGTCGTCGCCTGCCACGGATTGTCCTCGGCGTTCCGCTTGTCGCGAATCACCGCCACGACGTTCCACACGAAGTTGATGATGAACGGAAGCTGCGACGCCGCAAGGCACCACGCCGAAATCGAGATCCACGGATTCGTCGCCTCGGCGATCGCTTTGGCATGCGCGTACTGAACGCCGCCGTCGTACAGCCGGCGCGAAACGCCCGCGAGGCCCTGCAGGAACATGGGAAGAAACACGCCGTTGATGAAGATGAACGATAGCCAGAAGTGAATTCTACCGAGAACTTCGTTCAATTTGCGGCCCGTGATCTTCGGGAACCAGTAATAGATGCCCGCGAACAACGCGAAGATCGTTCCCGGGGCAACGACGTAGTGGAAGTGCGCGATGACGTAGTACGTGTCGTGCAGATGAAGATCGGTCGTCGCCAGGCCGAGCGGAAGTCCGGTCAGTCCGCCGAGGCCGAACATCGGAAGGAACGCGACGGCGAAGTGCATGGGCGTGTTGAAGCGGATCGCCCCGCCCCATAACGTGACCACGAGAACCGTGAGAATGATGACGGATGGGATGGAGATGATCATCGTCGTCGTCTGGAAGAAGCCGCTGATCAGCGTGCCCATGCCGGTGATGAACATGTGGTGCGCCCACACGATGAAGGAGAAGAAGCCGATCCACAGAACCGAGTAGATCAGCCAGCGATGCTGCCAGATCGGCTTCCGGGTGTTGTTGGCGATGATCTCCGTGACGATCCCCAGCGCCGGCAGGATCAGCACGTACACCTCGGGATGCGCGAGGAACCAGAAGAGATGCTGCCAGAGGAGCGGATTGCCGCCGCCGGCGTTCGTCAGATGCTCGCCGCTGACGACGAGCCCCGACGGAAGAAAGAAGCTCGTGTGGGCGAGGCGATCCATCAACTGCAGGAACGCGGCAGACTCGAGCGGCGGAAACGCGAGCAGCAGAAGGAACGAGGTCACGAACTGCGCCCAGACGAAAAAGGGCAGGCGCATGAAGCTGAGGCCTTTCGCGCGCAGCTGCACGATCGTGACGATGAAGTTGATCGAGCCGAGGAGCGAGGACGTGATGAGGAAGACCATGCCGATGAGCCAGTAGGTCTGCCCGCGCGTGGCGATGTCGGCGAGTGGAACGTACGAAGTCCAGCCCGACGCCGGCGTGCCGCCCTGCGCGGCGAAACTGGAGAGCATGATCACTCCGCCGATGAAGTAGCACCAGTAGCTGAACATGTTCAGCTTCGGGAAGGCCATGTCGGGGGCGCCGATCTGCAGAGGAACGAGATAGTTTCCGAACGCGCCAACGCCGAGCGGCACGATCGCGAGGAACACCATGATCGTGCCGTGCATCGCGCCGAGCTGGTTGTAGCCTTCCGGCAGAAGAACGCCGCCGGGGGCGCGGCTCTCGCCTAACAATTTGAGCAGAGCGAATGCGTGTCCCGGCCAGCCGAGCTGCAATCGCATGAGCAGCATCAGGCTGAAGCCGAAAAAGAGAAAGCAGAGCGCGGTGAATCCGTACTGAAGCCCGATCCACTTGTGATCGGTCGAGAAGACGTATCGCCGGATCCACGACAGCTCGGGATTCGTGAGATGCAGCGATGCAGCCTCGATGGATTCCCCGTGGCTGACCGGGGCGGTGGCAGGAGGTGAGGCAACTCTGTCCTGGGGGCGTTCGGGCATGCTCGACTCCTTCTCAGGAAATCAACAAAAGAACATCACACCGCGAGGTACGGCGGACAACTTCCGTACTTACCTGCTGAAAAAACTCGATTCAGGTGGTTGCCAAAACAATGTGAGTGCCCATATATTATCGACCACACGAAATTGGGTCAACGCCAAGAAAGCAAACGAGTTATACAACATCGGCGTTGCAAAAGGAGAACAGATGTTCGGTAAGTTATCTGTAGTAGCCGTCGTCGCTGCAGCAGCGCTCGTCACGGCAACGAGTGATGCCGCGACGATTGTCGCACGCGTCGATTTGAAGACGCCGGAGCGTCCGCCGCACGTGATCAACACGAACGCCGATGCGTATTGCCGTGATTTTCACAAGACGGACAAGCTGATGTCGGAGGACGTCGTGCCGAATGCGAACGGCACGCTTGCCGACACGCTGGTCTTCCTGAGCGAAGGCGTCACCGGCAATTACCCGCCGCCGAAAACGCCGGTGCTCCTCGATCAGCACGGCTGCCATTACATCCCGCACGTGTTCGGCGTGATGGCGGGACAGCCGATCGAGATCCGCAACAGCGACACGACGCTGCACAACATTCATCCGCTGCCGAAAGTGAATACGCCGTTCAACATCGGCATGCCGATGAAAGGCATGACGCAAATCCGCGTGTTCGAGAAACCGGAAGCTCCCTTCCACGTGAAGTGCGACGTGCATCCGTGGATGTCCGGCTTCATCGGTGTGTTCTCGCATCCGTTCTTCGGCGTCTCGAACAACGAGGGCGTCGTCGAGATCCAGAACGTTCCGGCGGGCACTTACACCGTGGAATCGTGGCAGGAGAAGCTGGGACCCAAATTCCAGAAGATCACGGTCGGCGCCAACGACCGCAAGGAGATCGTGTTCACGTATTGACCCGTTTCCACTCGAGCTGTTGCCCAGGTTCCCGCGTGACGATTTTGAACTGCCCGGTCCATCGAATCTCGTGAAAAGAAGGAGACGACCCGATGAGATGGAAACCTCGCCCGCGATTCTGGCATCTCTTGCTCCTGCTCGTGATGATTCCCGTCCCCGCATTTCCGATTCCCGCTTTTGCCCGCAAGTACCAGCTCCGCTGCACCGCATGCCACGAGGCGTGGCCGGTCCTGAACGATTTCGGCCGCGCCTTCCGTGACAACGGCTATCAGCTGAGTCTCGGAAAGGACAGCCCGACGGCCACGCCGATCGGATACTGGCCCGTCGCGTTTCGCCTGACCCCCGCCTGGGAACGCGACACAGTCAACAACCAGCCGACGGACCAGGGCGTGCAGACGCTCCGGACCAGCAGCGGATTCTCGGCAAACGCATTCGACATGCTTTCTGCCGGGACGCTCGCCCCGAACGTCTCGTTTCTGTTCGTGCCGACGTTCGACGACGGCGAACTGTCGGTCGAATCGGCGTGGGTGCGCTTCAGCAACATCGCGAACTCGACGTGGCTGAATCTCAAGCTCGGCCATCACGAGATGGATCTGCCGCGCTCCGCGCACCGGCCGTGGGACCTGACGAGCAGCGGCTACCTCATCTACAGTTACCATCCCCTCGGATCCGCCTCGGCCTTCGACATGGGCGCCAACCAGGACGGCATCGAATGGGTGGGCCACGACCGCGGCAGCATGAACCGCGTGGCCGTCTCGCTCATCAGCGCCAACGACTCCCCCGGATCGAAAGGGTTCTTCAACACGCCCGGCATTTACGTGCACGCCACGCACGAATTCCTCCTGAAGAGCGATGCGGTATCCGAGGCGAAGATCGGAGCCTTCGCCGCCGACGCGAGCTGGCCGACGACGTTCCTGTCGAGCGGCGGCGAGGACATCGGAGGCACCGGCACGGACTTGAAGCACTCGAGACGCTACGGCGTGGAAGGACAGATCTTTTTCGGACCGAACGTCACACCCGTGCACGCCATCCTCGTCCTGGCACACGGGGCTGATGACCAGGGATTGATCGACGGAGCGACGCGCAA
>DATIZY010000149.1:0-11762 GCA_035516895.1 Thermoanaerobaculia bacterium | reverse complement strand
GACGAGGGTCCCGGCATTGATGAACGCCGTCAGCACACCGGCGCGGTGATAGCCGTACGACTTGATGCTGTTCGCCGGCCGCCTCGCCAGGCGTACCGCGAAAAGCGCGAGCAGCAGCGCGAGCGTGTCGGTGAAGTTGTGTAGCGCATCGCCGATGAGAGCGAGGGAGTTGGCGAAGATGCCTGCCGCGAGCTCGCCCAGCACGAACAGGAATGTCGCGACAGACGCGAGGAGAAGCTTGCGCGAGATTTCGGTGTGATGCTTCACGGTTGATCCCGAGTGTAGCGAGGGATCTCTCGCGGCTCAGCGACCCGTGTCACCGTTCGCGACGATCGCGACTGCCACGGAGATGCTTCGCTCTCGCTCGGCATCAACCCGACGCGAACGAGTCGACCCGCGACCTGCTTCGATATCTCAGCAACTGCCGCGACCATCCGACAGTTTATTCCGAGCGCAGCGAGGATCGCAGCACTGCCCCCGGGATGACCCCTAGCGACTGGACCGCTCGACCTGCTTCGATTTCTCGGCAACCGCCGCGGCCATCTTCATCCGCTGGTCTTTCAAACGCGTGGCCAGCGCCGAATCTTCGAGCGCCAGAATCTGCGTAGCGAGCACCGCGGCGTTCCGCGCGCCGCCGATGGCGACCGTCGCCACCGGAATCCCGGGCGGCATCTGCACGATCGCCAGAAGAGCGTCGAGCCCTTGTAAGGAGCTGCCGCTGAGCGGAACGCCGATCACCGGCTTCGTGGTCATCGATGCGATCACGCCGGGCAGGTGTGCCGCCATGCCGGCGCCGGCGATGAATACCTTCGCGCCATCGCGCTCGGATCCGGTGACGATCTCCTTCGTCCGCTCCGGACTGCGATGGGCCGAGGCGACTTTCATCTCGTACGCGACGCCGGCCTCGTCGAGCGCCGCGCAAGCCTGCGCCATCGTGGCGGCGTCGGAATCGCTGCCGATGATGATGCAGACCCAGCCTCGCGCGCTCATCATGCTCTGACGGTCTGTGTGACCTGCTCGAGGGCGCGGTAGCCGATGTCGTGGCGATAGCGCGCGCCTTCGAAACGGATCTTCGGCGCGGCGGCGTAGACCCTCGCGAGCGCATCGCTGAGGGTCGGCGCGTGCGCGCAGACGCTGATCACCCGGCCGGCATTGTTGAGCAGCTTGCCGCCGCGCTTCACCGTTCCGGCGTGGAAGAGCACCACGTTGGGATCGTCGATCGGATCGATCGCCACTTCCTGTCCCTTCAGGTGCTCATCGGGATAGCCGTCGACGGCGACGACGACGCACGCCGCTGCTTCCTTTTTCCAGTTCAGCTTCGTGTCTCCCAAATCTCCATGCGTCACCTTCAGCAGCACCTCTGCCAGATCGTCTTCGAGACGCAGCATTTGTACCTGCGTCTCCGGATCGCCGAAACGGCAGTTGAATTCGAGGACGCGCGGACCTTTGGGCGTGAGCATCAGACCGGCGTAGAGGCAGCCGCTGTAGGTCCGCCCTTCCTCGGCCATGCCATGAATCGCCGGGATGATGACCGTCTTCACGATCTCGGCGGCGGTCTCCGGCTTGAGGATGACGGCGGGCGAGTGCGCGCCCATGCCGCCGGTGTTCGGCCCCGTTTCGCCGTCGTTCGCTTTCTTGTAGTCCTTCGCCGGTGCGAGCGGCGCGAATTTCTTGCCGTCGGTGATGACCATGAACGAGACTTCGTCCCCGGTGAGGTACTCCTCGACGAGAATTCGATTCGCGGCGTTTCCGAATTTCTTGTCTTCGAAGATCAGCTTGAGGTAGTTCTCCGCTTCTTTCTTCGAGTTGACGATCACCACGCCTTTGCCGCCGGCGAGTCCTTCCACTTTGACCACAGCCGGATAGTCGGTCTTCTTCAGCGCATCCTTCGCCTCATCGATCGAGTTGCACACGATCGCCTCGGCGGTCGGGATGTGGTACTTGCGCATGAACTCTTTGGAGAAGACCTTCGAGCCTTCGAGCTCGGCCGCCAGCCGGCTCGGCCCGAAAATCGGCAGGTCGCGCATCTTGAACTCGTCGACGATGCCCAGCGTGAGCGGCAGCTCGGGCCCGACGACGGTGAGGTCCATCTTCAGCTTTTCAGCGAAGTCGGCGATCTCGATGATGTCGGCGACACCGATATTGACGCAGTCCGCCACCTGGGCGATGCCCGCATTCCCCGGCGCTGCATAAATTTCCTTGACTAAAGGTGACTGCCGGAGCTTCCACGCGATTGCGTGCTCCCGCGCCCCCTGCCCGACGACCAAAACGCGCATAGAGAGAGAGTTGGAAAGGATTGTAACCCACCCGTCCCGCCGCGCGAGCGGCGGGCGGCGAGCAGCGAGCAGGAAAAGGCCGCTCGCCGCCCGCTGGAAGGGCGGGAGCGGGGGTAGACGTTTTCCACGACGCCTTCGTACTTATGTCACGATGGCCGCGGAACTCCGCCTGATGATTTCCACCAAAGAGTCCATCGAACCCGACGACCGCCAGCTCGTCCGGACGATCCGGGAGGGCGATTCGGAAGCGTTCGAGCAGCTCGTCCGCCGGAAAACGTCGAAGGTCTACAGCCTCTGCTACCGCATCATCGGCAATGCCGAGGATGCGAAGGACATCTCGCAGCTGGTGTTCATCAAGCTGTGGGAGAACCTGGAGAAATACGATCCCGCGTACGCGTTCGACACCTGGCTCTATCGCATCGTCACGAACGTGGCGATCGACTTCATGCGCAACAAGCAGTCGCGCGACAACGCGGTGAATTCCAACTTGCGCCTCGTGAAGACCGCCGCCGATGCCGAGCAGGGCGTGGTCGTGCAGCGGAAGGAAATCGAGAACGTCTTCAACGCAGTGTCGTCGGTCCTCTCGCCGAAGCAGAAGACGATCTTCGTCATGAGCGAGATGGACGACCTCCGCTCCTCTGAAATCGCCAAAATCCTCGGCTGCCGCGAATCGACGGTGCGCAATCACCTCTTCAACGCGCGCAAGCTGATGCAGCAGCAGCTCAAGAAGCGGTTCCCCGAGTACTCGCGTCTGTGGGAGGAGCGGCAATGATCTCCTGCCAGTCGTTCCGCGAAAACGTTCGGAGCCGCGAGCCCGAAGTGCTCGAGCATCTCCGCGTGTGCGACGCGTGCCTCGATTACGCGCTGTCAGTCGACCCGGACAACTTCTTCCGCGCGATCGGCGGCGAAGCGCTCATGCCACCGGGCGGCGTCGATGCGTTCACGTCCGACGTCATGTCGCAGATTCGTCTGCGTCAGGCTGAGGGCTCCGTGGCACATCGGTTCCTTGTCGCGCCGCGGCGGCTCGCGGCTGCAGCGGCGATCGTCGTTGCGATCGGCACCGGCGCACTGGTGTGGGAAAACCGCTCCATGGAGCACCGGCTTCAGCCGGTGGCGGCGATGATGCCTGCCAAAGCCGATGCTCCCCTTCACGTCCTCACGACGAAGCCGGTGATCGAAACGTATCAATCGAAGGACGCAACGATCGTCGAGATGCCATCTCAGGGGAAGAACGACGCGAACGTGGTGATGATTTTCGACGACTCGCTTCCGGCGGATTTATGAAACGAGCTGTGATCCTGTTCGCGTTGCTGCTGACCGCAGCGAGCGCCGCTCTCGCCGAGCCCGCGGCCGCAGCGGCCGGCACGAAATCGCTGTCGGTCCACACCTTCACATTCAAATACAAGGACGCATCGAAGGCGGCGGAGATGATCAAGCCGCTGATGAGCTCCGAAGGTTCGATGTCGATTCAGCCGTCGACGAATGCGCTCGTCGTCACCGATCGTCCCGACAACCTGAAGTCGATCGTCAAAGCGCTGACGGAGTTCGACGTTCCGCCGCAGCCGTTCCGCGTGTTCGTGCGGCTCGTCGGCGCGTCGCGCGCGGAAGGCGCTGGGGCACAGGTCGCCGAGGAGGACAAGGACATCGCGCCGAAGCTCGCCATGCTCGGCTTCAACGCCCTCGACAACCTCGGATCCGCCGATGTGGCCGGCCGCGAAGGCGACCCGGGAATCATCACGCTGCCGAGCGGCTACCGCGCCGATTTCAAATTCGGCGATTACGATCCGGCGAGCGACTCGCTTCAGATCCGCGACTTTCATCTTTCGAAGCAGCAGGGCGATCAGCTCACACAACTTTTGAAAACGACGCTCAACCTTCGCATCGGCGAGACGTATATCGTCGGTGCGACGAAGAATGCGCAGAGCCAGCGCGCACTCATGATCGTGCTCGTCGCCCGGAAGTGACGCGAAGCGTCTTCCCGAGCCGCGTGAGCGGGGAAGGATCTCGGGCGTTTTCCTCCTACACAGCATTTCGGGCCGGCATGACCGGCCCGAATTGTTTTTGTGGAGGACAGACAATCGTGTCTGCCGGACGGGCAGGGTTGCCCGTTCTCCACCGCTGCGGCCGCTGCAGAAATACTGATAGAGCAGCGTCTGATTCGTATCGAGCGAGATGTCCTCGCCGCCGATGAAGAGCTTCTTCACCTGCGTGACGATCTCGAGCGGGTCGCCGTTGGTGACGATCACGTTCGCGATCTTGCCCGGTTCGAGGGAGCCGAGCCTGTCGGCGACGCCGAAGATTCCGCCGGATTGATCGTGACGGCTTTCAGCGCCTCCTCTTTCGGCAGCCCGAACGCCGCGCACATCGCGGCTTGGTAGGGGAGGTTTCGGGCATTGTGCGAGTCGGGGGACTGAATCGGGAAACGTATACCATTATCGTATAATAATTTTGCGTTGGTGAAAACGAGATCGTACGGATCGTCTTCGCGCGGCGGCAGCGCGAGGATGGGACCGAGGATCACCGGGATGTTGCGCGATTTGAGGTCGGGGATCACCTGCGCTGCATCGACGGCGTCGGCAAGGATCACCTTCAATTTGAATTCGTCGGCGAATTTCAGCGCCGCGCGGATGTCGCGTGCGAGGCTCGCGTGCATGACCACCGGTTCGCGTCCCTCGACGACCGGAACGAGCTCGATCTAGCCGTGCGTGATCGTGAGGATCGTCGCGTCGGGAATGAGGATCGCCGGTGGAGCACCGGCTTCACCCGATGGAGCACCGGCTTCAGCCGGTCGTGCCCCCGGCTAAAGCCGGGGCTCCATTTCGAGATGCACCGTTGCGATGATGCTCACTTCGCCCTGCGGCGTTTTCACCGTCAGGTTCCACGTGCCTTCGAGCGGACGCCGCGGCCTCGTTCGCAGCGCGGCGCGTGCGTTCCGCTTCGGTCGGCAGCTTCGTCTCGCGGCCGTCGACGAACACGCGTTTGACCTTCGCGTCTTTCGTGAAGATCGGCTTGTCGGTGATGACGACATTCGCAATCTTCCCCTTCTCGAGCGTGCCGAGCTGCCGGCCGGCGCCGAAAATGCGCGCCGGCGTGATCGTCGCCCAATCGAAATCGGCAAAATAAGATTGTGGTACCCTCAACCAAACCCCATGGTCCTGTTCAACTACGCCACAAAAGAGATCACGGCGAAGATCGTTTATTACGGTCCGGGTCTCTGCGGCAAGACGACCAATCTGCAGTTCATTTATGAATCGCTGCCGTCGAATCACAAGAGCAAGATGCTGTCGCTGTCGACCAAGACGGACCGCACCCTCTTCTTCGACTTCCTTCCCCTCGACCTCGGAAAAATCCGCGGCATGCGCACCAAACTCCAGCTCTACACCGTCCCGGGACAGGTCTACTACAACTCGACGCGC
The DNA here is from genome assembly GCA_035516895.1 of Thermoanaerobaculia bacterium. GTDB lineage: Bacteria > Acidobacteriota > Thermoanaerobaculia > Gp7-AA8 > Gp7-AA8 > Gp7-AA10. Next base: position 6,070 of record DATIZY010000149.1, on the reverse strand, counting down.
CAGCTCGTGCTGAAAGGCGCCGACGGGGTTGTGTTCGTCGCCGACAGCCAGGATTACGCGCTCGACGCGAATCTCGAATCGCTGCAGAACCTCGAGGACAACCTCAAACGGCAGGGGATGAAGATGCGCGAGCTGCCGCTCGTGATCCAGTACAACAAACGCGATCTGGCGAACGCGATGCCGGTGGCGAAGCTCGAGAAGGACTTCAACAAGCAGCACGCACCGCATTTCGAATCGGTGGCCACAAGCGGCGCCGGCGTCGAAGAGACGCTGAACGGAATCACGCAGCTCGTGCTGACGAACCTCGTCAAGAAGTACGGCCTCGAGGGCCCGGAACCCATCGACCGCGACATCCACATCCTCAACGGCGCGCCGTCAGCCGAGACGCCGCCGCCCGAGACGCTGTGGGACGAGGAAGATCCGACGCTGCCGCTGCCCTCGCGTCAGCGGCGCACAGGCGAGGAGCTGCCGATGCGTGCCCTGAGCGGTGTCGACGGTGCGTCGATCGAGATTCCGCTGCCGGAGTCGTTCGAGTCGCTGCCCGACATCGGCGGCGCGCCGGCCGCCGTGAAAGAGCGCCGTGCGACCGAAGGGCAGCTCGTGAAAGAAGTGACGGTGCCGCTCAAGTTGTCGGCGGACGAGCTGCGCCGCGCGCGCAAGCTGCGCCTCAATATCACGCTCGACGTCACCATCGAGTAGCTGCAATGCTCACGCTGCTGCTCGCCGCGGCTGTCACGACCGCCCTCTCCCGAGCGCAGCCGCTGATCGCCGGCGGACGGTTCAAGGCGGCACTCGCAATCGCCGATCGTGCGCGCCCGGCCGAGGCGGAGGTGATTCGAGGAGCGGTGGACGAGGCGCGTGACTCGCTCGCGGGCGCCGCCGAGCATTACGCGCACGCTCTCGAGCTCGCACGGGCAACCGATCCGGCAGTCATGCCCTCGGCGTTCGAGGGTCTGCAGCGAATGTACGGTCAGCAGGGACGGAGCGACTTGTCACTCGATCTGGCGAACCGGATGCTGCAGACCGATCCGCAGCATCGCGCCCTCTATCTTTACGATCGCGGAGTCGCGTATTCGAGTCTCAACGATTCCATCGCTTCGCAGCAGGCGTTCGAGGAATCACTGCGCCTCGCCGTCGCCGCGGGAGACGTCGGTCTCGTCGCAAGGATTCATCGTCAAATCGGCCTTTGGATCTGGCGCTATCAGCGCGACCTCGAGCGGGCGATGCATGAGTACGCCCTGGCGTTGGCGGCGGCCGATCGCGCCGGCGATGTGCGGACTCGCGTCCTGGTCCTCGTCAACTACGGCAACGTTCTGCGCAATGCCAGCGTGCGGCGATTCGCAGAAGCGCTCGCCAGATACGACGAGGCGCTCACGATCGCGCGCCGCGAGCATTTCAGCTTCGACGTTGCCTACTTTCTGCGCGACATTGGCGACGTCTACCGCCAGCAGCACGACGATGCGCGGGCGGAAGCCGTGCTGCAGCAGGCGCTCGATCTGGCCGATCGCGCGAATGTCCGCGACGTGCGCTGGTACGCGCGAGCGGAGCTCGGCGCGCTTCTGCGCGATCGCGATCCCGTGCGCGCCGAGCGCGATCTTCGCGAGGCGATCGACATCGTCGAAGCGGAGAAAAGCGATGTGCTGCTGCAGGACTTCCGGCCCGGCGTGCTCGCCGACAGCATCCGCTTCCTGAATCCGTACGACGACCTGATCGATCTCCTGATCGCGCGCGGACGCGGCGGCGAGGCATTCTTCATCGCGGAGCGCCAGCGCGCTCGCGCGTTCCTCGAGACTCTCAGCGCGAACCGCGATGTCCTTGCCCGCAACGTGCCGGCGGACTTTGCGCGAACCGAACGGGCGATTCTCGATCGCATCAAGGCCGGGGAGGCCGCGCTGCGAAGCGATGACCTCAGCGATGCAAAACGTGCCGCGGTGCTGTCGGCGATCGCGCGATCCGAGTCCGATCTTTCCGACGCGCGCCTGCAGCTCGCGGTCGATCATCCCGAGGTCGCCGAGGCGCGGTTTCCGAAGATCTGGAGCCTGTCCGATGTGCGATCGCGCCTTCTCGGAACCGATGAGGCGATGATCGCGTTCTACATCGGGCAGGCGCAGTCGGTTGCGTGGGTCGTGCGGCGCGATCGCGCAACGACGGTTCTTCTTCCGCCCGCGAAAGTGATCCAGCGGGCGGTGCGTGAGGCAATCGACGAGCTTCGGAATCCGGCGTCGAACGACATCGCGAAGATCGGCGCCGTGTCGCGCGCCCTGCGGATCGATGCGATCTCGAATGCCGCGGGAACAACGCATTTACTCATCGTCCCGCACGGCGTGCTGAACGATCTGCCGTTCGAAGCGCTCCTCGATGCGCGCGGACGCCGGCTCGTCGAGCGATTCGCGATCTCGTACGCGCCGTCGGCGTCGTCGCTCGCATTTCTGCGCGCGCTCCCGCAGCGAACCGCTGGGAGCACGACTCTGGTGGCGATCGCGAATCCGATCGTGGCCTCCGCCGCTGCCGCAAAGCTCAGGCAGGCCGACCTCGCGCACATCAACCTCCTTACGCCGCTGCCGGAGAGCGTGCGTGAATCGCAGGAGATCGCGGGCCTCTTCGGCAGCTCGGCGCGCGTTCTCGAGGGATCGCGCGCGACGCTCTCGGAGCTGCGTGCCGCATCCGACGCGCGCATTCTCCACTTCGCAACTCACGGCCTCATCGACGAGACCCGGCCGGAGCGATCGGGGCTCGTGCTCACCGCCGATCGGCGGCACGCCGACGGTCTTCTGCAGGTGCGCGACATCTACACGCTTCACCTCGACGCCGACCTCGTCACGCTCTCCGCGTGCGAAACGGCCCTCGGTGAGAACGTGACGGGCGAAGGGATCGTCGGCCTGACGCGCGCGTTTTTCTTTGCCGGCGCACGCTCGGTCGTGGCGAGTTTGTGGGACGTCGACGATGCCGCGACCGCTCGATTCATGGAACGCTTCTACGCGAACCTGCGCCGCGGAGACGGCATCGATGTGGCGCTGCAGCGCGCGAAGCTCGCGTTTGTCCGCGAAGGCGGACCGGCGAGCGCGCCGTTCTTCTGGGCGGCATTTGTCGCGAGCGGAAACGCGCGGCCCGCGATCCCCTCACCGGCGGGTACGGACCGGAGACTTCCGGCTATATTGTTGGTTACTATAGCAGGCGCTGGCTATTTCGCGATTGTGAGGCTTTGAGGCGGCGAGGTGGCGATCGCGCGCCCTTCGGCATCGAGCGCGGTGACGGTCCACGTGTACGTGCCCGGAGTCAGCGGAGGAACCGCGATGCGTGTCCGGTCCGTTTCCACGCGGAAGCCGTTGCTGATTTCGACGCGATACTTCGGCGCAGCGATCCCGGACGACCAGGCGAGCTGACCATCGCGCTCGAATGCCGTGATCGCGGTGCCGCGCAGGTGGATCTGCGGGTTCGGTTGACGGCGCATCAGCGGAATGGCGATCACGATCATCAGCACCGCGGCGGCCGCGAGCGGCGCCACCCAGCGATTGCGCGGCCGGGCGAAGCTGCGGCCGGCGCGCGCAAACTCCTCGGTGGCGGCTGCCGGCTCGGCGTCGAGCGGCCGGTTGCGAATCGCTGCGGCGTAGAGGCGCGCGCAGGCGGCGCATTCAGCGATGTGCGCGATGATGCGCTGACGGTCGCCGCGCTCGAGCTCGATGTCGGTGAGGTGATTCATGCCGCTCCTTCCTCGAGCATGGAGCGCAATCGATCGAGGATCGACGCCGTGCGTGCATTGGTGACCGGCACGCCGGTTGCGCGCTCGATTTCGGCGTTGCTCAATCCTTCGACGTACTTCAGTCGAACGATCGACGCGTCTTCCGGCGGCAGCCCCCGGAGCGCCTTCTCGAGCTGCCAGTTGGACTGCGCGATGCTCGCGGCGGTTTCCGGATCGACTGCCGGATCGGCGACGCGCTCGGCCGCATCGGTCTCGTCGATCGGCAGCGGCGGCTTCGAGCGCAGCGCGAGCGACATCAGCTCGGCGCGATGCCGGTCGGTGAGCGCGGACTGAATCCGTTCGAGCGCGTCGAAGACCGCGGCGAGGTTGCATCGCTGGAGCTCGGCGATTTCTGACGGCGTTCGTCCATCCCAGTAGTACATCTCGAAGACCCGCTGATCGAACGGCGACAACGATCTCACGCATTGAAAAATCCGGCGCCGTCCTTTTCGCGAGCGGATCCAGTCGACCGTCGCGTGGCGCGCGAGCACGGCGAGCCAGCCGCCGATGGATCCGCGCGCCGCGTCCTGGCCTCGCAGCCGCTCGAAGCGCCGTTCGGAGAGCCGCTCGCAGATCAAGACATAGACCTCCATTTGCTCGTCGCGGTCGGCCACGCCTGCGCGGCGGATCAGTCCGACGAGAAGCGGCGTGTATTGATCGATGAACGCGCGCCAGCCCGCTTCGGGGTCGCTGCGGATCAGCGCGCGCAGCGCATCGTCGGAGAGTGCCGCCACGCAGTCAGCCTAGCACCCCCTGTTGGAAAGGACGGACACCCCGTGTCCGTCCTTCTTCGACAAGGAGGGACAGATCGTATGAACACTCGCATCGGCCGCGTGCTGATCGTGCTGGCGGCTCTGGCCGTACCGCTTCGAGCGGATCTCAGCGGCATCACCACGACGCCGGCGAATCTGCCGTCCGTGCCGAACGAAATGATCGTCGGCGGCGGATATCTCTGGATTCTGACGCAGGCGGGAAACCTCGGCAGGATGTCGCCGGGAGGCGCGTACGTTGAGTATCCACTGCAGTTCGGCACCGGCCAGAACGGCATTCCGAACGCGGCAGCGCTTGCCTACGGGTCGACCGACGGGAACGTCTGGGTCTCCGGCTTCAATGGCCACGTCGCGCGCATCACGCCCACGGGTACTGTGACCGATTTTGCGGCGCTCAACGGCGCCAATGAAGAGGTGAGCATCGCCAGTGGGCCGGATGGGGCGATGTGGTTCTACGATATTCCGTTCTTCGGTGCGACGACCGACAACAGTTCGAAGCTCGCGCGGATCGACATTTACGGCCAGGTCACGACGTACCCGCTCGGGTTAGGCCGCGATTTCTTTGGATCGTTGCTCACCGGCGGCGACGGAAATCTCTGGTTCATGGACACGGCAAAAAACGCGGTCGAGAAGTTCTCGATCATCGATCACACGGTGACGAGTTACACATTGCCGGCAAACCAGACCGGCGGTGGGAACGGCGTGCTCGGGCTGGATGGAAACGTGTGGTTCACGCACGGAAACGCGCTTGCCCGCGTGCAGCCTGACGGCACCATCACCGAATTCAAGATACCGAGCGGCAATCAGCCATCCGATTTGGTTGTCGCCGGGGACGGCAACATCTGGTTCACGGAATACGAGGCCGGGAAGATCGGTCAGCTTGTCGTTTCGTCGATCACCAGCGGCGGCAATGCAACGATCAACGAAAGCGGCGCCATACTTTCAAACGACGAAACGATTCAGGTCCTGCCGCCGGGCTTCCTCAGCGGCTCTGCGAAAACAGCGCTGGATACGAAGCCGTGCCCGGTCATCACCTTCATCGTGAAGATCACGCCGCCGACTGCGGGCACCTACGTATCGACCACGAACACTCCAAGCACGTGCGCCGATCTCAACGTCGGTGCGCGTATCTATCAGACGGCAGATGGAGCACAGGTCATCGCTTCCGTGGCCAATCTTGGGCCGAATAAAGCGGACAATGTCGTCGTAACAATGACGGTCACGACCACGCCGGGCGTGACCCCGAGCCCGGGCAAACCGAGTCCCGATACTGCAACGCTGACGACAGCCGGCTTCACCCTAACGCTGAAGCCCGCTGGTGGCAGCCTGGAGCCCGGGGGGTCGATGGCTGGTAGTCTCCGTCTTGCGACGGCCGACAACAACGCCCCCATTGCAGTCAGTGCCACATCTGTAGGCACCTCAGACACACCCGATCCGAACCCGAAAAACAACGTCGAGACCGACGCCTACGCCGGGGCGCTGCAGTTCGGCCGCGTGACGCTGCCGCCCGATCTGTCGAACGTCGTCGTCACTCCCGTTGTGCGCGGCAAATGAAGGAGCA
>DATIZY010000148.1:0-34325 GCA_035516895.1 Thermoanaerobaculia bacterium | reverse complement strand
CAAGAATCACCCGTGCGCATGATGTCGCTCAACCGCCCCTCCACCGTGTGCGCATCGGGCCGCAGCAGCCGGAACAGCGCGCTGCTCATCAGCGATTCGTCGCCGGGGTACGTCGGCACGACGTGCAGCGGAAAGCGCTCGAAGATCTCGCGATCGCAGCGGCGCCGCAGCCGCTGCACCGCCGCGCGCTTCTGCGCGATCCTCTCGGCATTCGCGACGATCCACTCGAATGCGCGGAATTGCATGGCGGTCAGCGGATCGTCGATCGTCGCGATCGCCGGCCGCGTGCCGAAGAGCCGCGACCAGAATCCGTTTTGCGGCGGCGTCGACGGCGAAAGCGGCGGACGCTTCAGCTCGGCCGCGCCCGGATTGCGCGTCGTCGCGTAGCGATGCAGGCGGTAGAGGTACGCGTAGAAAATCGAACCGGAGGCTTCGCGCAGCAGGTCCTGCTCGTAATTCTTGAGCACCGTCTGCAGCGCGTTGCGCTCGAACAGAACCCCGCGCTCGAAGTCGCCGAGGCGCCGGCTGGTCGCGGAGGAGGCGTGGCGGACGACGGCGCGCGGCTCGTAGAGCACGCGCTGGCCGGTGAGCCACGCCCGCCATCCGAAGTCGACGTCCTCGAGATACGCGAAATAGTCATCGTCGAAGCCGCCGATCGACAGGAACGCGTCGCGGCGCGCGATCATGTTGCCGCCGCACGCGAAGAAAAGCTCGTCGCCGCATCGCGGCTCCGGCCGCGAGCCGAGGGGATACCGAAAGCCGTTTTGAAACGCGTGGCCGTCGAACGTCATCACACCGCCGATGAAGTCGATGAGCTCCCCGCTCATGTCGACGATTTTTCCCCCGACCGCGATGACATCGTCCGGAGCCTCGTCGATCGCGCGCACGAGCGACGCCAGCCAGCCCGGCTGCGGAACGGCATCGTTGTTGAGAAAAACGACGGACTGTCCGGGCGAGCGCGCGAGCCCCGCTGCGATGCCGCCGGTGAACCCATGATTTGCGCCTAACGGCAGCAGCCGCACCTGCGGATATTTGCGCCGGATCCCGCCGATCGAGCCGTCGCGCGAGCCGTTGTCGACGACGGTCACGGTCGTGCCGGCGACCTCGCCCGCTTGCGCGAAGACCGCGTCGAGGCACGCCAGGGTGTGCGCGCGGCCGTTCCAGTTGACGATGATGACGTCGACGGCGCTCAGGACGCTCCTCCGATGCGCCGCTTCAGCCGCTCGAGAATCGACGGCGGCTTTTCCGGAAGCTGCATGCGAACGGCGAACGCGTCCTTGTTCGCATCGATGAGCGGCTTGCGGCAGAAATCGCGCAGCGGCTCGAGCGCGGCGGGCCATTGATGGTCGCGGACGAAATCGCGCGCGCCGTTTCGCAGCGCGTTCTGCTCCGCGAATGCGCGCAGGAGCGCGGTGGCGATCGCGCGCGGCGACTCGTCCTGGACCACGATTCCGCAGCGATAGCGGCCGAGGATCTCGTTCGTCCCGGGCGCGGAGCTCGTCACGATCGGCAGCCCGCCCCAGAGGTAGTCGTACACGCGCGTGCGCATCGAGAGGTCGGTCTCGAGCGATTGCCGGAACGTCAGCAGCGCGAGGGCGAAGCGATCGAAGAATTCGCCGCGCCGCTCGTATTCGAACCACGGCTCGAAGCGCACGAACTCCGCCTTCGATTTCTTCGCGTACTGCATCGCCGCGGCCAGCTTCCCCTGCGGCGTGAGATCGGGATTCGGATGCTTCGTGAAGGTGATCGAGATCTGCGGCAGCGACTGCCGCGCGATGGCGATCGCATCGATCGCCAGGATCGGATCGTACCAGTCGTAAATCCCGCCGAAGAGGACCCGCGGCTCGCTGGCGATGCCTCGCTCGCGCGCGGGCGGAACTCCGAACGGCGCGATCGCGATGAGCGACTGCAGGGCGGGATCGGATTCGAACGCGATCGGGTTGAGACGTCCGACTGCCAGCATCATGCCGAGCCAGAACATGCGCTGCGTATCGGAAGCGCAGAGAAAAAAATCGCCGCGCAGAAGCGACTGCACGAGCGTCGCGTGATCGTGCGTGAACACTTCCGCGCCGCGCGACTCGTGGTAGTGCAGGTTCTCGATGATGAACGGGTCGTAGAGATCGACCACGACCGGCATCGCCGGCGCGTGCGCGAAGAAATCGTTGGCGATGTGTCCCTGCACGACGGCGACGTCGGCCTCCGCGCGGGCGAAATCCTCCGGCGCAACCGGCGGCGATCGCAGCGTCACCGTGTGGCCGTCCTCCTTCAGAACTTTTTCGATCTCGAGAAAGCGGATGCCGATTCCGGCCGGATGGCCGTGTCCCAGCGGCTCGGGACAGACGAGCAGCACGCGGCTCATGCGCGCCCCTTCATCCGTTCCACGATCTCATGCAGCTTCCACGTGCGCGATTTGAAAATCGTGTCGAGCAGTTCCTGAAGCCTCGCGACCTCGGCGAACAGGGCGGCGTTGGTCGTCTGCGATTCGGCATGCGCCGACTGCAGGTCCTTCAAGCGCACGCCCTTCTCATGCCTGTCCGCCTCGGCATTGGCGAGCGCGTTTCGAATCTCGGCGTTGGCGCCTTCGAGATTGCTGATGCGCATCAGCGCTTCATTGACGCGATTGTGCAGCGCCTGAATCTCGCCGCCGAGGGAGATGTTCTCGCGCTGCAGGCGCGCGACGTCCTTCTCGAGATGATTCTGCAGCCCTTTCGCTTCGACGGCCTCGTTGAACACCGCGAGCAGCCGCCGCTTCTGCTTCTCGAATCCGTCGGCGATGGTGTTTTCGTCGATGAGCGCGGCGTGCTTTTCCCAGATCTGAAGCTTCGCTTCGCGGAATCGCTGCGATCCCTCCGGCGATTCGAGGGTGATCGAGCCGGCCCCTTCGATGTGCCGGATCTCGCAGGTGATTCGGGGAACGTGCGCGAACGATCCGCGCTGGGACAGCCGGATCAGAAAATCCCAATCCTCGAAGAGATCGAATGCGACGTCGAAGCCGCCGAGCTCGAGGAAGGCGTCGCGCGGGACGAGCAGCGTCGGCAGCGGGATGTAATTGTCGATGACGAGCTGCTGCCGGTCGAAATCCTGACCGAAGATACGCATCCGCGAGTGGGTCTGCCCGTCGCGAACGAACGCCGAGACCGCATCGCTGTACCAGGCGATGCCGTCGCGGGTTCGCGCCGCGGAGGCGAGCGTCGCGATGTGCTCGGGATAGAAAAGATCGTCGTCGTCGAGAAATGCGATGTGCCCCGACTTCGCCGCCCGCACGCCGCGATTCATCGCTTCGGAGCGGCCGGCAGATTGCGCGAGGTTGACGATGCGCGCGCCGGCGATGTCGGGCTGCGCGCCGCCGTCGTTGACGATCACGATCTCGGCGGGATAGCCGGTGGCGCGAATCGAATCGACGGCTTCGCGCAGCAGCGCCGGACGATCTTTCGTCCGCACGATGACGCTGACCGGCAGCGGCTCGGCGTCGATCTCGACGCGCGGCGGCGCGCCGGTGACGTCGCGAAGTCGGGAAAACGGCATCGTGCGCAGCTCGGGCAGCCGGATGACGAAATACGCTTCCGCGCGCTGCACCGCCGGAGGAAGCGTCATCGCGCGATAGGAGTTCAGCCCGCGCGCGTAGCCGACGTAATCGCGAAGCGCGAGCTGCGAGGCGTGCGCGGCGATCGCTTCGTATTTCGTATCGGAGACACGGGTGATGTCGACCAGCGCGTTGGGCCGGATCGGATAGCTCACCTCGTAAAAGGCGACGCGCGCGACGGCGAGCGTCGCGAACAGGGAGTCGTCCTGCTGCACGAGCTCGATGAAGGCGCGGGAAAGCGCGACGTGGTCGGGATGGATCTCGACGGGGCTTGGCACCGCAATGAGGTCGGGTTTGAATTCGTTGAGGATTTCGCGCAGCCGGTTTTGCAGCGCGTCGGAATCGGCGGCGAGGCGCCGGTCGTGAAAGCGCAGGAACTCGCAGGCGATTTGTCCGAGGAGGGAGAGGGCGCGGAGGGATTCGGATTCGCGGGTTGCGGCGTCGCCCGCTTCGGCGCCATCGGTGGCGATGGCGACGCGCACCTGCCGTCCCTCACGCGCGTGCAGAGCGACGAGGCCGCCGCAGCCGATGACCTCATCGTCGGGATGGGGCGCGAGGACGAGCAGGCGCTCGCCGCGCAACTCCTGCGGCTCGTAGGGAATTGCCTCCGACTCGGGCAAAGCCATTGTGCCGATTATAGGTACACTGAGCGGAGTGCGAAGGACTGAGTCCTGAGTCCTGCATCAGTCGTCATGCGCCGCTATGCGATCGCGAACTGGAAGATGAACCTGCCGCCGGCGGGCGTGGACGCGTACTTCGAGAGGCTTCGCGCGCCGCGCGAGGCATCCGTGGTCATCGCGCCGCCGTTTCCGTATCTGAAAGAGATCGCCGCGCGCGCGACGGTGGCCGCGCAGAATTGCGCCGATCAGCCGTCGGGCGCATTCACGGGTGAAGTGTCGGCGGCGATGATCCGCGATTGCGGCGCGAAGTTCGCCATCATCGGGCACTCCGAGCGCCGAAACATTTTCGGCGAGAACGACGCGATGATCGCGCGCAAGCTCGCGCTGGCGATCGATGCCGCGCTCACGCCGGTGCTCTGCGTCGGCGAGAACCAGAACGTGCGCGACGACGGACAGGCGGCGGCGTTCGTCGCAACGCAGATCAAGCTGACGGCGGTACCGCAGCTCGAGCGTGCGAGCGAGATCCTCATCGCGTACGAGCCGGTGTGGGCGATCGGCACGGGACGCAACGCGACCGGCGCGATGGTCGCGGAGATGGCCGGTCACATTCGCGACGCGAGCAGCCGTTTCTGGCCGGCGGCCGACGTGTCGATTCTGTACGGCGGAAGTGTGACGCCGGAGAACGTCGGCGATCTCTGCGAAAACGGCCGCGTCGATGGCTATCTCGTCGGCGGGGCGAGCCTCGATCCCTTCAAGTTTTCAGCGATTTGCGAGGGAGTTGCCGGCCTCGCCGAGACTTGACCGCCTCCGCCGTTTGCTGGAAGAATTCGCGTCCACTCCTCGTTAGGAGCACTGCTTCGGAGAATCCATGACCATTCTTCTTGTCACGTTGCACGTCATCATCAGCCTCTTTCTGATCCTTGTCGTTCTGGTTCAGCAGGGGAAAGGTGCCGATCTGGCGGGCGCGTTCGGCGGCGGCGGATCGCAGACGGCGTTCGGCGCGCGCGGCGCGACGACGCTTTTGCACAAATTGACGACGGCATTTTTCATACTGTTTGTTCTTACGTCGATGGCGCTCGCGGTGATGCAGGGCCGCCCGCGTTCATCGGTCATGAGCGGCAGCGCGGCGGCCCCGACGGCGCCGGTCAAGAAGTGACGGCAGCGTAGAGAGCCGTCACCCTCAGCCGCGAAGCGGCGAAGGATCTGAAGTCTTTGATGCCCAAGTGGCGGAATTGGTAGACGCGCACGTTTGAGGGGCGTGTGGCGAAAGCCGTGCCGGTTCGAGTCCGGCCTTGGGCACCATCCTCCGCGTCAACGCTCGTTGATGCGCCTGTCGTAATCGGCCATCAACGCTCGTTGATGCGCCTGTCGTAATCGGCCGCACGGTCGAGGAACGTCTCGATGTTGCGGCCAAACGACAGCTTCTCGGTGAGGTCCGCTGCCTTATCGAACTCTCCGCGCAGCCGCTCCGCCTCGGCGAGGTAGTAGTCGCGGAGGCCCACCTCGATGTTGAACTCGGGATATTTCTCGGCGAGCGTCCGCATCCACTCCTCGACCTGACGCCGCCGGTCGCGATCGCCCACCCCGCGTTTCAAATCTTCGAGCAGCTTCTCCACCACGCCGGAGAGGATCTGCTGCCTTTGCTGCTGAACGTCGCCGTCGGGCATGCGGCGCATCATACTGAATTTATGCCGACGCTGAGCGGAGCGGAGCGAAGGCATCTCCGCGGGCGCTCCGATTCCGCACATTGCACGGGAGATCCCTTGCTCCGCTCGGGATAAACTCCAGCCGTGAAGGTCTTGATCGCCAACCGCGGCGAGATCGCGGTTCGCATCATCCGGGCCTGCCGCGAGCTCGGCTACCCGACGGTCGCGGTGTACTCCGAGCCCGATCGCGCCGCGCTGCACGTGCTCTACGCCGATCAGGCGATGCCCGTCGGCCCCGCGCCCTCGCGCGAGAGCTACCTGCGCATCGACCGCATCATCGACGCAGCGAAGAAAACCGGCGCCGATGCGATCCATCCCGGCTACGGATTTCTCGCCGAGAACGCCGCCTTCGCGCGCGCTTGCCGCGACACGGGGATCACGTTCATCGGCCCTTCGCCCGAATCGATCGAAGCGATGGGATCGAAGACCGAATCGCGGCAGCGCATGAAAGCGGCGGGCGTGCCCGTCGTGCCCGGCCTGACGGAGCCCGTGCGGTCGTTCGATGAGATCGCATCGTTCGCGCGCAGCGCCGGCCTGCCGATCATGATCAAGGCGAGCGCGGGCGGCGGCGGGAAGGGAATGCGCTTCGTCGAGCGCGAGGAAGACCTCAGGCCCTCGTTCGAACGCGTGACGAGCGAGGCGCAGTCGTTTTTCGGCGACAGCTCGGTCTACGCGGAGAAGTTCGTCCCCGCGCCGCGCCACATCGAAGTGCAGATCCTCGGCGACCAGCACGGGAACCTGCTCTACGTCGGCGAGCGCGAATGCACGCTGCAGCGCCGGCACCAGAAAGTCGTCGAGGAATGCCCCTCGCCGGTGGTAAGCGAAGACTTACGAAAGAAGCTCGGCGAGATGGCCGTGCGCGCTGCGAAGGCGGTCAATTACTACTCGACCGGCACGATCGAATGCCTCATGGGTCCCGATCGCCAGTTCTACTTCCTCGAAATGAACACGCGCCTGCAGGTCGAGCATCCCGTCACCGAGATGGTCTGGGGCGTCGATCTCGTCAAAGAGCAGCTGCGCGTGGCGCGCGGCGAGAAGCTCACGCTGCGGCAGGACGATCTGAAATTGAGCGGCCACGCGATCGAATGCCGCATTTACGCCGAGGATCCGGGGCGGAACTTCGCGCCGTCGCCGGGGCCGATCCGCTACATCAATCTGCCGCAGGGCCCCGGAATTCGAAACGACAACGGCGTCTACTCCGGATACACCGTTCCCGTTTTCTACGATCCGATGCTCTCGAAGCTCATCGCGCACGCGGCGTCGCGCGAGGAGGCGATCGCGCGCATGCGCCGCGCGCTCATCGAGTATCAGGTCGAAGGAATCGAAACGACGATCCCGTTCTTCACCGCGCTGATGAGCCATCCCGATTTCCTCTCCGCAAAGTTCGACACCGGCTTCATCGACCGCAATCTTCGCGAGCTGATGAAGGAGCGCAGCGGGAACGGCGACGTCGACGCCGCGATTGCCGCCGCCGCGATCCTCGCGTTCGAAGAATCGCAGAACGTGCGCTTGCCGCAATCGGCCGAGTCGCCGTGGAAAAACGCGGGACGGCTCGATGCGCTGAAGGATCGGATGTGAAATTCATCGCACGGCACGCGGGCGAAGAGATCCCGATCGAAGTCGAGCTCGCGGCCGGCTATCGCGTGCGCATCGGCGACCGGTGGATGAACGTCGATCTCGCCGACGCCGGACGCTTTCTCCGATCGCTGCGGCTCGACGACGGCACGCAGCTCGCCCTGATCCACCACCGCTCCGGCACCGCGCACGAAATCAGCCTCGGCGACTCGACCGTGCACGTCGAGATCGTCGATCCGCTTTCGATGAGAGGACGCAGCCGGGCGGAGGACATGGGCGGGGCGGGAACGGTCAAGGCGCTGATGCCGGGCCGGATCGTGCGCGTGCTGGTCACGAAGGGCGAATCGGTGCGCAAAGGCGCCAGCCTGCTCGTCCTCGAGGCGATGAAGATGGAGAACGAGATCCAGGCGCAGACGGACGGCAGCGTCGAGGAGATTCTGGTCGAGCCCGGCCAGACGGTCGAGAGCGGTGCGGAACTCGTTCGAATCGCTCCATCCAACGCCTAACCTCAAATATAATCTCGTTATGGCGTCCAACGACCCGTTCTCGCCGGGCAGCGCCCTGCTCACGTACAAGCTGGGTCAGCGCATCAGCACGTCCGTCTGGCAGGCCGAAGACACGCGCAACGGCAAGAAGGTCGCGATCAAGCTTCTGTCGCGGCAGCTGCCGAAAGACGCGGCCAAGCGCGAGTCCGTCGTTCGCGACGCCCGCCTCGGCGCGGCGCTGTACCACGCGTCGCTCGTCAACGTGCAGGAGGTTGCCGTCGCGGGCGAGGCGCTCATCCTCGTCATGGAATGGTTCGACGGGCAGCCGCTTTCCGCGCGCGTGCGCACGAAGCCGCTCGATCGCGCCGAGTATTTCCGCCTCGCGTACCAGATCGGCGACGCGCTCAAGCTGCTCCACGCGAAGAATCTCGTCCACGGCAACGTCTCCGGCGACTCGGTGCTGATCGCGGCAAACGGTCAGGCGAAGCTCACCGGTTTGAATCTGAGCAACCTCATCGCGCGGCAGGGACAGCCCTCCGCTTTTCAGCAGAAGGGCAACGATGCGCGATCGGTCGCGTATCTCGCGCCGGAGCAGATCTCGAATCAGGGCATCACGCTGCAGACCGACATCTTTTCGCTCGGCCTCGTGCTCTACGAGGCCGCGACGGGCCGCCTCGCGTACCAGGGCGCGAATCCGGCCGAGGTGGCGAGGAAGGTCGTGAATGAGCAGCCGCCGTCGCCGAAGTCGATCAACCCGAACATCGACGCCGCGGTGTTAGGCCTGATGGGCCACTGCCTGTTCAAGGATCCCTTCCGCCGCTACAAGGACATGAAGGCGTTTCTCGAGGACGTCGTGCGCGCCGATCCCGAGGCGCAGAAGTTCGCGGCGTCTGTGGGCAAACCCGGCGCGGGTGCGCAGCAGGGCGGTCAGAAACGCAGCGTCATTCTGTTCGTTGCCGATGTCGCCGGCGAGGCCGACAGCAACGCCTCCGCACGCATGCAGCAGATCCTCGGCGAAGCCGTGTATCTCTTCGACGGCAAGGTGCTCGACCCGTTCGGGCCTCGTCTCATCGCCGAGCTGCCGACCGTGGAAGCGGCGCTCGAAGCGGGGCGCAAAGGCGAATTCGATTTCTCGCCCGAACAGCAGGACGCCACTCCCGATCAGGAGCCGGTCGCGGTGCGGCTTCTGCTGCATGCCGGGGAAGTCGAAGTGCGCGACGGCAAAGTCGGCGGTGCGGCGGTCGACAAAGCGATCGAGGTTCTCAAGCTGCTCGATCCGCTGCGGCTCTACGTCTCGGAGGACTTCACGAAGCGCGGCCGCGGCAACGTGCGGCTGCGCGACAGCGGCGCGAAAGGCGGCGTCAAGCTCTTCACGATCGTCGCGACGGAAGCGCCGTCGGCGGGCACGATGGCCGTTCCGGAAGCAGAGCCGGACGAAGTGGGCGAGGTCGAAGAAGCGGAAGCGACCGCATCGATCGCCTCTGCGGCCGCGAAGAAGAAAAAGAATTTCGCCATCCTCGCCGCTGCCGCCGCCGTCGCCGTCGTGATCCTCGGCGGCGCGGGGGTGATGCTGTTTTCGAAATCGAAACCCGCTCCCGTTGCCCCGGTGACGATCACGCATCCGAGAGTCGAGGTGCCGACCGGGCCGAAGAGCATTTTCCTGCAGCCGTTCACGGTCGAGGGCACCGACGCGACGCTCGCCGATCGCGCGAATCAGGTGCGGCTCGCGGCGATCGAGATGTTGCGGGCGATGCCCGACATTCGCGTCGCCGATGCGCCCGGTCCCGACGTCACGGCCGTCACGACGACGGTGCGCGCAGGCGCGACCGGTCCTGAGATCGCGGTCGGCGGCCCCGCGGCCGTGCCGATGCTCGATGTCGCGAGCGGCATTCAGACGGTCGTCGATCAGGTCTCGCGGCAGCTCAATATCGCAAAGCATCCGGTAGCGGTCAGCGCTGCGGCGTACAACGCGTTCGCCGAAGCGGTCGTCGCCAACGCGGCGAACGACGCGCCGAAAACCGAGAAGGCGCTGCGCGGCGCGATCAAAGCCGATCCGAATTTCGTGCCGGCGCAACTTCTCGCAATGCATTTCTATGCGAACGCCGGAAAAGAGGCCGATGCCGCCGCGGCCGCGAAACAGGTGCTTGCCGACGACCCGTCGAATCTCGAGGCCGCGCGCATCGTCGCGCACAACGGCCTGACGACGGGCGATCTGACCGCGGCGCTCGGCGCATACGCGGCGATCCTGAAAAAGGATCCGGCGAACGTCGAAGCGTTGAACATCGTCGGCCGCTATGCCTGGTCGGCCGGCGATAACGCGAAATTCAACGCGGCGCTGCAGCGCCTGTCCGCCTCGTCGCCGTCGGCGTCGAGCATTCAGGCTCCCGACCTCCTGCTCGCATCGGGCAAGATCGACGCGGCCGCGGACGCGTACTACGACGTCGAAGAAAAGATCCAGAACAATCCGGCGCTGGCGTTGAAAATCGGACGCCTTGCCGTGCTGCGTCATTCGGCGTCGATCGCCGACATCGAGCTGAAAAAGCTGCAGGAGAGCGATCCGAACTACGGCTTGCACATTCTGAAGGCGTATCTCGCGGCGCAATCGGGATCGCAGGCCGATGCTGACAACGAGCTGAAGGCGGCGCTTGCCGCGTCGAAGCCCGGCGACGACTACTACACGAACGTCGCGGAGGTTGCGGTGATCGGCGGCGACGCCAAGGGCGCGCTCGCCGCGCTGCAGAAGGCCGCGGCGCGAAAAGAGCCGACCGTCAGCTACATCCTCTCCGATCCGCTGTTCGTCTTTCTGCAGACCGATCCCGACTTTCAGAAGCTGCGCGGCGAGCTCGTGGCGCAGCAGGCCGAGATCCGCACCGCGCTCGCGAGCGTGCCGCTCACATGATCGTTACGGCCCGGCTCACGTTTTCGGCCGCGCACCGGCTGCACAATCCGAAGTACGACGACGACTGGAACCGCCGCACGTTCGACAAATGCAACAACCCGGGCGGGCACGGCCACAACTACACGCTCGAAGTGAGCGTGCGCGGCAGGATCGATCCGGAAAGCGGCATGGTCATCGATCTCGCCGAGCTGAAAGACATCATGCGCGAGCGCGTCGTCGATCGCGTCGACCATCGCAACCTGAACAGCGACGTCGATTTTCTGCGCGGCCTCATTCCGACCGCGGAGAACCTCGCGCGCGCGTTCTGGCAGCAGCTCGCGCCTGCGATCAGGCGCGGAACGCTTTACGAAGTCATGCTGCAGGAGACGGAGAAGAACTCGGTCGTCTATCGCGGAGAGGACGAGGGGTAAGAGGACGAGCCAATGAACTATGACCTGGCGATCATGGCGCTCGAGGGACTCACGCACGCGCCGCTGACTCTTCGCGTCGACGGCGGAGCGGTCGTCATCGAAGGCGCGCAGGCGTCGTTCAAGGAGCTCGCCCGATTGTGCCTGCTCATTGGCGGCGGCCAGACGAGTGAGGACGCATTCGAGCTGCAACCGGGAGTGCACGTGACGAAGGAATCGCTCGCGCTGCGGCTGCGCGCCTCATGAGTGCATCCGGCTGCGCGCCGGCCTCGTAATCATCATTGATGCGACGATCTGCAGTCGATTTCGGCCTCGGCGCGCTTGCGTTCGGGCTCACCGCGGCATCGGTTCTTCTCCAGAGTGTCTCGATGCGAGCGGTGGAGACGTCGGTCGTGGTGCTGCCGGTCATTCTGTTTCCGCTCGCCACGACACTGCGCGCGGGCGGCGGCAATCGCTGGCTCACCTTCATCGCTCTGAACCTCTGGTGCGTCGTCGCGTACGTCTGGCTGGCGTGGATCGCCAATGCGGGCATCGGACAGGTCGTCCTGCCGATGACGGCCACTCTTGCGTGCAGCGCAATTTCCGCGGTCGCGCCGCGAAGAGTGTCTGCTGGAATCATCGTCGCCGCCGGAGCTGCGATGTTCTTCGCGACTCCGTCGGTGTGGAATGCCATGCTGACGCGTCACGTCGACGTGCCCGCGCCCCGGATCGAACTGACCACGTCCGGCGGCGTACGCGTTCCGCTGTCGCAGCTTCGCGGGAATGTCGTCGTCCTCAACTTCTGGGGGGTCTGGTGCGGCCCATGCGTTCGTGAGCTCCCGGAGCTCGAGGCGGCATCGAGGAACACGCGCGCGAGGTACTTTGCCGTGAACTCGGCACTCGGCGGCGAGACTGCGGAGCAGATCGACGCGTTTCTTCGGGTGCGGAACGTCACCATTCCCGTCGCGTACGACTTCGATCGCCGCGTGTACAAGGCTTTCGCGATTCGCGCGCTGCCGACGACCGTCATCATCGATCCTCGAGGAATGATCCGCGTCGAGCGCGCCGGGTTCGTGTCGGCCGCAAATTACGAACGCTGGCTGCAACGAAATGTCGCCGCGATCGCAGGTTCTTGAGCCGCCGTACTACGACTCGTAATCGGGGCTGTACGTCACCAGCTCGCGCAGGAAGCTGGCGCGTTTGCGCTGCGTGTCGTCGTCGATCTCCAGCAGGTCGCGCAGCGAGAGCATCCCGACGATGCGGCCGGCATCGACGACCGGCAGATGGCGGCAGCCAATCGAGTGCATCTTCTGCATGGCATCGGCGATGTCGTCATCGCGGCGGCCCACGACGAGGTTCTTCGTCATCACCGCGGAAACCTCGGTCCGCGCGGGATCGAGCCCGGCGGCGACCACGCGCTTCATGAGATCGCGCTCGGAGAAGATGCCGACGAGACGGTCCTTTTCGAGCACAGCGACCGCGCCGACGTTCTTGTCGCTCATCAGCTTCGCGACCTCGCGAACGGTGTCGGTGGCTTTCGCATGAAAAAGGGGATGTCCCTGGATGATTTCGCCGATGCTTTTCATACGGTCTCCTGCGCGTTCGTTGCCGTGGCGCGTTTCCGGGCAACGTTACCGAGGCCATCATACGCCGCGTATTTGTAGGCGTCGCCGAGGGTGGGAAAGTTGAACACGCTGTCGATGAATGCGTTGATTGTGCCGCCGAACTGCATGACCATCATCCCCGTGTGCAGCAGCTCCGAGGCGTTCTCGCCGACGATGTGCACGCCGAGGAGCACGAGCGACTCGGGATCGAAGATGAGTTTGATGAGTCCCTTCGTGTCGCCGATGATCTGTCCGCGCGCGTTGTTGCGGAAGTACGCGCGCCCGACCTCGTGCGGAATCGATTTTTCACGGCACTCTTCCTCGGTCACGCCGATCGTCGACAGCTCGGGGATCGTGTAGATGCCGTACGGGAGCAGCGGAGCGACGCGCGTCTTGTACTTCAGATCGAACGCGTGGACCATCGCCACGCGCGCCTGCTCCATCGATGTCGACGCGAGGGCCGGGAATCCGATCACGTCGCCGGCGGCGTAGACGTTCGGCACGCTGGTCTGGTAGTGCTCGTTGACGAGCACGAGCCCGCGGTTGCCGCTCTTCACACCGGCGGCTTCGAGATTCAGATCGGCGACGTTGCTGTTCCTGCCGGCGGCGTACAGGACGATGTCGGCGACGATGCACGTGCCGTTGCGCAGAGTCATGGCGACCTTGCCGTCGCACTTTTCGATCGCCTGCACTTCGCACGCGAGGTGCAGCGTGACGCCGAGGCGCGTCTGGAGCTCGCCTAACAGCACGCGGACGATCTCGCGGTCGATGTGCGGCAGCAGCGTCGATCGCGCGTCGATGAGGTGCACCTGAACGCCGAGAGCGGCGAAGATCGAGGCGTACTCGCAGCCGATGACCCCGGCGCCGACGACGGCGAGGCTTTCCGGAATGCTGCCGATCCGCAGGATCGTGTCGCTGTCGCAGATCGAGACGTCGTCGAACGGCACGGTCGACGGACGATATGGCGAGGATCCGGTCGCGATCAGAATCACGCTTCCGTCGATCTGCTCTTCCCCGAGCGCGTTCGTCACCGCGATTTTCGTCGGCGACAGGAAGCGCGCCGTGCCCTGATAGCGGTCGATGTTGTGGCGGCGCAAGTTCTCGTCGATGCGCTGCCATTCTTTTTCGAGCACCAGCTCTTTGCGGTACATGAAATCGTCGATGGTCACGCTGGTCATGGTGACGTCGATCGCTTTCATGAATCCGCGCTGGCGGAAGCCCGAGAGATGCAGCGCGGATTCGCGCAGCGTCTTCGAGGGAATCGTGCCCGTGTTCACGCACGCGCCGCCGAGGACGGCCTCGCGTTCGACGAGCGCGACGCGCTTGCCGAAATACGCGGCCTGCGCCGCGCCTTTCTCGCCGGCCGGCCCCGAACCGATGACGATGAGGTCGTACTTCATAGTTGTCAGTTGCCAGTTGCCCGTTGTCAGTTGTCGGTGATCAGCCGTCGGGAGGGCGGGGCTGACAACTGACAACCGACAACCGACAACTAATATGTGATCAGCGAATGCACGGGAACGCCATTCAGTTTCGCGCGCCCTTCGAGAAAGGACAACTCGATGACCATCGCCGCGCCGACGAGATCGGCGCCGCAGTCGCGAATCAGGCACGACGCGGCGGCAGCGGTGCCGCCGGTCGCGAGAACGTCGTCGATGAGCAGCACGCGGTCGTCGGTGCCGACGGCATCCTCGTGCATCTCCAGGGCATCCGTGCCGTATTCGAGAACGTACTCGTTGCGGCGCGATTTCCAGGGAAGTTTTCCCGGCTTGCGAATCGGAACGAAGCCGGCGTTGAGAATGCGCGCCACGCAGCTGCCGAAAATGAATCCGCGCGATTCGATCGCTGCGACGCGCGTCACCTTCCCGCCGGCAAACGGCTCCGCGAGCGCCTCGACCGTGTACTGCAGCGCTTCACGGCTGCGCAGCAGCGGCGTGATGTCCTTGAACATGATTCCCGGCTTCGGAAAATCGGGAACGTTGCGGATGTAGGCTGTTAGATCCATGTTGTTTCATCCACCTCAAAGAGGCTCGACGCTCTCTTTGCGGTGAATCTCAGAATTTGACGTCGAAATCCGGCAGCTTGCCGCTGTAGTCCTTCGCCTCCTGATCGATCTTCGTGACCTCGGCATATCGCGGGCCTTCCTTGAGCTCTTCGACCCATTCGTCGATCGCGCTCTTCTCGCCTTCGACCGTCGCTTCGACCGTGCCGTCGCGATTGTTCTGAATCCAGCCTTTGAGGCCGAGCCGCCGCGCGACGCGAGTGGCGAAAAATCGATAGCCCACACCCTGCACTTTGCCGTGGATGTGGACGTGCCGCTGCTCTTTCGGCATTTGCGGGACGATTCTACATTCTGGTGTCATTCGAGCGTAGCGAGAAACCCGGGCGGCGCGGGCGCTGCAAAAAGCGAGATTTCCTTCCCCGGCGGTCCCTCGATCGAAATGACAGTCAGTGCCGCGAGCGCCGCCGCCGCGAGCTCGTTTTGCGCGGCTGCGGCTTGGCCGGAGGCGGCGGTGCGGGTTGGGGGACCGGCCGCGCGGCGAGGTCGTCGACGCGCTGGCCGAGCGCGGCGATCTGCTTCTGCTGGGCCGCGGACGCGGCCTGGAGCGATTTCAGATCGGCAGCGAGCTTCTGCCGCTCGCTGTCGCCGAGGGACGTCAAGGCGACGGTGGCCGCGGCGGCCGCGTCGGTGCGTGGATATTGCTGCACGATCCGCGACAGCGATTCGCGCGCCCGATCGTTGTCGCCCTTCGCGATCTCCACCTTCGCCGTCTTCAGGAGCGCCGCGGCCTGCACGTCGTTGGGAACCGTCAGGACGAGGTAGACGACGACTCCGCCGATGATTGCGGACACGATCGCGGTCATGACGAGGAGCGTGCGAACGCGCACCGGCTATTCCTTCCAGCCGAAGCGGCCGACCAGCGGAACGAATTCTGCCGTGCCGCAGTCCTCGATCTGGATGCTGGTGCCGACGCGGCGCACGCGCGCGAGCCGCTGCGATTTTCCCGAGCCGATCGGCAGCACCATCAGGCCGGTGCGCGCGAGCTGCTGCACGAGCGGCTGCGGGACCTCGGGCGCGGCGGCGGCGACGATGATCCGGTCGAACGGGGCCTGATCGGACCATCCGAATGTCCCATCAAAAACCTTCACACTAATGTTGCTGATCTTGAGCTGACGGATGGTCTCGGTCGCGCGCAGCGCCAGCTCGTTCACGCGTTCGATCGAAAAGACTTTCGCCGCGAGCTTCGAGAGCACGACGGCCTCGTATCCCGTTCCCGTGCCAACCTCGAGCACTTTCTCGCTGCCGCCGAGCTCGAGGAGCTCGATCATGCGCGCGACGATGTACGGCTGCGAGATCGTCTGGCTCGCCCCGATCGGCAGCGCGCCCGGGCCGTACGCTTTGCTCGCGACCATCGCCGGGACGAACAGATGCCGCGGCACCTCGCGCATCGCCTGGAGCACGCGCGCGTTCGTGATGCCGCGCGACGCCACGTGGCGGTCGACCATCAGCGCGCGCAGATGGGTGTAATCAGCCTCGCTTGGCGGCGTGGCCAAGAAGCTCCTCGAGCGGCTTGAGGCGCGGGATCGACTCGTGGTGCGTCAGATCGAGATGCAGCGGCGTGATCGACACGAATCCTTTTTCGATTGCGTCGAAGTCCGTCCCTTCTCCGGCGTACCACGTCGGCGCATCGCCGCCGATCCAGTAGTACTTCCGGCCGCGCGGGTCTTCGCGCTCGACGACGCCCTCACCGTACACGCGCTTGCCGAGCCGCGTGACCTTGACGCCGCGGAATTCGCCGACCGGAAAATTGACGTTGAGGATGATGGCCGGATCGCGATGATGTTCGAGCGCGTAGCGGGTGAGCTCGCGCGCGAATTCGGCGCCGCGATCGAAGGAGAAGTCCTCGCCGACGAGCGCGGAGAGCGCGATCGACGGAATGTTGAGCAACGCGCCTTCGAACGCGGCGGAGATCGTGCCGGAGTACGTCACGTCGTCGCCGAGGTTCGGGCCGAAGTTGATGCCGGAGACGATGAGGTCCGGCCGGTTCGTCTTCATCAGCTTCAGCACGGCAAGGTTCACGCAGTCGGCGGGCGTGCCGTCGACGATCCACTCGTTCTGCTGCAGCTGCAGCATGCGCAACGGATGGTTGAGTGTGAGCGCGTGCGAGGCGGCGCTCTGTTCGCGATCGGGTGCAACGACGACGACCTCACCGAGGGACTTCAGCGCGCCGGCGAGTTTGCGCAGGCCTTCGCTGTAGATGCCGTCATCGTTGGTGACGAGGATCCGGGGCACCCGCTGATCCTAGCAGAGTGGATACACTACGACGCACATGCTTCTGCTCGCCTCGCTCCTTCTCGCGATCGCGCCGCCCGACGCCGCCCGCATTGCGCGCAACTATCGCGTGCATCACGAGCGCGAAATCCTCGGCGAGTTCACGGGCCTGCTCGCGATTCCGAATCTCGCGTCGGACAGCGCGAACATCGAGAAAAACGCGGCGGCCATCGCCGAAATGTTCACGCGGCGCGGCGCGACGGTCCGCCTGCTGCGCGTCGAGGGAGCGCCGCCGCTCGTTTTCGCGACGCTGCCCGCGCGCAACGCAAAAACGACGATCGCGTTTTACGCGCACTACGACGGCCAGCCGGTCGATCCATCGCAATGGTCGTCCCCGCCATGGCAGCCGGTCATCAAAGGTGAAGGGGGCGAGGCGAGGATCTACGCGCGTTCGGCGAGCGATGACAAGGCGCCGATCATGGCGATGCTCGCGGCGCTCGATGCGCTGAAGTCCGCGAGAGTCGCGCCGGCGGTCAACCTCAAATTCATGTTCGAAGGCGAAGAGGAGGCCGGCTCGCCGCATCTGCCGGCCTATTTCAATCGATTTCCGGCCGAGCTCGCGGCCGACACGTGGCTGATCTGCGATGGTCCCGTGCATCAGAGCCGGCGCATGCAGCTGTATTTCGGCGCGCGCGGCGTGACCGATCTGGAGATCACCGTCTACGGCCCGCTCCATCCGCTGCACAGCGGTCATTACGGCAACTGGGCGCCGAATCCGATCGTCGCGCTGACGCATCTGATCGACAGCATGCGCGACACCAGCGGCCGCATACTCATCGACGGCTTCTACGACGACGTGACGCCGCTGAGCGACATCGAGCGCGATGCGCTCGCCGCGATCCCGAATGTCGACGACGAGCTGAAGCGCGAGCTCGCGTTAGGCCGCACCGAAGGCGGCGGCAAATCGCTCAACGAACTCATTCTGCAGCCGGCGCTGAATCTGCGCGGCATCTCCGGCGGCCACGTCGGCGCGCAGGCATCCAACACGATCAGCACCGAGGCGCAGGCGTCGATCGACTTCCGGCTGGTGCCGGCCCAGACGCCGGAAAAAGTGCGCGAGCTCGTCGAGCGGCACATCGCCGCGCAGAATTTTTTCGTCGTGCACGACACGCCCGATGCTGCGACGCGAATGGCGCACGCGAACGTCGCGAAGCTCGTGTGGGGACCGGGCTATCCGGCGGCTCGCACGTCGATGGATCTGCCGGCCTCGCGTCGCGTCGCGAACGTGATTTCCGAGGCGACCGGCACCCCTCCGTATCTGCTCCCGTCCCTCGGCGGCAGCGTTCCGATGTACCTCTTCCAACGTGGCGGCACCCCGGTCATCGGCTTCCCGATGGTCAATCACGACAACAATCAGCACGCGGCGAACGAGAACCTGCGCGTCCAGAATCTGTGGGACGGCATCGAGATGTTTGCGGCGCTTTTCACGAATCTACGCTGACCGGTTACCATTTCGACATGGGTCCTGAGGAGGTCCTGCGGCGGCTGGAGGAGTGGCCGCGCGGTCTCAATCTCGATCAACGGAAGACGGTGCGTCTGGCGCTGACGGCTTGCCGCGCCATTTTCGAGTCGCCGCGCGCGATTCTCGCGTGGGAAGAGCAGGAAGAGCCGTGGCTGATCGTGGCTTCGCTCTCCGATCACGGCTTCACGTGGAGCGAGGAGGAGCCGGAGCGATATTTGCCGCTCGTGAACTCGCCCGATGATGACGTGACGTTTGCCGGCGACGCGGTGGCGATTCATGGCGACTTCCGCGCGGCATTTGGTTTGAACGACGTGATCTCAGCGCCGATGCGCGGCGAGGCCGTGCAGGGCCGGCTGTTCGTGCCGGAGCCGAAGGTCCGCGATCTTTTGCTCGCCGACATGGTCGGGCTGCTTCTGGAGCGGACGCTCGACTACGCGTCGTCGTTCCGCACGGCATCGCGCGAAGCGGTGAAGGAGGAGCGCATCCGCGTCGCCCGTGATCTGCACGACGGGCTGCTGCAGTCGTTCACGGGCATCGTGCTGCGGCTGGAGACCATTCACAGCTTGATCGAGACGGAGCCGAACGAAGCGCGGAGGATGATCACCGACATCGAAGGCGTCATCATGGCCGATCAGCGCGAGCTGCGCTCCTACGTCGAGCAGCTGCGGCCCCGGCGCAAGGTGGATGTCGATTTCGACTTCAAGGCGCGCATGCTCGAGCTTCAGTCGCGTTTCGAGACGCAGTGGGGGGTCGGCGTGGCGTTCGAGATTCAGGATGAGATCGATCCGCTGCTCGTGAAATCGCTCGGTCCGGAGACGTTTCGGATCATTCAGGAAGCGGTCACGAATTCGGCGAAGCACGGGTCGGCATCGCACGTCACGGTGCGGCTGAACAGCAGTGACAGCCGCATGCGGATCGAAGTGATCGACGACGGCAGTGGATTTCCGTTCCACGGGCGCATGAGTCTCGCCGCGATCCGCGAGAGCGGCATCGGCCCGGCAATTCTCGCGGAGCGCGTCGCGGCGCTCAACGGCGACCTTGCCGTGGAGTCGAGCGGCTCCGGCGCGCGCCTCGAAATCTCCGTTCCCCTCGGCATCTCGGGGGCTTCGTGATCATTCGCCTCGTTCTCGCCGACGATCATCGGATCATTCTCGAAGGCCTCGAGCAGCTGTTCGGCCGCGAGAAGGATTTCGAAGTCGTCGCCACGGCAACCACCGGCGAGGACGCTCTGGCCGCGGTCCGCAAGCACAAGCCGCACGTTCTCGTGCTCGACATCCGGATGCCGAAAGGCGACGGCCTGTGGGTGCTCAAACAGATTCATACGGAGAAACTGCCGACGCGCGTCGTTCTGCTCACGGCGACGCTCGACGAAGACGAAGTGCTCGACGCGATGCAGTCGAGCGTGTCCGGCCTCGTCCTGAAAGAGGCCGCCGCGGTCAAGCTCGTGGAGACCGTCCGCCGCGTGCAGCGCGGCGAGCGGGCGCTCGAGCCGATGCTGGTCAGCCGCGCGCTCGAGCGGCTGTCGCAGCGCGAGGAGGCGAAAAAGCTCGTCGAAGTGCTCTCCCGCCGCGAGACGGAGATCGTCAAAATGGTCGCAGCCGGTTTGCGCAACAAGGAGATCGCGCTGAAGCTCTCGATCGGCGAGGGCACCGTCAAGACGCACCTGCACACAATTTACGAAAAATTAGGCGTCCACGGACGCGTCGAGCTCACGACGTATGCGATTGAGCGGGGAATCATTTAGCGGCGCTCTCTATCGTTCGATATAGCGTTCGTCATCCATCGATAGATTTTCACCATCATTAAATCAACCTACTGTGCACCTCGAGGCACGCGATGCGGAGCACAGATGCATTGGCGAACGAGATGGTGGCCGTGTTCCGGCAGACGCCCGAAGGCCATCTCCTTGATTGCAATGACGTCTGCGCGCACATGCTCGGATACGCGTCGCGCGAGGAGTTGCTGGCGACCGGCGCCTTCGAATACCAGAATGCGTCGGACCTGACCTCGGTCGCCACGGCGTTGCGCGACCTCGGCTCGCTCTCGAATGTGGAAATCGCATTGCGGAAAAAGGGCGGCGGCATCGCCTGGGTCCTTCAGAACCTGAAGCTGGTCTCGGTCGATGAGGCCTCGAAGGTGTGGATCGAGGGCGCGATGTTCGACGTCACCGAGCAGCGCGTCGCGGCGCAGCGGTTCGAATATCAGGCTTACCACGACACGCTCACGCTGCTGCCGAACCGCATGCTGTTCATCGACCGCCTGAATGTCGCGCTCGCGCAGTCGCGGCGGCGCAAGGCCCACGTGTCGGTCTTCATGGTCGATCTCGACCGCTTCGACATCGTGAACAACGCGTTAGGCCGCGGCATGGCCGACCGCCTCCTTCGCTCCGTCGCGGATCGCCTCAACGCGACGCTGCGCGAAGAGGACTCGCTGTCGCGCTTTTCCGGCGACGAATTCGTGTTCCACGTCGGCGACACCGGCTCCGGCACCGAGTCGGCGATCGTCGCGCAGCGGGTGCTGGATGCGATGGCCCGCCCGTTCAACGTCGGCGGCCGCGCGCTCGAGCTCACCGCGAGCCTCGGCATCGCGATGTCGGATCGCGACGCGAGCGACGCGGAAGCGCTCGTCCGTCACGCCAGCACGGCCATGTTCCGGGCGAAAGAGTTCGGACGCAACCTCTATCAGTTCTACGACGACAAGCTGAATGCGCACACGCTCGAGCGTCTCGCGCTGGTCTCCAGCGTCCGTCGCGGGCTCGACCGCGGCGAGTTCGAGCTCTTCTTCCAGCCGGAAGTCGACGTGCAGACCGGCCGCATCGAATGCGTCGAAGCGTTCCTCCGCTGGCGCCACCCGGACCTCGGCATCATCGGTCCCGCCGAATTTCTCGGGGTGGCCGAGGAGGCGGGGCTCGGATCGAGGATCGCGCAGTTCGTCATCTCGAGTGCGTGTCAGCAGGCTCGGACGTGGGCCGACGCCGGGATGCAAACGCGAGTCGCGATCAATCTTTCGTCGCGCGATTTCAATACCGCGAGCCTGCCGCGCCACATCGAGCAGGCGGTCCGCGAGAGCGGCCTCGACGCGCAGACGCTCGAGCTCGAAGTCGCGCACGCGTCGCTCAACGACTGCAATCGGGCGACGGAGATCCTGCAGACGCTGAAAGAGCTCGGCGTTCTGCTGGCGATCGACGATTTCGGCAGCGGCGGATGCTCGTTCGCCGACCTCAAACAGCTGCCGGTCGACACGATCAAGATCGCTCCGTCATTCGTTCAAAACATGATTCGCCGCCAGGATGACGCGGCGATCGTGCAGGCAATGATCACGATGGCCAAGGGCTTCGACATGCGCGTCGTAGCTGAAGGAGTGGAGACGAAAGAGCAGCTCTCCTACCTGCTCAACCGCCGGTGCACCGAGATGCAGGGCTTTTTCCTCGGGAAACCGCTTCCGGCGGATTCGCTCTCCGAAGTGCTCCGGATGCAGCACTGACGCGTTGCCGGGAGAGAGAACGGGCGCCGCCGGGCAACCGGCGGCGCTTCCGTTTTCAGCGGCACCGCTCGAAGTGGACGGTACACTACCGCCGTGACAATCCACGAGCTCCGGCCCGCCGCCGATCTCGCGGCCTGCATCGACGCCTACTGGTGGTCCGACGGCGACGCCTGCGCGCGCATCGTGCCCGACGGCTGCGCCGACGTGATCTTCGACGGCCGTGAACCGTTCATCGTCGGCACGATGACGCGGCCGATCGAGGCGCGATCGTCGGAAGGCATGTTCGGCATTCGATTCCGGCCGGGACGAGCGGCGCTCGCGCTTGGGGCGCCGCTGACAGAGATCACGGACGCGCGGGTGCCGCTCCGGGATGTCAGGCGGCGCTTTCCGGATGTGCGCCTCGAGAACGCGGACGCAGCGATGCGCGCGCTCTTCGCCGATGCGAACCCCGATCCGCGCGTCGATGCGGCGGTCGACGTTATTGTTCGCAGCGGCGGGCTCGCGCCGATCGACAGCGTCGCGGCCGCGGCGGGCGTTTCGCGCCAGCACCTCGCGCGAGCATTTGCCTATCACGTCGGCGTGTCGCCGAAGACGTTCGCCCGCGTGATGCGATTCCGGCGCGTCCTGGCGTGTGCGGACCGGCTTCAGCCGGTCGATTGGGCCGATTTCGCCCTGGAGCTCGGCTACTTCGATCAATCGCACTTCATTGCGGAATTCCGCGAGTTCGCCGGCGAAACACCGGTTCCATTTTTCCTATCGCGCGGCGAGTGAGCGGCCTATCTTCATCCCATGATGAAGAAATTGACGCCGGTCCTCATCGTCACTGCCATCGAACCCGTTCTGCCGCTGTGGGAAGCGCTCGGGTTCGCACGAACCGCCGAAGTCCCGCACGGCGATCGCCTCGGCTTCGTCATTCTGCAAAACGGCGCCGTCGAGCTGATGTATCAGACGATCGACAGCGTTCGTGCCGACGAGCCGGCGATCGGCGTCCAGTTCGGACGGTCAGGGCTTTTTATCGAAGTCGAGAACCTCGACTCAGTGGCGAAGCTCGTGCCGCACGACAGCGACATCGTCGTCGTGCGGCGCAAGACCTTCTACGGCGCGACGGAAATGATTCTGCGCGACGCGGCGGGGAACTTGGTCGTTCTCGCTCAAATGGAACATTGAGTCACGGAGAGACCGCCGGCGCAAACGGTGGTACGTTGTGAGGGTCCGGAAAATTCGGAAAGGATCGATCGTGACTCTCCAGCGACTTGTGCTTGCTGCGGCCGTCGTTGCTTCGCTTCCGCTCCACGCAACAACCGATCCGACGTATACCGCCCTTCGCGCCGCCCGCCCCGATGGACGTATGGTCGCGGTGAGGAACTTCACGTTCGACCGCGATGTCTACCATTTCACGCTCAACGGTTCGCTGCACCTGCTTTCACCGGTGAGTGGTACGACCGTCGGTGCCGTCTTCGTCGGCGAAGGCGCTTACACGCTGACTCCGGCCACCTCCGACGAGCGGCACGAGCTGGCAATGAACAGCGGCGATGACAAGCTCGCGGTCCTCTCCGACACGTTCGATACCGCCGTGTTCTTCGATCCCGCGCTCCTCAAACAGGCCGGCGAGGCGAAGCCGGGTACGGTCGATCCTCGAGCGGCGCAGGCGTTCGACGATTTCCTGAAGCGAGAGCGGAAGGATTTCACGACCAACCTTCACCTTCGGGTCCTGCAGGATCTGCTCGATCCTCTCGACCGTCCCCTTTTTCTTGCGTTCCTGCGCGGCAGGAAGTTTCCTCCGGCGATTCTGTCCGTCGACCCCCGCGGCGCCGACGCGCTCCGGCTCTTCGATATCGGCGATGAGAACGAACAGACGCTTTTCTTCGCGCAGGACCAGACCAAAGGGGGGATCTGGTACCTCGCGCACCTCAGAGAGGAATACGAGCGAGGGACCATCGCGGTCGTCGCACCCGTGGCCGATGCCGATCGCTACCAGGTCGATACGACGATCGCAGCGAACGCGGAGGTCAGTGGAACGACGGTCATGGCGTTCACGTGCACGAAGAACGGTCGCGTGCTGCCGGTCGCGCTGGCGCGAAAGCTCCGGATCGACGACGTGCAGTTCTCACCGGCCGGCGATACGCCCTCGTGGACCAGCGTGCCGTTCGTTCAGGAGAACGCGGACGAAGATGCCGATGCGGCGGTGATCTTTCCCGCGGCTCTGACCATCGGGTCGAAGTACCTCCTCAAAACGACGTATCACGGCGTCGGGAAGCAGGTCCTGAACGATGCGGGCGACGGGAACTTCACCGTCGGTGCGCGGGAGAGCTGGTATCCGAACGTCGGCTCGTTCCGCGACACCGCCGACTTCGAATTGACCTTCCGGGTTCCGCAGAGGAGCAAGAACCAGGTTGTGGCGGTCGGCGACTTGACCGCGGATAAGGTTGAGGGCGACCAGCACGTCACCGTCTGGAAGAGCAGCCATCCGCTCCGAGTTGCCGGTTTCAACTACGGAAACTTCAAAAAGACGACGACGGTCGACAACGAAAGCGGAATGACCGTCGATGTGTATACGAATCCCGGGGAACCCGACATCGTGCGCCAGATCAATCAGGCGATGGAGTCGGCGACGGACGACGACGGTTTCCCGGCGCTCGGCGCAGGCGGAATTCGCGTCGACACTGCTCGCCTCGCGCAAGCGGCATTCGCCGACGGCGCGAATACCTCGAGGGTCGGCAACGCGTTTTACGGGCCGCTGCCCGATAAACATCTTGCGATCACGCAACAGTCGGCGTGGTTCTACGGACAATCGTGGCCCAATCTCGTCTATCTGCCGTATCTCGCATTCGTCGGAAGCACGGTGCGGCATCAGCTCGGTTTCGGACTCGAGATGGCCGACTTCGTTGACCAGGTCGGCGCGCATGAAGTCGCGCATCAGTGGTGGGGCCATCAGGTCGGGGTGCGCAGCTACCACGATGCATGGCTTTCGGAGGCTTTTGCGGAGTTCACGTCGGGCCTCGAAGATCGACGTGCAGCCGGCCGACGGCGGCAAATATCACCTCAGCGGATCGGTGACGCAGTCCGACGTGCCGGAGAACTTCGCCTCCATCCTGCCGCTGTACGTCGCGTTCGACAACAGGACGATGGCCAAGCTTGGCGAACTTCTCCTCGTCGGCAACGCCACGAAAAACATCAACGTCGACATCCCGCTGTCGCGTGCACCGAAGGCCGTCCTGATCAACGCGATGCACGATGTGCTCGCGCGGTAAAAAAAAAGGGCGGCCGCCCGGCCGCCCTTGAGGATCGCGACTTCAGCGATCAGTACATCCCACCCATGCCGCCCGGTCCGCCCGCACCCGCCGCCGGAGCTTTCTCTTCTTCCTTGATCTCGGAGACGAGCGCTTCGGTGGTGAGCATCAGGCCGGCGATCGAGGAGGCGTTGAGAAGCGCCTGCTTCGTCACCTTGGCCGGATCGATGATGCCTTCCTTCAGCATGTCGACGACCTTCTCGTTGCGGGCGTCGAACCCGAACGTGCCACCCTTCTGCTTCACTTCGTTGAGGATGACCGAGCTCTCGAGACCGGCGTTGAAGACGATCTGCCGGAACGGCTCTTCGAGCGCGCGACGGATGACGTTGACGCCGACCTTCGCATCGCCGTCGAGCTTGAGCTTGTCGACCGCATCGATGGCCCGGATCAGAGCCACGCCGCCGCCGGGGACGATGCCCTCTTCGACGGCCGCTTTGGTCGCGTGCATCGCATCTTCGACGCGCGCCTTCTTTTCCTTCATCTCGGTCTCAGTCGCCGCGCCGACTTTGATCAGCGCAACGCCGCCGACCAGCTTCGCAAGCCGCTCCTGCAGCTTCTCGCGATCGTAGTCGGACGTCGTGTCGTCGATCTGCTGGCGGATCTGTTTCACGCGGCCGGCGATGGCTTCCTTGCGGGCCTTGTCGTCGGTGTCGGTGACCAGCGTGGTGTTGTCCTTGTCGATGGAGATCCGCTTCGCGTCGCCGAGGTCTTCCCACTTCACGTTCTCCAGCTTGATGCCGAGGTCCTCGGAGATGAGTTTGCCGCCGCTGAGGATGGTGATGTCTTCGAGCATTGCCTTTCGGCGATCGCCGAAGCCCGGGGCCTTCACAGCAGCGACGTTGAGCGTGCCGCGCAGCTTGTTGACGACGAGCGTCGCGAGCGCTTCGCCCTCGACGTCTTCGGCGATGATGAGCATCGGCTTGCCCTGACGCGCCACCTGCTCGAGGATCGGCAGGAGGTCCTTCATCGAGGAGATCTTCTTCTCGTAGATGAGAATCTTTGCGTTCTCGAGGACGACTTCCATGCGCTCCGGATCGGTGACGAAGTACGGGCTCAGGTAGCCGCGATCGAACTGCATGCCCTCGACGACTTCGAGGACCGTGTCGAGGCCGCGCGCTTCTTCAACGGTGATGACTCCGTCTTTTCCGACTTTGTCCATCGCCTCGGCGATGATGTTGCCGATCTCCTCGTCGTTGTTCGCCGAGATGCTTCCGATGTGGGCGATGTCTTTGCCCTCGACGGGCTTCGAAAGCTTGTCGATCGCTTCGACAGCGGCCTTGACCGCCAACTCGATGCCGCGCTTCACATCCATCGGGTTCGCGCCGGCGGTGACGTTCTTGATGCCCTCGCGGTAGATCGCCTGAGCGAGAACGGTCGCGGTGGTGGTGCCGTCGCCGGCGGTGTCGGAGGTCTTGGACGCGACCTCGCGGACCATCTGTGCGCCCGCGTTCTCGAGCTCGTCCTTCAGCTCGATCTCCTTGGCGACGGTGACGCCGTCCTTGGTGATCGTGGGCGAGCCGAATTTCTTTTCGATGACGACGTTGCGGCCTTTCGGGCCGAGCGTCACTTTGACAGCGTCAGCGAGCTTGTTGACGCCGCGGAGGATCGCCTGGCGAGCCTCTTCGCTGTACGTAACTCGTTTTGCCATTGCCTGCCTCTCCTCTTACTCGACAATCGCGAGCACTTCATCCTCGCGGATGATGGTGTACTCCACGTCTTCGATCTTGATGTCGGTTCCCGAATACTTGCCGATGAGAACCGTGTCGCCCTTCTTGACGTCGAGCTTCATTCGCTTGCCGCTGTCGTCGAACTTTCCTTCGCCGACGGCGATGACTTCGGCTTCCTGCGGTTTTTCCTTTGCCGTATCGGGGATGATGATGCCGCCACGCATGGTCTCCTTCGGCTCTTTCCGCCGCACGACGATGCGGTCGTAGAGCGGACGGAGCTTCAATTGGGTCGCAACTGCTGCCATGTTGAAACTTCTCCTTTCGCTTTCGTTTTGTTGAACTTACGCGCGGCAGGACGCCGCGAATTGTTAATCTCGAAACGTTGAGCGTTTAGCACTCAATCCGAGCGAGTGCTAACAATATGCGCTCGATTTTATTCTGTCAAGAGGCGCAGGGCGACCGCGGCGAGGAGGGTTGCGAGCAGGAGGAGCAGCAGGTGAGAGAGCGTCGGGATGTTCGCCGAGACGAGGAACGTGACGCTGGCGCTGTTGTTGGCCGGATTCGGGTCGGAGCTCGTCGCGCTGCTGATCGTTGCCGTGTTCGTGGCCGATCCTTCGGACGCGGTGTCAGCGACGATCGTGATCGTCGCGCTGGCGCCGGTTGCGAGCGTGCCGAGCGAGCAGGTGACGGTCGATGTTCCGCTGCAGGTCCCCTGCGTCGAACTTGCCGAGACGAACGTCATATTCGGCGGAAGTGCGTCGGTCACGGTGACGCTCGCGGCGTCATTGGGGCCGGCATTCGAAGCGGTCAGCGTGAACGTCACGTCGGTGCCGACTGGATAGACGGGCGATGCGGGCGATGCCGTCTTCGTGATCGAGAGATCGGAAACCGACGCCGATACCGTGGACGTTGCGGTGGAGGAGTTGTTGCCGGAATTCGAATCGGGAGTGGTCGAGGTGACGTTCGCCGTGTTGGAAATCATCGACCCGACAGTCGCCGACGCGCTCACCTGAACGACGAGGCTGAACGAGGCCGTCGCGCCGCTGATCAGAGATGCGATCGTGCAGGTCTGGGTCGACGTGCCGCTGCAGCTGAACGCAGGACCGGACGTCTGAGTCATCGACACGAACGTAGTGGTCGCCGGAATCACGTCGTTGAGCGAGACCGCTGCCGCGTCACTTGGGCCACTATTAGTTACATTAATTGTATATGTTATATTCGTGCCCGCCGCGACCGCACTCGCGCCCGTCTTCGTCACGGCGACATCGGCGGATGTGGTGAGGCTCATGATGGCGGTGGAGCTGTTGTTGCCGGGATTCGTATCGGATGTCGCGGAGGTGATCACCGCCGTATTCGAGACGGAGCCTGTTGCGCCGCTCGAGACATTCACTGTGAAGGTGAATGTCGCCGTCGCACCGGCGGCGAATGTTGCCGCCGAGCACGAGATCGTGGCGCCGGTCGTACACGTGAACGCCGGTCCGCTCGTTTGCATCTCTGATACGAACGTCGTGTTTGGCGGAAGCGCATCCGTCCACTGTACCGAGGCGGCGTCGGACGGGCCGGCGTTGCTGACGGATACGTTGTAGGTCGCGGTCGTGCCGGCGGTCGCTGTCGCCGGACCGCTCTTGGTGATGCTGAGGTCCGCCTGTGCCGAAACGGTGGCAGCCGTGCTGGAGCTGTTGTTCGCAGGGTTTGCGTCGCCGCCGTCCTGCACCGTCGTCGCCGTGTTCGTGAGAACCGTTCCATCCGCGACGTTCGGCAGCACGTTCGCGGTCACGGTAAACGTCAGACTCGAAGCGTTCGACAAGACCGGTGCCTTGCAGGCGACTGTCGTGCCGTTGTTCGAACACGGCGCGAGCGGCCCGGTGTTCTGGACAACGGAGACGAACGTCGTTCCGGCCGGCAGGGTATCGGTGAATCCAGCGTTGATCGCGGCGTCCGGGCCGTTGTTGGTGACCGTGATCGAATAGAGGATCGGCTGCCCCGAAGTTGCCGTCGCGGGTCCGCTTTTCGTGACCGAGAGATCGGCGCTGTTGACGATCACCGACGCGATCGCCGCGTCGTTCTCGGAATTCGGATCATTTGCGGACGTCACGGTCGCAGAGTTCGTGTAGGTGCCGGGTGACGCTGACGTCGTCGCCACGAGATCGAATGTGGCTGGGCTCCCGTTCGGCAGCGTCGCGATCGTGCATGGAGTCATACCTCCCGGACAGCTGAATGCCGGTCCGCCCGTTTGGTTCAGCGAAACGAATGTCAGTCCTGACCCGAGAACGTCATCGAAGGTGACGGTTGAAGCGTCATTCGGCCCGAAGTCGGTCACGGTGATCGTGAACGTCACGTTGCTGCTGGGAAGCGCCGACGCCGGACCGCTCTTCATGATGCCGACGTCCGCGAGTGTGCCTCCGGAGATCGTCGTGGCGGCGATTGAGGAGTTATTTTCGTCGTCGTCGTCAGGCGTTTCCGCGGAAACGGATGCGGAGTTGATCAACGTGGCGCCCGCCGCGGCGACGGGAACGTTCACGACGATTTGAAATGTCTCGGTTTCCGCCTCCGCGATATCCGCGGTGGCGACGCAGCTGACCGACCCGCCGAAATCGCCGACATTCGGCGTAGTGCACACAAATGTCGTCGGGCCGCCCGTCTGCATTTCCGAGACGAACGTGCTCTCCGGGGGCAAGGTATCGGTCATGTTGACGCCAGTCGACGGATCGGGCCCCACGTTGCCGATCGTCACGGTGAAGGTCACGTTATCGCCGGGATTCGCCGTCGCCGGCGCGGTCTTGGTGATGAACAGATCGGCGGCGGATTGCGCAAAGGCGGACGCGGTCGTGGCAAACGCGATCACGGCTGCGAGGGTGGCCCGCTGAAGAACGATGCGCATCCGACCGAGGCTCCTTCTACTCGGCCTGTGACGGCAAGTCAATACTCACGCTCGAGGTCCACCACGTTCTCCAACGCTTCGCCGCGGCGGAAGCGCTCGACATTGCGCAGAAAGAGGTCCATCGCGCGATCGTGCGAGTCGGACGTGTGATCCGCGGTGTGCGGCGAAATCAAAGCATTGTCGAGCGACCAGAGGGGGTGGTCGGGCGGGAGGGGCTCGACAGCGAAGACGTCGAGCGCCGCGCCGCGAATGCGGTGGGTTCGAAGCGCATCCACGAGCGCCTCTTCGTCGACGACGGCACCTCGACTGACGTTGATGAGGACGCCCTTCAAGCGCGCGATCCGTTCGGCATTCATCAAGCCGCGCGTCTCGTGAGTGAGGGGCACCGCGAGAACGACGTAATCCGCGTTTGCGACGATGTCGTCGATGGATGTCGCTCGCGTCGCGATCACCCGCATGCCCAGCGCTTCGGCTCGCTTCGCGACCGCGCGGCCGATGCCGCCGTAGCCGATGATGCCGGCCGTTGCGCCTTCGATCCGCTCGACCGCGAACGGCTCCCACCGATGCGCCGCCTGATTCGTGACCAGCCGGCGAAAATCCTTCGCGAACCAGAGCATCGCGCCAACGACGAACTCCGCGAGCGCGCCGGCGTACACGCCGCGCGAATTCGTCAGCACGATGCCGCTGCCGCGCAGAAGATCGAACGGGAATGTCTCCACGCCCGCTCCGAGCGCGTGAATCCAGCGCACGCGCTTCACGTCCGGCCACTGATCGCGGATGACCGAGCCGAATCGCGGCGTCACGAGCAGCACGCCGGCATCGGCGATCTTTTCAACGCGTTCGATGCCGTGCGCCTCGTCGAGGCGGTGCATCGCGCGGAACGACGGCGACGCGAGGACGGCTACGCGAAGCGCCCTCACATCAGCTTGGCGAGCGGCGTGTATTGCCGCGATTGCGATTCCGCGACCGCGCGATACGTGATCTCGCCTTTGTAGACGTTCACGCCCTCGGCGAGGCCCGGGTCCTCGACGGCTTTTGCAAATCCGAGCTTCGCGATTTTCCGCGCGTACGGCAGCGTCGCGTTCGTGAGCGCGATCGTCGATGTGCGCGGCACCGCGCCCGGCATGTTCGCGACGCAGTAGTGAATCACGCCCTCGACTTCGAACGTCGGATTGGTGTGCGTGGTCGGATGCGCCGTCTCGACGCAGCCGCCCTGATCGATCGCCACATCGACGATGACCGATCCTTTTTTCATTTCGTGGATCATCTGACGCGTGACGAGCTTCGGCGCAGCAGCGCCCGGAATCAGCACTCCGCCGACGAGCAGGTCCGCGCGGCGCGCCGCCTCCGCGATATGCGCCGGATTCGATGCCAGCGTCTGCACCTTGCCGAGGAAGATGTCGTCCAGCTGGCGGAGGCGTTCGAGGTTCGTGTCGAGAATCGTGACACGCGCGCCGAGCCCCGCGGCCATCTTCGCAGCGTTCGTCCCGACGACACCGCCGCCGATGATGATCACATCCGCCGGCAGCGTGCCCGGCACCCCGCCCAAAAGCACGCCGCGTCCGCCGTTCGGCTTGTGCAGGTAGTACGCGCCGACGTGCACAGACATGCGACCGGCGACCTCGGACATCGGCGTGAGCAGCGGGAGCGTGCGCTTCCGCTCGTCGGTGATCGTCTCGTAAGCGATTCCGGTGATTTTCTTTTTGAGCAGCGCCTGCGTGAGATCGGGAACGGGCGCGAGATGCAGATACGTGAAGAGCAGCTGGTTGTCCTTGAGCCGCTTCAGATCGGCTTCGATCGGCTCCTTGACCTTCACGATCATGTCGGCCTGTTGATAGACCGCATCGGCGTCTTTGAGGATCTTTGCGCCGGCCGACTTGTACTCGTCGTCGGAGAAGCCGCTGCCGTTGCCGGCACCCGCCTGCACGCTCACTTGGTGACCATCGGCCACGAGCACGGCCGCGCCGGCCGGAGTCAACCCCACGCGGTATTCGTCGGTTTTGATTTCGGTTGGTACGCCAATTCGCATAGGGCGCGTATTGTACGGTACGCGCGCGGCTACGGAACCGGTCGAACCAGACCCTGCGACGGCGGGGTGATCGACGGCCGGAACCGCCACGGCGCCAGCTTGCGGCCGGCGGCGAGCGCATCGATGAGGCCTCGACCGTACATGTTGTCCACGCCTGGCGCCCCGAGGTCGACCGTCGTCGATTCCAGCGCGTCTTTGACGCGATCGGCGCTCGCGTCGGGGTCGAGCGACCACACGAGCGCGAGCGCGCCGGCGACATGCGGCGTGGCCATCGACGTGCCGCTCAGCGTCTGGTAATCGTCGAACCACGCTCCGACGTCCATCGTGCCGCTCGCGTCCTGCAGCAATGTCTGGCCGTCGGTGTTGCTGATCGCGAGCACGATCGGCCACGGATGCAAAGCGTCGGGACACTGCGCGTCGGTCGCGCAGTCGATGCCCAACAGCGTCCATCCGTGAAAGTCGCTCCTGTCCGAGTTGTAGATGACCACGGCTGTGGCGCCGGCAGCCTGCGCATTGCGGACTTTCTCGTTGAATGTGATCTCGCCGCGCTGAATGACCGCGATTTTTCCCTGCACGCCGGCGGGAAAATCCTGCGGGTATCCCATGCCGCAGATGACGTACGGGCCGGCGACGTCGCCGTGCACGCTGCCGTCGACCGTCGCAGCGCTGAACGTGTTGCCGCTCTGCATCGCCACCGCGGCGACCGGGATCGTGCCGACCGGCGCCGTCGATATCACACCCACTCCGGGAGCGACGACGTCCAGCGCAGGACCGTGGTCGGAGAAGCCCGCGAGCGTCCGCGTGGAATCAACGGCGCCGACAGCGATCACACCGGGGTACCCGGCCGGGTATTCGACGGCTTCCGATCCGCGATTTCCCGCCGCCGCGCAAACCAGGATTCCGTCGGCGATCACTCGGGCAAAGGCCTCCTGTTCGACGGCGGAGGGGGAGGCTTCGCCGAGCGAGAGGCTGACGATCCAGTCGCCGCCGATCTCGTTTTTCTTTTTGATGACCCAGTCGATGCCCGCGATGATGTTTTCGTCGTACCCGAGTCCGAGGTGATCGAGGACCTTGACCGACCAGATGCGCACTTGCGGGGCGACGCCGACGACGCCGATCGTGTTGTCGATCGCGCCGATCGTTCCCGATACATGCGTGCCGTGGCCGTTGTCATCGATGGGGCTGCTGCTGTCGTCGAACGTGTTGAATCCGCCGGCAAAGTTCGCGGCGAGATCGGGATGCTTCGGATCGATTCCGGTGTCCATCACTGCCACGTTGATGGACGCTCCGCGAGTCACACGCCACAGCTCGGGCGCGTCGATCATCGCGACGCCGTACGGCAGCGTCTGCATCAGCGCGTACGTGCTCCCCTCGTCGGATTTCCGTGAGGCCGGCATATCGAGCGCGCGGCGCGGAACAACCGGTGCGATATAGCGGACTTCCGGCGACGCTTTCAGCTGCGCGACCTCGGACGGCGTGAGGTCGGCAGCGAATCCATCCACCGCCTCGAAGGAGCGGACGCCATGCACGCGTACCTCGGTGCCGTCGCGCAACATGCGCAGCGGCGTCTGCCGTGCGGCCGCGCGCGTTGCCACCAGATAGCGTTGGGCGGACTCAGCTGAAGACGCGAATAGACAGAGAACGACCGAGAAAACGGTAAGCGGTCTCATGGACGATCGCGATTATTTTACGATGCATGAGACCGCTTGAAAATGGTAAAGCTTATTTACTGCCCGCGGCGTCCAGGAGGGCGGCCGGTTGGAGGCTGCGGAGTTGCCCCGGATCCGAACGGCGCCGGATTGAGCTGCTTCGCCGCATCGAGCGCATTGACGAGACCGTTGCCGTACACCGTGTCGTAGCCGACGGCGCCGAGGTCCGTGGCGGTGTTGAGGACGGCGTTCTGAACGTCATTTGCGGTGGCAGTGGGCGCGACGGACCATGCGAGCGCGACGACACCGGTCGCGTGCGGCGTGGCCATCGATGTGCCGCTCTCGAGCTCCCAACCCTCGAGGCCGAAGCTCGCGGTCACGACGGCGTTCGGTGTCGCGAGCAACGCCTGACCATCGGCCTGCGTGAGCATCACCATCGGGATGAGCGTCGGAAGACTTCCGTTCGTTTCGGTGTATCCCGGCCCGCCGAATGTCGGATCGGGCGGCTTGTTGTCATAGATGATGACGCCGGTGGCGCCGGCGGCGAGCGCGTTCGTCACCTTCGCCAGGAACGTGAGAGTCCCGCGCTGAATCAGAGCGATTTTCCCGTGGACTGACGATGGAAAATCGGTCGGGTTCCCGAGCTTGCAATCGACGAATGTCCCCGAGAATTTCG
>DATIZY010000147.1:0-2787 GCA_035516895.1 Thermoanaerobaculia bacterium | reverse complement strand
AGCGCCGACGACTCGCGTCGCCGAGCGATTCGAACCGTCCGTGGCGATCATCGAAACCACATGACCCGGCGGCGCGGCGAGCGTTGCCGTGAACGCGCCGCCCGTCGACGCGATCGTCGAAGCCGACGCGGTGCCGTTTACGTCGTTCAATGTCAGCGACGTCGACGGAGTCACGGACAGCGTCGATCCTGCGATCGCTCCGTCCGTACCGATCGTGATCAGCGACGGCGTGATCTGCGGTGGAGCGTAGACACGCTCGATCGTTGCCAATCCGAGATCGTTCGCGATGAACAGACTCGTTCCGTCGAACGCGAGGTCCCACGCCGTTCCGCCGGCCGGTTGAGCGCCGAGGAAGCGGGGAGCGGTCGGGACGGAGGCGTCGTAGAACGCGACCTCGTCTCCGTCCGCGACGGCGAAGGTGGTCCCGACGACATCGATGCCGCGCGCGATCCCCGGAGTGCCGCCGCTCCATAGCAGCTGCGGCGATGCGGGCACGGAGAGATCGACGATCGCCGCTCCTCCATCCGCCCCCGCCACATACAACCGACCGCCAACCACTTTCCCTCGGAACGCTGCAAGGGAAGCGATCGACAGCTCGCCGACTTTCTTCAGCGCGTTCACGTCGCGGCGATCGATCACCATGACGTCGCGTCCCGTCGCGGAGTTGCTCAGCGCGACGAGGTAATCGCTGCCGAGGAGCTCGAGGTCGGTGAAGTCGTGTCCGGAGACTCCGGCCACGGGCTGACTGCTCTGGAACTTCGGCGCTGCCGGATTGCTCACATCGTAGACGTAGATCGCTCCGTTCTGATTGCAGTTCGCGTCGGCGACAAACGCGTAGCCTGCGGAAACGACGACCGCGTTTCTGCTGCCGCACGATTCGCTCGTGTTGACGAACGTCGCGGCGGGATCGGTCAGATTCAACGTGGAGAAATGATCGGCGGCGATGTACGCCCAGCCGTTTTGAACGACGACGTCGCGGATTGCGCCCTGTGCCGCGCTGTTCGAGCGGCGCAGCAGCGGCGCGCTCGGGTTCGTCACATCGAAGACCGCGAGCTTGTCCGAACCGGACGGCGCCGGGTACCCGGCGACGACGAGCGTCGGTCCTTCGGCAGCAACCGTTCGCGCGCGGTAGTTCGAATCGCCTGCAATGACGATCGCGGTGGTGTTCGGCGACGTCCCGAACGGAATCGTGCCGATCGACACCGGCCCGGCCGTGCGTCCCGCGCTGTCGGTTGCGGTGGCCGTCAGGGCATCGCCCGACGTCGATGCGAGCGCCGCTGTGAAACTGCCGTCGTTGTTCGCCGAGACGCTGACCGAGGCCGACGTTGCAGCATCGCGAATCGTCACATTGACCGGCGACGACCCGCTGATCGCCCCTGCCACGCCGGTGATTGCGGTCGATGCGGAGCCGTCGTACGCCAGCGCGATTCTGCTCGCGTCGATGCGCGGCGGCGCGGCGACGTTCTGCACGATGACGAGACCCTGATCGTTCGCCACGTACAGGTTCTTTCCGCCGAACGCATCGTCCCACGCCACTCCGCCCGTCGGCTGCGAGCCGATGAACTTCGGGTTCGCCGGATCGCTCACCTCGTAGAAGCTCACCCCGTCGCTGCCGTCGCTCACCGCCAGCGTCGCTCCCGCGATATCCACTCCGCGCGCGATGCCCGGCGTATCGAAGCTCGACACCAGCCGCGGCGCGCTCGGCACCGACACATCGACGATTGCCACTCCCCCGTCACCGCCGGCGATGTACAGCAGATTGCCTGCGATCTTTCCGCGGAACGCGGCAATCGATGCAATCGTCAGCTCCCCGGCTTTCTTCAGCGCGTTCACGTCGCGGCGATCGATCACCATCACGTCGCGTCCCGTCGCCGAGTTGCTGAGCGCCACGATGTAGTCGTTGCCGAGCAACTGCAGGTCCGTGAAATCGTGACCGCCGATGCCCGCCACTGCCTGCGTGCCGAGGAATCGCGGCGCCGCCGGGTTCGTCACGTCGTAGACCCAGATGCCGCCGTTCAAGTTGCATCCCGTGTCGGCGACGAACGCATAGCCGCCCGACACCACGACCGCGTTTCTGCCGCCGCACGATTCGCTCGTGTTGACGAAGCTCGCCAGCGGATCGCTGAGGTTCAACGTTGAGAAGTGATCGGCGGCGATGTACGCCCAGCCGTTCTGGATGACCACATCGCGGATCGCTCCCTGCGCCGCGCTGTTCGAGCGCCGCAGCAGCGGCGCGCTCGGGTTGGTCACGTCGAACACCGCGAGCTTGTCCGAGCCGGACGGGTTCGGATATCCGGCCACCGCCACCGTCGTTCCGTCCACCGCGATCGTTCGCGCGTGATAGCTCGCATCCGAAATCACGATCGGCGTCGTTGCGGACGAACTCGCAAACGGCACGCTGCCGATGATCACCGGCCCCGCGACGCGACCGTGCGCATCGGTTGCCGTGATCGTCATCGGCGCTCCCGCCGATGCTGGAAGCGTCGCGCTGAAGCTGCCGTCGGAATCAACCGGAAGCGTGAGCGAGATCGTGCCGGCGGTGGAGACATTGACAACATCGATTCGGATCGGGAAATCGCCGACAACCGCGCCGGCGGCACCACCGATCTGCGCCGTTGTTGTCGACGAAGCGGCGATCGTGATGCGTGTGGCGTCGATGCGCGGCGGCGCGGCGACGTTCTGCACGATGACGAGACCCTGATCGTTCGCCACGTACAGGTTCTTTCCGCCGAACGCATCGTCCCACGCCACTCCGCCCGTCGGCTGCGAGCCGATGAACTTCGGGTT
>DATIZY010000146.1:0-7867 GCA_035516895.1 Thermoanaerobaculia bacterium | reverse complement strand
CCGGCCGCCAGTTCCTTCCGGTTCGCGCGCGGTAACCGGTAACCGGAACCCTGCAACTCATAAAAGCAGCCTCACGGGCTGCTCGAGATATTGCCGCAGCGTCCGGAGATATTCCGCGCCGGCGGCGCCATCGATCACACGGTGATCGCACGACATGGTCACTTTCATCCGGTCGCGCACGACGACCTCTCCGTTGATTGCGACCGGTTTCGGGGCTGCCGCACCGATCGCCAGAATCGCGACGTTCGGCGGATTGATGATCGCGGTGAATTCCTCGATGCCCCAGGCACCGAGGTTCGAGATGGTGAACGTGGCGCCCTGGTAATCGTTCGGCAGCAGCTTGCGATTCTTCGCCTTCTCGGCGAGCGTGCGTACCTCCGCGGCGATGTCCTGCACCGATTTGCGGTCCGCATTGCGCACGACCGGCGTGATCAGCCCTTCCGGCGTCGATACGGCGATGCCGATGTGGATCCCGCCGTGCTGCGTGATCGCGTCCTCACCCCAGCTCGCGTTGACGAACGGATGTTCTCGCAGCGCGAGGGCGGCGGCGCGGACGACAAAATCATTCACACTAATCTTTACGATTTCATTCATCTGCAGGCGAAGTGACATCAGGTTCGAGACGTCGTACTCCGCCGTGAGATAGAAGTGCGGAATCGGACCGGTCGACTCGGCGAGCCGCTTCGCGATGGTGCGGCGCATCGCCGAGAGCGGGATTTGCTTCTCCTCGAGCGGAGCGGCGGGCTTTCGCGCGGCGGCGGGCTGAGAGCTCCCCACTCCACGTTGAACATCGCGCGCGACGATGCGGCCGCTCGGCCCGCTGCCTTGAATCGCGTCGAGGCTGACGCCCATCTCGTGCGCCATTTTTCTCGCGAGCGGCGACGATCGCGTCCGCCCGCCCTCCACAATTCGTAGAGGCGTCGAGGTCACCGGCTGCGAGCGGTCGATGCGCGGCGCTTTCATCTCGATCGCTTCCGCGTACTCGCCGGTGGTGTGCTTGACGGAGTCTTTTTTGTCGGTGGCGCGGCGCTGTGGCTCGGAAGGTGCGCTCGCCGCTCGCTGCGCGCCGCTCGCGACTTTCTCGCCCGGCGCGGCGATGATCGCGAGCACGCCACCGACGGGCGCCATCTGCCCTTCCTGCACCGCGACATTGGCGATGGTCCCGTCCTGCTCCGCTTCGAGATCGAGGTTGACTTTGTCCGTCTCGATCTCGAGCACCGGCTCGCCTTTTCTGACCGCGTCGCCCGCCTTCTTGTACCAGCGGACGACCTTCCCCTCGGTCATCGCGTCGCCCATCTTGGGCATGATGATTTCAGCCATAGAACTCAGGACTTAGGACTCAGGACTCAGGACTTAGTGGCCCCCACCCGAATCGACTGGGGCGGGTGTGACTAAGTCCTGAGTCCTAAGTCCTGAGTCCTCAGTCCTCATTCCTTGTACATGACCCGCTTGACCGCATCGATCACCTGCTGTTCATGCGGCGTCGCTAGCAGCTCGAGATTTCGCGCGTAGGGCATGGGGACGTCCGCGCCGGTCACGCGCTCGACCGGCGCATCGAGCTCATCGAACACGCTCTCGGTGATGCTCGCCGAGATCTCGGCCGCGGCGCCGAACGGTTTCCACTGCTCCTGCACGACAACGCATCGATGCGTTTTCGATAC
Source organism: Thermoanaerobaculia bacterium (assembly GCA_035516895.1). Classification (GTDB taxonomy): domain Bacteria; phylum Acidobacteriota; class Thermoanaerobaculia; order Gp7-AA8; family Gp7-AA8; genus Gp7-AA10. The sequence goes on along the minus strand of DATIZY010000146.1, from coordinate 6,206 downwards.
CGACGCGTATGCCGGCGCGAGATCGAGCGGACGAAGCGTGCGCAGATCGACCACCTCGCATTCGATCCCTTCACCCGCCAGCCGCTCCGCCGCGGTCAGCGACACCTGCAGCATGCGGCTGAAGGAAACGATCGTCACGTCGCTGCCGTCGCGCGCGATGCGCGACTCACCGAACGGCACCGTAAAGCCGGCGTCGTCGGGCACCTCGCCTTTCATTCCGTACAGCGCTGCGCTCTCCAGGAAGATCACCGGATCTTTTCCGCGGATTGCGGTCTTCAGCATTCCCTTCGCGTCCGCCGGCGTCGCCGGCGCGACGACTTTCAGTCCCGGAAAATGTCCGTAAAACGATTCGAAGGTCTGCGAGTGCTGCGCGGAGAGCTGCACGCCGGCGCCCTGCGGACCGCGAATCACGACCGGCACGTCGACCTGTCCGCCCGAGAAGTAGCGGACCTTGGCCGCGTGATTGAGGATCTGGTCGGCGGCGACGATCGCGAAGTTCATCGTCATCATCTCGACGATCGGCCGCAGACCTAACATCGCCATCCCGACGGCGGTGCCGGCCATGCCTGCTTCCGCGATCGGAGTATCGATCACGCGCTTCGGTCCGTACTTCTTCAGCATGCCCGCCGTGATGCGGAACGTGCCCTCGTACACACCGATGTCCTCACCCATGACGAGGACCGACGGATCGCGGTCCATCTCCTCGATCATCGCCTCGCGGATCGCGTCCCGGTAGCTTTTCTCGCTCATTGTTTTTCACCACAGAGGCAGAGAGGACAGACATCGCTGTGCTCTGGGTGTCTCTGGGGTGATTTACTCGCCGACGACATCCCGATACAGCTCTTCCGGCGCAGGCGCCGGCGATTCTTCCGCGAACTGAATCGCGCGCGCCACCCGTTGCGCGACCTCGTCCTCGATCTGTTTCACTTCATCGTCCGTGATGGCCAGGCGGCTGCGCAGAATGAGGATCGGATCGCGGTGACGGTGCTCTTCGACCTCTTCCTTCGACCGGTACGGCTGCAGGATGTCGGCGGCGCCGTGGCCTGAGAAGCGATACGTGATCGCTTCGATGCAGTACGGCCTGCCGCTCTCGCGCGTCTGCTTGATCACGCGATCGGCGAGCTCGCGCACCGCAAACACATCCTGCCCGTCGACTTTCTCCGACGGGATGTTGTACGCGCGGACGCGCGCGGCGAGATCGGTCAACGCCGAGTGACGCTCGACCGACGTGCCCATCGCATAGCCGTTGTTCTCGATCACGAAAATGATCGGGCACATCCCGTCCTTCCCCCACAGGCCGGCCATGTTCATCGCCTCGTGGAAAGGACCGATGTTCATCGCGCCGTCGCCGAAGTAGCAGACGGCGACGCGGTCGCTCTTTCGATAACGGAGCGCGTACGCCGCGCCGGTGGCGAGCGTGAGATGTCCGCCTACGATTCCGTATCCGCCGTAGAACCCATGCTCGACGTCGAACAGATGCATCGAGCCGCCCTTCCCCTTCGACAGCCCGGTCGCTTTGCCGAACAGCTCGGCCATCACGCGTCCGGGCTCGGCGCCGAGCATCAGCGCGTGCGCGTGATCGCGATATCCGGAGAAGACGATGTCATCGCGGCGAAGTCCGCTGATGATTCCGGACGCGACCGCCTCCTGCCCGATGTACACGTGCAGGTAGCCGCCGATCTTTCCCCGGCGGAACTCGCGCTCGGTCGCCTCCTCGAATCGCCGGATGAAAATCATCCGGCGCAGGATGTCCATCCAGTCGGGAGTGGCGGCTGCCTCGATCACGGCAGCGGAGGATTCCCCTTTTTGCTTGGCCATGGCCGCGGACGGCAGTTTAAGCAAAAAGCGTGCGTCGCGTCGATGGAGCATCCGCTCTAGCCGGTCACAATCCCGGCTGAAGCCGGGGCTCCATCATCGCTTCGCGAGCTCCATCGTCGGAATCGCGAGCCCGATCGAGAAATGGAGCACCGGCTTTAGCCGGTCACGATCCCGGCTGGGGCCGGGGCTCCATCGTCGGAATCGCGAGCGCGATCGAGAAATGGAGCACCGGCTTTAGCCGGTCACAATCCCGGCGGAAGCCGGGACTCCATCGTCGGAGTCGAGATCCGTCCTGCGCAGGATGAAATAGAGCGCGACGAGCAGCAGGACGACGCCGTTGACCGCGAGCGCGATCGAGATCGACCAGCGCTGCGCCATCCATCCGGCGAAGAGATTTCCAAGCGGCATTCCGCCCCGAAATGCGAGCATGAAGATCGACATCACGCGCCCGCGCATGGAGTCGCTGATCATCAGCTGCACGAGCGAGCTGTAAAGCGAGACCACGCCGACGATGCACGCGCCGGCGACGAACGCGACCACCAGGCTGCTGCCGAGGTGGCGGGAGAGGCCGAAGAGGACGAGGCAGATCGCGAAGACGAACTGCATCACCAGCGCGATCTTTCCCTTCTTCGCCGCATAGCCGCTCGCCGCGACGAAGATCGCACCGGCGACCGATCCGATGCCGTAGTCGGCCTGCAGCAGCGACAATCCGCGCGGACCGAGGTTGAAGATGTTCTTCGCCACGACGGGAAGCATCGTGAAGAGCGGCACGCCGAGAAACGTCCCGGCGAACGCGAGGAACGTGAGAAGCAGCAGCGATCGCCGCGCGAGAACGAAATGAAATCCTTCCTTCATCTCGCGGAAGACGCCGGTCGGCCGGCTCTGCTCGTGGACCGGCGGAATGCGAATGATGGACAGCGCGATGATCACCGCGATGAACGAGATGCCGTTGAGCGTGAAGCATGACGCCGCGCCCCACACCGCGAACACCAGCCCGCCAAGCGCAGGGCCGAGGAACCGCGCGAGGTTGAACTGCATGGAGTTCATCGCGATGGCGTTCGGCACGTCCTTTCGATCGACGAGCAGCGGAAGCAGCGATGCGTAGGCGGGGCCGCTGAACGCCTGCGTGCTGCCGGTGAGGAACGACATCACGAAGATGTGCCAGACCTTGATCTGATGGACGTAGATCAGCAGCGCGAGGATCAGCGCGAACGTCATCTGCAGGTACTGCGACGCGAGCATGATCTTGCGCCGTGCGACGCGGTCGGCGATGACGCCGCCGAACAGCGAGAAGAGCAGCATCGGTCCGGTCGACAGAAAGCCGTCGACGCCGAGCAGAAACGCGGAGTTCGTCATCGTGTAGACGAGCCACGCCTGCGCGAGCGTCTGCATGAACGTGCCGGTGGTCGACGTGAACGCGCCGATCCAGAGCAGACGGAAATCGGGATAGTGCAGAGCACTGAACGTCTGCCGGAGCCAGCCCGGCTTCGCGCGCGCCTCGGCTTCGAGCGACGCTTCTTCGGGAAGCGAAGCGCTCATCGCGCGATCTTCAGCCTCGCGGCCGTCGCGTATGTGTGTGCGTGACAAATCGCCACCGCGAGCGCGTCCGAGGCGTCGGCGGACATCACCTGCGTCTTACAGCCGGAGACGAGCAATCGGACCATGCTCGCCACCTGCTGCTTCTCGGCGCCACCGTAGCCGGCGACCGCGCTCTTGATCGATCGCGGAGCGTACTCGAAAACGGGCAGCTGCGCCGAACGTGCAGCGAGCAGAACGACGCCGCGCGCGTGCGCGAGCTGAATCAGGCTCCTCATGTTCTGTCCGGCAAACGGAGTCTCCACCGCGACCGCGGCCGGCGAGCTTCGCGCAATCACGCCAAGCAGGCCTTCGTGAATCTGCCAGAGGCGGTCGGCGAGCTCAGCCCCGCGCGCGGTGGCGATCGACCCCTGCTCGACGAGTACGAGCTTTCCGCGGTCCGATTCGATCACGCCGAAGCCGGTGATGATGCTGCCCGGATCGACGCCGAGGATGCGCATTGGTGGATTATGAATTAAGAATTTCGAATTTCGAATGAAGAATGAAGAATTAACCGTTTCTCAATTCTTCATTCGAAATTCGAAATTCGAAATTCAGTCTTTGAGGAATCTGATCTCATAAATCTGCCGCGCCTCCGCGCGATATTTCGCTTCGTAATTCGTGCGCGGCGGATCGTGGGGACCCGGGATGCGCGTCTCGGTGCGAAAGAACTCTGCGATGAGCGGCCCGGCGACTTCGAAGTACTCGCGATGATCGGTCACGTACACGCCGGCGCCGCCGTCAACGAGCGCGCGGCGGATCTCGCGGAGCACTTCCCGCCGGATGATGCGCCGCTTCTGCTCGCGCTTGCGCGGCCACGGGTCCGGAAAATAGATGTGTATTTCTGATATAGAGTTATCGTAGATCATTTCACGAAGCACGAGGAACGCGTCGTGGTTGATCAGCCGCACGTTGCGCAGCCCGCGCTTCGCGACGCGCTCCCGAATTACGCGGTGGTAGTGCAGCGACTTCTCGATGCCGATGAAGTTGACGTCCGGCTGCTCCATGGCCGAGCCGATGAGAAAGCGCCCCTTGCCGGACCCGATCTCGACGACCACGCGGTTCGTGTTCCCGAACAGCCGGGCGAAATCCAGCCGCGCGAAGCCCGTCTCGCGGGGATTGACGACGAGCGTATCAGCCGGTGTACACTCTGTGTCCTGCATCACAATTGAACGTTTAGCGAGGAGAACGCGCGATGAAGAAGTGCCTGATTCTCACTGCAGCTGTGCTTTTCGCCACCGGAGTTTTTGCTCAGAACACCCCCGAACTCAACCCCGCCTCGGAAAACGGCCATACCCACCACTATCCCGCGTTTGGTTTCGTCGACCCATTCGCCGCATTTGCGCGCCCGGGACAGAATCCCACGTATCACGGCGGCAACGTCATCCGGAACGCTCGCGTCGTCCTCATTTTCTGGGGACCGAGCTTCGCCTCCGGCGGGTCGGATGCGGGGTACGCCGCGGCCGTTCAGAGCTTCCGCAATCAGTATGGTACGAACCCCGAATACAACGTAATCACGCAGTATTACGGCAGCGATCCCATCTCCGGCTACGGCAACATCGCTCAATCCAACCTCGCGACCGGTACAGCCGACTGGTTCGACACGTCGACTCCGCCGAAGAACGTGACCGACTCGACGGTTCAGTCGGAGGTTCTTCGCTACCTGAGCAGCCACACGTTCGACAACAACACGGTTTACGAAGTCTTCATCCCGAGCGCTTCGTACTCCTCCGACGGCACTGCCACCTCGTGCGGCGGGCCGCACCTGACGTATTGCGCGTATCACGGCAGCTTCAGCAACGGCGGACGCGACATCAAATACGCGATCGAGCCCTATCCGAGCTGCAGCGGCTGTCAGGCATCCGGATTCAGCACCGTGCAGAACGTCGAACACTTCATCTGCCACGAAACACGCGAGGCGGTCACCGACCCCGACCTCAACGCATGGTACGACCGCTCCGGCAATGAGCTCGACGACAAGTGCGCGTGGTCGCCCGCTCCGTTCATCGTGAACGGCTTCGGCTATCAGTACGAGTGGTCGAATTCGGCCGGCGGCTGCGTCAAGAGCCAGTAATCACTCTCCGTCAAATCTCGATGCTGGCGCCCGGAGCGTCGGGCGCCAGCACGATTCCCTCACATCTCAGCGGCCAGCCGCACGTACGTCTCGTAACGCGCCGGATTGATTTCGCCCCGCTCCACGCGCCGCTTCACTTCGCAATCGGGCTCGTGCAGATGCGTGCAATCGTTGAACCGGCACCATTCGGCCGCTTCCTCGAATTCCGGGAACGCGTCGCGCAACGATTCGCGCGTAATGTCCCACAATCCGAATTCGCGAATGCCAGGCGTGTCGATCACGTAGGTTTCGTTGCCCAGGTCGAAGAGGGTCGATGCGGTGGTGGTGTGGCGGCCGGTGCCGCGCTTCTTTTGCAGATCGCCGGTTGCGAGCCGCAGCCGCGCGTCGAGTGCGTTCAGCAGCGACGATTTCCCGACGCCGCTGTGGCCGACGAACGCGCAGGTCCTGCCTTCGATCAGAGTGCGCAGGCGGTCGAGCCCCTCGCCCGTCTTCGTCGAGCATGCAACCAGCGGCACCCCGAGCTCCTCGTAGACTCGAAGCGGCTGCAGCGCGGCATCGCGGTCATCGGCGAGATCGATTTTGTTGACGCACACCGCCGGCTGGGCGCCGCCGCGCTGGATCGCGATCAGAAAACGGTCGATGAGCCGCGGCCGCAGCGGCGGCGCTTTGACCGACACGACGTTCACCGCGATGTCGATGTTCGCAGCGATCAGCCGTTCGATGCGCGCGTTGAGCGGAT
>DATIZY010000145.1:0-55891 GCA_035516895.1 Thermoanaerobaculia bacterium | reverse complement strand
GGGATTCGGCAGGGCGCAGCCCTGCCCTACACGGGGATTCAATGCGTCAACGGCGGCCGGCGTGCGCGCGCAGGAACGTCTCGGGGTTCGAGAACACCTTCGCGATGTTCATGCCTTTGCGCACGGCACCGAATGTGACTTTGCGCGTGGCGAGCGCGGCGCCGAGTTGCAGATAGGTTTTCAGTTTGCCGCGATAGTGATAGCGCACCTCGAGCGCGTGCCGCCACAGCCGCGAGTACTCGTCGTAGAACTCTTCGAGGGAGAGCTTCGTCGGCAGCACCGCGTGAACGATGTCGTACATCTCCCAGTCGTGCGTGACGACCTGCTCTTTCGCGCTGTCCCACAGGTCCGTGCCGGGCAGCGGCGTGAGGATCGAGAAGCCGCTGTTGTACGCGCCCATCGTGTCGATCCAGTCGCGCAGCCGCGCAAAATCATCGCGGTCCCACGCCGGGTCGACGATGAAGTTCGGCGTGAAGCCGACGCCGAGCTCCTTGAGGATGTTGATCGCGCGAACGTTGTTGTCGGCGGTGTTTTTCTTGTTGACCGCCTTCAGTCCCTCGTCCGTCACGGCCTCGAGGCCGAGGAAAATCGCGAGGCTGCCGCAGTCTTTCCACATCTCGATCAGATGCGGGAACTTGCAGATGATGTCGGTGCGCGTCTGGACGGTGAAGAATTTCCTGATGCCCGCCGCTTTGAGCTGCCGCGCCATCTCCTCGCCGCGGCGGACGTTCATCCAGAAGATGTCGTCGGTGATGAAGACGTTCGGCGCGTCGATCTCCTGAAGCTCTTTGACGACGCGCTCCGGCGATTTCTCGCGGAACGTCGAGTCGTGAAACTTCCAGACCGAGCAGAAATTGCATTTGAACGGGCAGCCGCGCGCGGTTTCCATGAGCGCGAGCGGCTTCCGAAAATTGATATAATAATTGTTACTATAATGTTTGATCAAATGGCGCGCCGGCAGCGGGTACTCGTCGAGGTTCGCGCGCATCGGCGCGGGATTCGGCACCGAATGCGGATCGCGCCCGCGGGCGAGGGCATCGACGATCATCGGCATGATCTCTTCGCCGTCGCCGATCGCGATCATGTCGATGGGGGACCGGCCCTCGGCTGCGTTTTGCTCGAACCACTGCGGGTCGCGTGAGGCGTCGTGTCCGCCGGCGACGACGAACGCGCGCGGCATCTCGCGCTTCACGCGCGCGGCGAGCCGCAGAGTGCGGTTGCGCTCCGTCGTGAAATTGCACTGCAGGCCGACGACGTCGGGATCGAACGCCCGGCAGTTGGCGAGGCCCTGCTCCTCGCCGTCGATGCGCAGATCGAACACCGCGCACTGGTGGCCCTGCTCCTCGAGGCACGCCGCGACGCAGATCGGGCCAAGCGGCTCGACGAACGTCAGCATCTCCAAACCGAGGATTCCGCCGACCGGCGGCTTTAGAAACGCAACCTTCATCTCGGGCTGGGCGGATTCTATCGCGTTCGCAGTTTGCGGAGTTGCCGGGCGAACGATCGGTTTTTGTGCAGGGCACGGCGGCGCCGTGCCGAATTCCGGGCGGGGCTTCGGCAGGGCGCAGCGCCGCCCTCCAACCGAGCTATTGGTTCTGCTCGTCCGCCTTCACGAGCTGTTTGCGGATCGTGCCGAGGATGCGCTGATCGGCGAGCGTCGCCAGATCGACCAGGTGCTGCCGCTCCTGATATCCGTTGAAGACGACGACGAAGCGATCGATCCGAAACGCCACCGCCCGGCCGAGATACTTGTCTTCGGCCGTGAAATTGTCTTCGCCGAGGTTCGGGATCGGATCGAGGAGCTTGCCGTTGTGCACGAAGAGCGTTCGATACGCGTTGAGGATCGCCGCGGCGGCCTGCCTGTTCGCCGCGGGGAGGACGAGGCCTTCGATCTGATCGCCGTCGTAATCGAACGTTGCCTGGAAGGAGTTCGCGAAGTACGGCTGGCCCAGCCCCGATTCGGCCGAGTAGCGCTCGCTGTTGGCCACGCGATATTTGTCGGGAAGGAAGTTGAAGACGGCGGGCTTGCCGGGCGCCACCGGCATTCGATCGGCGACCGAGCCGGCGAGCTTGAGGAGCGCATCGGGCGGCTCGCCGATGATGCGCACGTAAAACGCGCCGCGCCAGAACTGAATCGAGTGCGTGTTTTCGAACGACTCGTTCTGCAGATTGAGCGCCTTGTACGCGCCGATTTTGCGCATCGAGTACGCGCCGAACGCCTTGACGAAATCGGGGAAACGATAAATCTCGACGCTGGCGAAGCCATTGCCGTCGGTCGCCGAATATTTTCCGATCGTCAGGTCGAGCGTTTCGTATTTCGCGAAATGCGCCGCGTCGCTGCCGAGGTACGAGTCGAGGCGATTGCCGGGAATGACGATCGGATCTTCGTCGAGCTTCCAGCCGGGCGCCTCCTGCTGCCGCGGCAGAAACTGCAGGCTCGGCGACTCGAGCGAAGTGAACGTGACCTCGTCGGCGACGGGATGTGCGGCGGCGCGGACGGCGGTCGCACGCCGGCCGCCGCATGCGGTCGCGAGCGCGATCAGGATCGCGAAAGCGACTGCAGGAACGCGAGCGTCACGCGCACGCCGGCGCCGGTCGCTCCGCGGCCTTCGCGCGCCGTCTCGTGCTCGGTGTATGCCGTGCCCGCAATGTCGAGATGCGCCCACGATGGACAATCGACGAACTCCTTGAGAAACATCGCCGCGGTGATCGCGCCGCCCCAACGCCCGCCGGAGTTTTTCATGTCCGCCCATTCGCTGCGGATCAACTCCTGATATTCGTCCCAGACGGGCATGCGCCAGAGGCGCTCACCGACTCGCTCGCCACACTCAATCAACTTCCGAGCCAGCTCATCGTCATTCGAGAAAAGGCCGGCCGCTTCGCCGGCCAGAGCCACGACGCACGCGCCGGTCAGCGTGGCGTAATCGATGAGGTGATCGGGCTTGAGCTGCGACGCGTAATGCAGCGCATCGCCGAGGATCATCCGCCCCTCGGCGTCGGTGTTGACGATCTCCACGGTCTTGCCGCTCATCATGGTGATGATGTCGCCGGGTTTGTAGGCGCTGCCGCTCGGCAGATTCTCGGTCGAGGGAATCGCGCCGGTGATTTTGACGGGGAGCTCGAGCTTCGCCGCGGCCTCGATCGCGCCGATGACCGCCGCGGCGCCGCACATATCGAACTTCATCTCTTCCATGCGATCGGCCGGTTTGATCGAGATGCCGCCGGAATCGAAGGTGATTCCCTTGCCGACCAGCGCGACGTGCTTCTTCGCTTTTTTCGGCGCGTATTCGAGGACGATGAATCGCGGCTCCTGCGTCGAGCCCGAATTCACCGCGAGCAGGCCGCCCATCTTCATCCGCTCGATTTCTTTTTTCCCGTAGACGGTGCACTTCACGCCGGCGTTGCGAGCGACTTCCTGCGCGCGCTCGGCGATGAACGTCGGGGTGGCGAGGTTCGGCGGCGCGTTGCCGAGATCGCGCACCGTGCGCACTCCCGCACGAAGCGCACGCGCTTCGGCGTCGAGCTGCTTGAGCCGCTTCGCCGCAACACCGTTGATCGGAATGACGGTTGCGCTGATCGGCAGATTTCCGTTCTCGTCCTTCTTCGTGATGTAGGCGTCGTACTTGTAGTCCGACTGCGAGAGGTAGTCGGCCACGACGAGCGTCGAATCTTCGGCGTCGAGATCGGGAAGCTCGTACGGGACGGACACGGCGATCGAGCGGTCCCGCTGCTTCTTCGCGATCTTCGCCATCGCGTACAGCGCCGCGCGCACTGCGCGCATCGTCAGTTTGTCTTTCTTGCCCATGCCGATGAGGGTGACTTTGCGCGGCTCGTCCGCCAGCAGCGTGAGCGCCTCGTCGGAGCGGCCGCGGAAGCCCGACTCGTTCGCGAGCTTCTGCAGCGATCGCATCGGAAGCTGCAGATCGTTTTCGGCGAGCGCGATGAAGAGGTGGTCGATCTTCGACCATTTCGGTTCTTTGTTGAGGCTGACGTCCATGGTTTGCGCAGTCTATCCTGAGCGCGGGTGGGCCCGAGGGGCGGGAGCGAGGGATCAATGGAGCCGCCGCGTCGGACATGCAACCGGCGAAAAAACGCGAGGCCAGGCGCGACGAGTCTTCAAGTTGCGCTGCAGGCGCCTCAAGGATTGCTCACGGTGCAGGGCAGCGCTGCGCGCTGCCGAACCCCCGTGCGACCGGGATTCGGCACGGCGCAGCCGTGCCCTACACGGGAGAATTCGGCGGGCATCCGAAACAGCTTGCTGCGGCCGTTGCGCAAGATTGCGACGGGGTCGCGTCCGGCGCCACGCTTTTTGCACATGGCACGTGCATGGCGGCGCCACACATGATCCCTCGCTTCCGACCCTTGGACCCGCCCCCGCTCGGGATAAACTGAAAAGCGAAGCGAAGCGAAACGAAGCAAATGCCCTTTCGAGTCCTGGTCGTCGACGACGAAACCGCAATCCGCGAAGCGATTCGCATGACTCTCGAGTACGAGGGCTACCGCGTCGATGAGGCGCGCTCCGGACAGGAGGGAATCGACAAAGCGACGAAGGTGCCGTACGACGCGATCCTGCTCGACATCAAGATGCCGGTGCTCGACGGCATGGAAGTGCTCGACAACCTCAAAGAGCAGAAAGTGCCGGCGCCGGTGATCATGGTCTCGGGCCACGGCGACATTCAGACGGCCGTCGAGTGCACGAAGCGCGGCGCGTTCGATTTTCTCGAGAAGCCGCTCAACCGCGATAAGCTGCTGCTCTCGGTGCGCAACGCGGTGCGCACGCAGAAGCTCGAGGAGCAGGTCGGCGAGCTTCGCGAGGAGAAAGAGCGCGAGTATCAGCTCGTCGGTGAAGCGCCGCCGATGCTCGACTTGCGCGAGCAGATCGAGCGCGCCGCGCCGACGAAAGCGACGGTGCTGATTCAGGGCGAGTCGGGAACGGGCAAGGAGCTCGTCGCGCGCGAGATCCATCGACGTTCGTCGCGCGCATCGATGCCGTTCGTGCAGGTCAACTGCGCGGCGATTCCCGATGAGCTCATCGAATCGGAGCTCTTCGGCCACGAGAAGGGCTCGTTCACCGGCGCGGTCCGCAAGCAGACGGGAAAATTCGTCGCCGCCGACGGCGGAACGATTTTCCTCGACGAGATCGGCGACATGTCGGTGCGCACGCAGGCGAAAGTGCTGCGCGTGCTGCAGGAGGGGGAGGTCGAGCCGGTCGGCGCGGCGACGGTGATCAAGGTCGAAGTGCGCGTCATCGCCGCGACCAACAAGGACCTCGTCGAGGAAATCCGCGCCGGACGGTTCCGCGAAGACCTCTACTACCGGCTGAACGTCATTCCGATCCGCACGCCGCCGCTGCGCGAGCGGCGCGAGGACATTCCGATGCTCGCCCAACATTTCGCTGCACTCTTCGCGCAGGAGCACAACAAGCACCCGAAGACGTTCACGCCCGCGGCGCTGCGCGCGCTGCAGGACGCGCCGTGGCGCGGCAACGTGCGCGAGCTTCGCAACATGATCGAGCGGCTGGTCATCATGATTCCGGGCGATACGGTCGACGTCACCGACCTGCCCGCCGAGTTCTTCCGCGCCGCGACGGAGATCATCTCGAGCGCGATGCATCTCGCGACGCTGCAGGCATTCAAGGACGAGGCGGAGAAAGCGTTCATTCTCGCCAAGCTGCGCGAGCACGGATGGAACGTCTCGAAGACGGCCGAAGCGATCGACACGCCGCGCTCGAATCTCTACAAGAAGATCGAGCAGTACAACATCAAGCGGGAGGGTGGTGCGGGTGTCACGGAAGCGGGCGAATAGTTCGCCGACCGCGATCCGCGGCTCGCAGGAACGGACTTCGACCGCGAACCCCGTCGGCATCTTCGACAGCGGCGTCGGCGGCCTGACCGTTTTTCGCGAGATTGCCCGCCTCGTCCCTGAGCGGCCTCTCATCTACCTCGGTGACTCCGCACGCGTGCCGTACGGGACGAAATCGCCGGAGATCGTCTGCCGCTACTCGCTGCAGGCGGCGCATCATCTGCTGCAGCGCGGGATCGGCATGCTCGTCGTCGCCTGCAACACCGCGACGTCGGCCGCGCTGCCGACTCTGCAGGAGCAGCTCGACATTCCGGTGATCGGCGTGATCGAGCCCGGCGCAAGCGCGGCGGCCGGGACGACGCGCGGCCGCGTCGGCGTGATCGCGACCGAGGGGACGGTGAATTCGCGCGCATACACGAAAGCGATCCGGAAGATCCGCCCCGACGTCGAAGTGATCGAGGCGGCGGCCCCGCTGTTCGTCGCGCTCGCGGAGGAGGGGTGGGCGAACACGCACGTTGCCCGCGAGGTCGCCGAGGTGTATCTCGAGCCTCTGCTCGACGCGGGCATCGACACGCTCGTCCTCGGCTGCACGCACTATCCGATTCTTCGCGGCACGATCGAGCATGTCGTCGGCGACGCCGTGGCAGTCGTCGACAGCGCGGAAACCACGGCGAAGTGTGTGCGCGCGATGCTGGATGGCGCGGGCGGCGCGGGCGGCGCGACCCACACGTTCCTGGTCACCGATGCCGCGGAGCGGTTCCGCCGCATCGCGGGCGAATTTCTCGAGCAGGACATCGAGCGGTTAGAGTTGGTCTCGTTGTGAGCCTCCCGTTCCATATCGCATGGCGGTACCTGAAGCGGCCCACGGATGCGCTCGTGTCGGCGGTCGGATTCGTGTCGATCTTCGGACTGATCATCGGCGTGATGGCGCTCGTCATCTCGATGGCGCTGATGACCGGTTATCGCGGCGATCTGCAGCGAAAGCTCCTCGCCGGCAATGCCGAGGTGTTCGTCTACGCCGTCGGCGCGCCGATCAACAATACCGATCACGTCGTGGAGGTCATTCGCGAAACGCCGGGTGTGTCCGAAGCGGCGCCGGTGCTGTTTCAGCATGCGCTCGTGACCACCGAGCGGCTGACGACCGGCACCGAAGTCATGGTCAAAGGATTCGACGCGGAACGCGCGCGGACCTCGCCGATGCTCGCGAAGATCGTCGGTCCGCGAGGCGTGTTCGAGACGCCCGAGGGCGAGGCCGGCGTCGGCGTCGGCCGGTACCTCGCCACGCGTCTCGGCGTCCGCGTGGGGAGCTCGATCAACGTGACCGTGCCGACGGACAACTCCGGCAGTTTTCTTCCGCGCAGCTCGTCGTTCGTCGTGACGAACATCTTCGACACCGGCTTCTACGAGTACGACGCGCGCTGGCTGTTCATCAGCCTTCACGACGCCGAGCGGCTGCTCGACATGCCCGGGGCGGCAAACCTGATCGAGGTGAAGCTGACGCCCGGCGCATCGCTCGACGCGGTGACGCACGCGATCGAGGCGCGGACCGATCACAAATTCGCGGTGAGCGACTGGCGCGACATGAACCGCCAGCTTTTCTCGATGCTGAAAATTCAGCAGCTGGTGCTGTTCATCGTCATCGGGCTGATCGTGTTCGTCTCGACGTTCAACATCGTTTCGACGCTGATCATGACGGTGCACGAGAAGCGGAAGGAGATCGGCATTCTGGCGTCCATGGGTGCGGAGCCGCGGACGATCCGGCGCATCTTCGTGTGGTACGGCTCGATGGTCGGGATCGCCGGCACCGCGCTGGGCGTGGCGATCGGCGTCGCCATCTGCTGGATCATCACCCGGTTCCACCTCGTCTCCTTTCCTCCGGAGATCGCCGAGGTGTATTTCGTGTCGTCGATTCCGTTCGTGACGCGCGGGCTCGACCTCGCGGTGATTTCGGCGTTTTCGGTGACCGTGTCGTTTCTCGCGACGATCATTCCGTCGATGCGGGCCGCGAAGCTCAATCCGGTCGAGGCGCTGCGGCACGAGTGACGGCACGGGCCGTTGGCGCTTCGCTCACGATCGAGCTACGGCGCATCCATCAGCCGCATGAAGTCGCCGAACAGGTAGAACGAATCGTGCGGACCGGGCGCGGCTTCGGGATGGTATTGCACGGCGATGAGCGGCTCGCGGCGGTGACGGAATCCTTCGAGCGTCTGATCGTTCAAATTAATGTGAGTATATTCCACGTCATTTTCCGAGAGCGAATCGGGATCCACCGCGAAGCCGTGATTCTGCGAGGTGATCTCCACGCGTCCGCTCCGCAGATGCTTGACCGGATGGTTGCCGCCGCGATGCCCGAACTTCAGCTTGTACGTCCGCCCGCCTAACGCAAGCCACAGCAGCTGGTGACCGAGGCAGATGCCGAAGATCGGAAGCTTGCCGATGAGCTGGCGAATGTTTTCCTGCGCGTACGTCACGGGCTCGGGATCGCCGGGGCCGTTCGAGAGCACCACGCCGTCGGGTTTCGCCGCGAGGATCTCCGACGCGGGAGTCTCCGCCGGAAACACGGTGACGTCGCATCCGGCGTGTGTGAGCTGCCGGAGGATGTCGCGTTTGACGCCGAAGTCGTAGACCGCGACGCGGCGCTTCGTTTCGGGGGGATGTTCGTCGAACGCGTAGGGACGATCGACGCTGACGCGCCGCACGAGATCGAGGCCGCTCATCGACGGCGCGCTTCGCACCTCGGACACGATGCTGTCGACGTCGCGGGCCGACTGCGACGTGATCATGCCGCGCATCGCGCCTTCGGTGCGGATTCTGCGCGTAAGCGCGCGCGTGTCGACACCGGCGATCGCGCTGACGCGGTACCGCGTGAAGTAGTCGCCCAGCGAGCTTTGCGCATGCGCGCTCGACGGCTCCTCGATGACGTCGCGCACGACGAATCCGGCGACTTGCGGCTCCGCGCTCTGCTCGACGACGTTCTCGACGCCGTAGTTGCCGATGTGCGGGTACGTCATCGTCACAATCTGGAACCGGTACGAGGGATCGGTGGCGATCTCCTGGTAGCCGGTCAGCGACGTGTTGAACACGACTTCGCCGATTGCGTTTTCCGTCGATCCGAAGGACTCGCCATCGTAAAGGGTGCCGTCTTCGAGGACGAGGCGCGCGGCGGGCATCGATGCATTATAGTGTGCGCTTCCGCGACAAACCTTTGCCCGTGACGGTTGTACTTGTCAGCAGCCGCACGACTCTGCAACGTGCGGCATCGGAGGAGAAGAATGATTGCGAGACGCGTAACCACCCTGGCCCTGGTGGCCCTTTGCTCGACGGCGGCAATGGCGCAGTCGAATATGCGCGTGATCGGCGCGAAGCTCGAGGCCGATCCCGCGAACTATGCCGGCATCTGCCCGACGACGATCCGATTCCACGGCACGATCGAGACGAACGGGCCCGGCGTCGTCAAATACATCTTCGAGCGAAGCGACGGCGCGATTGACACGATCGTGAAGTCGGTGACATTCACCGCGGCGCCGTTTCACATCAGCATTCCCGATGAGACCTGGACTCTGGGCGGCGCCGGCATGACGTATTCCGGCTGGGAGCGGATCAAGATTCTCGCGCCCAACGCCGGATTCCTTTCGAACGAAGCGCACTTCCAGATTCGCTGCGCGGGCGCGCCGTCGAACAAGCCCGGCAACCCGGGATATCCGGGTTACCCGGGCGCGGCCGCGACGTCAACATCGACACAGCGCGGCAAACCGGATCTCGTCGTCATTTCGTTCGGCTTCACCGGACCCGTTGCGGCCGCGGCCGCGCCGCTGTGCAAGCCGCAGATGCCGGTCTACATCTTCCAGGTCACCGTTCGAAACGAAGGAACCGCAGCGTCGCCCTCGTCGGCATCGCTCGGCAACAAGGCGCTCGTGCAGGTGATGGCGCAGGACAAAGCCGGCTGGGGCAACGGCGTGTACCTCAACGCGCTGGCTCCCGGCGCGACGCAGACGGTCACGGTGCCGGTGTACTACCTGATGTCCGATCCGGTATTCATGACCACCCACGTGCCGCATCCGTTCCTGGCGATCGTCGATCCGCTGAATCTCGTCGCGGAGTCGAACGAGAGCAACAACACGAAGGGACCGATCAACATGGGACCGCCGGCGGGATGTCCCCGTCCGCCGAATGCGCCGAAGTAGGCATCGCTGCAATCCCGTTCTGGAGCCGGGGCGATCCCGGCTCCAGATCTCCGCGGAGCGCGCCGGCCTGACAGAACGAGGCTGGTTTCACGCGGGCGAGCCGCGCAGCGTTCGCCGAACCGCGAATTAGAATCCCTGATCGGCGTACTCGCCGAAGGTCTGCTTGAGCGTCGCGACGATTTCTCCGACGGTGCAATCGTTGCGGACGCAATCGACGATCGGCGGCATGAGGTTCGTGCCGCCGCGCGCGGCGCGGTCGAGCGCGTCGAGCGCCCGGCGTCCATCGCCTTTGCGCTTCTGCCGGAACTCATGAAGGCGCGCGACCTGATCGCGCTCGACGCTCTCGTCGATCACGAGAATCGGCAGCGGCGAGGGCCGCTCGTCCGTGAATTCGTTCACGCCGACGACGATCGCCTTCTTCGCGTCGATCGCCTGCTGCGCGGCGTACGCGGAGTCGCCGATCGCCCGCTGCACGAATCCCGATTCGATCGCCGCGAGCGCGCCGCCCATCGCGTCGATCTTCCCGATCAGCGCGCCCGCCTCGCGCTCGATGTCGAGCGTTTTCGATTCGATCGCATACGCACCGCCGAGCGGATCGACGATCCGGGGCACGCCCGTCTCCCAGGCGAGGACCTGTTGCGTCCTCAGCGCGATCGTCGCCGACTCCTCCGTCGGGAGGGCGAGCGCCTCGTCGCGGCTGTTCGTGTGCAGCGACTGGCACCCGCCTAACACCGCTGCCATCGCCTGGTAGGCCACGCGGACGACGTTGTTCTCCGGCTGCTGCTGCGTCAGCGTCGAGCCCGCGGTCTGCGCGTGAAAACGGAGCGCGAGTGAACGCGGATCGCTCGGCGCATAGCGCTCGCGCATGAGCGTCGCCCACAGCTTTCGCGCCGCGCGGAATTTCGCCACCTCTTCGAGAAAATCGTTGTGCGCGTTGAAGAAGAACGAGATCCGCGGCGCGAAGGCATCGACGTCCAGCCCGCGGTCGACCGCCGCCTGAACGTACTGCAAGCCGTTCGCGAGCGTGAACGCGACCTCCTGCACGGCCGTCGATCCGGCCTCGCGAATGTGATAGCCGGAAATGGAGATCGTGTTCCAGCGCGGCACTTCCTTTGCGCAGAACTCGAAGATGTCGGTCACGATGCGCAGCGACGGCTTCGGCGGAAAAATGTACGTGCCACGCGCCACGTACTCCTTGAGAATGTCGTTCTGAATCGTTCCGTTGAGCTTCGACCACTCGACGCCGCGCCGCTCGGCGACCACGAGCAGCAGCGCGAGGAGAATCGACGCCGGCGAATTGATGGTCATCGAGATCGACACGCGGTCGAGCGGAATCTCGGCGAGCAGCACTTCCATGTCGGCGACCGAATCGATCGCCACGCCGACTTTTCCGACCTCGCCGCGCGCGCGCGGGTCGTCGGAGTCCATGCCGATCTGCGTCGGCAGATCGAACGCGATCGACAGTCCGGTCGTGCCGCGATCGAGGAGATAACGATAGCGGCGATTCGATTCCGCCGCCGTGGAGAAGCCGGCGTACTGCCGCATCGTCCACAACTTGCCGCGGTACATCGTCGGCTGGGGACCGCGCGTGAATGGAAAACTTCCCGGGGTGCCGAGGTCGTGGGCGGCATCGAAATCGCGCGCGTCGAGATCGGCCTGGTCGAAGTACGGCTTGTCCGTCATCGCCGTAAGTGTAGGGCAGCGCTGCGTCCTGTCGAACCAGGGAGTGCGGCACCACTCAGCCGTGCCCTACACTACGCAATGCGATGGGTGTCAGCGGCAATCTCAAGACCATGCAGCCGGGCGACCTGCTGCAGTGGCTCAGCCTGGGCCAGAAAACCGGCACGCTCCTCGTCGCGAACAAGTCGGTCGAGAAGCGGATCTTTTTCAAAGGAGGGCGCGTCATCTCCTCCGCCTCCAACGACCCTCGCGATTACCTCGGACAATTCCTCATCAGCCACGGGTACCTGACCGAGCAGGAGCTGATGAAGGCCATGGAGGTCCAGCAGCAATCCGGCATCCTCCTCGGAAAAATTCTCGTGATGATCGAGGTCATCAGCGAGACCGATCTCCTGCGGCTCATGCGCCTCAAAGCGGAGGAGGAGATCTACGACATCTTTTTGTGGCGCGAGGGCGATTTCAAATTCATCGACGACGAGCTGCCATCGATGGAGATGATTCCGCTGCAGGTCGACGTCACGGGGATCATCATGGAAGGAACGCGGCGCGTCGACGAGTGGCAGCGCATTCGCGAGCTCATTCCGCACGATGTGATGATTCCGATCATCGCGCGCACGGTCCCGAACGATCAGCTCAACGAGCAGCAGCAGACGATCGTGAACGCGATCGACGGGAAGCGCACGATCGCGGAGATCGAGCTCGAAGCGCGGACGTCGCTGTTCGGCGTCTGCTCGACGCTGCACAAGCTCGCGCGCGACGGCTACGTGCGCATGACCGAGCCGGGTGGCGCGGCCGAGGAGAAGGCACCGTTCGAGGAGCCGGCGCCGCCGGCAGAGACGGACGAAGTGGCGGGGCTGCTGACTCGCGCGCAGCAGGCGCTGAAGGGGAAGGACTACGACAAGGCGCAGCGGCTGCTGAAGGCGGCGGAGAATCTCGATCCGAGCAAGTCGGGTGTGCGCAGCGCGATCAAAGGTGCGGAGGCAGTGATCCTCGCCGATCTGTATCACCAGGGAATCACCGAGTCGAAAGTGCCGCGGATCGCCAAGCCGATCTCCGAGATCACGGAGATGAACTTCACGCCGAACGAGGGCTTCATCCTCTCCCGCATCAACGGCCAGTGGAACCTCGGCGCTCTGATGAAGATCAGCCCGATCCGGGAGTCCGAGGCGATGCTGATTTTCTACAGGCTCTGGAAAGACGGCATCATCGCCTTCGACTAATTGTGGGGGTCAGAGCTGTACTTGTGATTTTTCTACGTGGGGAAGAGTCATCAATTGCGGTCCTAACCTAGGCCTCCGACCCGAACAGTGCGTGATCGGGATTCAGCGGAGGAAATCGCCAGAGCTCTGGCGATCGCGATGCGGCTCGCTCTACGCCGGTTAGAAAAAGAACAACTGAAGCTCTGACCCCACTTATTTGCTAACCGCTCGCGGCGCAAACCGTCCAACGGGCGTGATTGCGCTGATTCTCGCGGCGGTGATCCAGAACCCGGCGATCGACATGCGCGCGTATCTCGCGGTCGCGAGTGAGGCCGCCGTGTATCGCGAGTCGCATCGCGTGAGCGAAGAGGACTTCATCCGCATGAGCGGTGAACCCAATACGATCGTCCTCGACGCCCGCAGCGCGGCGAAGTTCGCCGAGCTTCACATCCGCGGCGCGATCAACCTCAGCTTCCCCGACATCACGATCGACAGCCTCAGCGCGGCGATTCCCGACCGAGACACGCGCATCCTGATCTACTGCAACAACAACTTCACCAACGCGCCGGGCCCGTTCCCCTCGAAGCTCTCGAACGCGTCTTTGAATCTCTCGACGTTCATCGCGCTCTACGCGTACGGCTATCGCAACATCTACGAGCTCGGTCCGCTGATCGACATCCGGAGCTCAAAGCTGCAGTTCGACGGGCGCTAGTCGAGGCCGACCTTCTCTCGAACGGCAATCTCCAGCGCATTCATCTCGCCGTCGTCGCTCTCGTGATCGTAGCCGAGGCCGTGGAGGATGCCGTGGAGGAGGAGGTAGCGCAGCTCCGTCGGAACGGAATGCTTCTCGTTGCGCGCCTGACGCCGCGCCTGATCGATCGAGATCACGATCTCGAACGCATTTTCGCCGGGAAACGTGAGCACGTCGGTCGTTTTGTTTTTGCCGCGAAACTTGCGATTCAGAGTCCGCATCATCGCGTCGTCGACGAACGCGATGGACATTTCGCCGATGTCTTCCCCCGCGGCGAGCAGCACTTTCCGCACGAACGACGCGACTTCGCGCTGCATCATTCGCGGCGCCGAGCCGCTGATCTCGATGGTGGTCAACTCTGCGGTTTCCGCTCTTTCTCCGCGGCGTCGTAGGCGACGACGATCTTCTGCACGAGCGGATGGCGGACGACGTCCTTGTCGCCGAACTCGAAGAACTTGATGCCCTCGACGTTGCGCAGGATCTGCCGCGCTTCGCGCAGCCCCGATTTTTTCCCTTCCGGCAGATCGACCTGCGTTACGTCGCCGGTGACCACGGCCTTCGATCCGAAACCGAGGCGGGTGAGGAACATCTTCATCTGCTCGGGGGTCGTGTTCTGCGCTTCGTCGAGGATGATGAACGAGTCGTTGAGCGTGCGTCCGCGCATGAACGCGAGCGGCGCGATCTCGATCACGCCGCGCTCCATGAGCTTGTCCACTTTCTCGTAGCCGATGATGTCGTAGAGCGAGTCGTAGAGCGGCCGAAGATACGGATTCACTTTCTCGGCGATGTCGCCCGGAAGAAATCCGAGCCGCTCGCCCGCCTCGACCGCGGGCCGGCAGAGGACGATTCGTTTGATCGTCTTCTCGGTCAGCGCTGCGGCCGCCGCGGCGACCGCGAGGAACGTCTTGCCCGTGCCCGCGGGCCCGATCGACACCGTGATGTCGTAGTCCTGCATCGCCTGCAGGTACAGCTTCTGCGCGACGTTGCGCGGCGTGACGACGCGGCGGATCGACGCCTGCAGCGCGTCGTCGGTGAAGAAATCGACGAGGTTCGTCTCGGGACGATCGCGGAGCACGCGTACGCCGGTCGACAAGTCCGACTTCTTGAGTGGATAGCCCTGCTCGATGAGGTCCTGCATCTCGCCGAGAAGTTTTTCGACCGGCGCGACATTCTCCGAATTGCCCTGCACGAAAATCTCGTTTCCGCGCGACGAGATCTTCACGCCGAATTCATCCTCCAGCATGCGGAGGTTCTCGTCGCGGTTTCCGAAGAGCGTCTGCGTGCCTTCGTCGTCGAGTCGTAGTTCCATCGGTGACATTGTTCTCCTATGCAATAAAGGCGTCAGGCCTCAGGCCTCAGGCGTCAGCGGCGTTGGGTCCGACGCCTGACGGCGAGCTCCCGGCGCCTGAAAGAACGTGATCCACACCTCGCCGTACTCCGCACGGCGTTGCACCGGGAGGCGTCCTCCCGCTCCGCTGAACGGATTCGTCCGGCGGCGATGCTCGACCGCCACCACTGCGTCGTTTGCGAGCGAAAGCCGTCCGATCGCGTCGACGAGCTTCTCGTAACCATCGAAGTCGTAAGGCGGATCGGCGTACACGACGTCGAACGGATCGCGGAGCTGTCTGAGAGTTGCCAGCACTTCGCCCGGAACGGCATTCACCGGAACGCGCCACTCGTTCGCGAGCTTCACGATGGATTCGGTTTTGCGGCGGTCGTGTTCGATCGCGGTCGCCGACGCTGCGCCGCGCGAGACCGCCTCGAACGAGAAGATGCCGCTGCCGGCGAAGAGATCGAGAAACCGCGCGCCGTCGATCCGCTCGCCGACGATGTTGAAGAATGCCTGCCGCGCGCGCTCGGAGGTCGGCCGGAAATCGCCGGCTGGAACCGGGACGCGCCGGCCGCGGAGCGAACCGGCGGTGACTCGAAGGGTCGACACTATTGCTGCGCCGCTCCCGTCGTTCCGATGAAGTAGTTGTAGAGGTCTTTCACCGCGACGTAGATCGTCGTCGGCTGGTTGAGGCAGCGCAGCTCGACGATCGATTTGTCCATCACCCGAACGACTCGATAGACCTTTCGATCGTCGCCGACGAGCTCGTCTCCCTCTTTCGGTACGTAGCCGGCGATGGAGTTCGTCACCGTACGATCTTCGGTGATCGCTCGAAGCAGGTCACGAAGCGGCGAGATCTGATTGTCGAACGCGCGCGGCAGCGGCGCGGTCGGATCGAACCATCGGTCGCTGAAATCTCCCGCAGCGGAGTAAACGCGGAGCAGCGCGCGGCGTTTGTCGCGCGGCCTGGGCAGATCGCTCTCGCGGACCGCGGCCGCAGGCTGCAGCGACCGCATGTACGATTCGAGCGCGTCCTGCGGAAGGATGACGCGCTTCCGCATCGGGCCCGCGACGCCGCGGACATCCACCACCGTCAGCCCTCCCTCGAAGATCGAGATGCGCTGCTGGACGTCTGCATCCCATGCGATGTAATCGACGAGCGGCAGCGGCAGCCGTCCGTCGATCAGCTGCGAGCCGAGGGCCTGCTGCGAGCCGGCGAGCTCGGGGATCTCGTATTTCATCAGCTGCTTCCGCTGCGCTTCGGGCAGCGGCGTGGCGATCGTGCCGCCGAGCGGGGCGCGGTCGACCTGCGTGATGTCGTGCGGCGTCTGCGCGAGAGCCGGCGCGGCGATCAGCACGAAAAAGATTCCGAAATGAGTCTTACGAATCACTCACGATTAAGATACTTGATCGCCATCTCCCGCGCAAAAGAGCGAGCCTCGTCCGGGTTGATCTCGCCTGTGAAGACGGCCTCGCGGGCGCGCTCGAGCGCCTTCGCGATGTGCGGGCCGGCGGGCACCTCGAGATCGGTGCCGCGCAGCGCAATCCGGAAGTTCTGGTATTCGCGAAACTTCGAGACCCGCTCCGCGGGCAGGAGCGCCAGCAGCTCGGGCGACGCGTGCTTCAGCATCTTGAACCGCGCGTGATCGTTGTCCGCTTCCGCGAGCGCATCGGCGTAGCGCGGAATCTCGTTCGCGATCTGCATGACCACGCGGACGCGCTTCTGCGAGAGGCCCGATCCTTCGAGGTCGACGGGCGACGCGTTCCCGTACATCATCGCGCCGAGGTAGACGGCGTCGCGGTCGAGTGCTGGATTTGCGGCGAGCACTCGGCGCGCTTCGTCGAGGCGCTCGCGCTGAATCTTTCGCTCGCCGAGGAGGTGCTCCAGGGCGCCTGCGTCGTTCAGCGCCTCGATGACGTCGGGCGCGTTCTCCTCTTCGAACGCCAGGAAGAGCTCGCGCCACAGCCGCTCCTTCGAAACTGTCGCGAGCGCGCCCGTGCGGATCGCCTCGCGCATCAACGCCAGGGTGTGTTCTTCGATCGAAAATTGCAGGCGCGTCGCGAGGCGGATGCCCCGAAAAATTCGCGTCGGATCATCCGCAAAACTCGCTTCATGGAGCACTCGGATCCGCCGTTTCTCCACATCCGGTAGACCCGCGATGGGATCGTGGATCTCTCCGGAAACGATATCGAGAGCGATGGCATTGATCGAGAAATCGCGCCGCACCAGGTCGTCGACGAGAGAACCGGCGCTGACGGCCGGCAGCGCGCCCGGCTGCCGGTATTTCTCGCTCCTCGCCGTAGCGATGTCGATCTCCGGGAAGTCGTCCGCCGTGACCTTGTACGTTAGAAACTGCGGGTACGAGCGCACCCGGCCGTTGATGCGCTTCGCAACGCTGCGCGCGAGGACCGAGCTCTGGTCTTCGAGAGTCAAATCGAGATCGATCACCGTGCGGCCGAGGATGAGGTCGCGGACGGGGCCGCCGACGAGGTACACCCGGAGGCCTTTTTCGGCGGCGACTTCCTTGATGAGATCGAGCGCGCGGCGTTGTGGAGTGGCAAGGGTATCGAGGCGGATCATGCGTGAAGGAGCTGGATCAGTGCGCGGAGGCGCTGCCGGGGTCGGAACTTCGAAATCGTTTGCTTCGCGGCTTCGATTCTCGTCTCGGCGACTTCCGGCTTGAACAGGGCGGCTAGTATCGCATGAGTGAGCTCGTTCGGATCACATTGTGGAACGAGCAGCCCCGTCCGTCCCTTCTCGAGCCGCTTGATGTTGATGGGAATCCGCGCGGCGACGACGATTTTGCCCGCGACGAGCGCTTCGGCCACGAATCCGTCGAGGTCGCTCTCCTCGATCGCCGGATCGATCCATGCGTCGAACGGCGTGAAATCCGCCGGCGGCTCATCGACCAGCAGCCAGTCGATGTCTTCGCGCGTGCGATGCAGCCGCGCCATCGTCTGCTCGACGAGCGGCACGATCGACTCGCGGCGGAAGCTGGCGATCGTGCGGCGACGACCGCTCAGGCCGCCGCCGGCTGGCTGAGCGTCCTCCGCTCCATGAAACCAGCGCTCCTCGACCGCCTCCGGCAAATCGCTGACCGGCGGCTTGCCGTAAATTAACGTTACATCACGGCTAAGCTCCACGTTTTGCAACAGCGCGAGGTCGATCCGGGCGCATTTCTTCTCGTACTCGGTCGGGTGAGGCGGGAGGATCTGCACGATACGCACAGGCGGCCGCGCATTGTAGAATTAACCGCTTGATTCAGCAGACGATCGGCGTTTACAGCGGATCGGACCTCGTGTCCACGTTGCGGCAGAAGTGTCCGGAATTGAAGTTTGCCGATTCCGGAATCGAGCGGGAAGTCAGCCGCATCGCCGTCATCGATCGCGATTCGCACGCCGTGCTGTCGCCGCCTCCGCGCAAGAGCATCGTCCGCATCGTTCTCGACATGGAGGAGCCTGCGCAGCGGCGGCAGGGCGAGATTTACATCGACCGCAAATCGTTTCTGACGAAACCGCACGAGTATCTCTCGTTTGCCTGCGATCTCGTCGACGCCGCCGTGCACGCCTCGCAGCTCGAGACCGAGGTGACGTTTCTCAAGCAGATCCACGAGCTGATGTCGCTCTCGGACGCCGGCGCGGTCTCCGAGCGCATCACCCGCACCGTCCTCGACCTCCTCGGCATGCCGCGCGGGACGCTGTTCCTGCACGACCCGCGGCTCGAGCGCTACGTCGTGAGCTTCACGAACGATCCCGACGCCCACGAGACGGGCGAGTTCCTGCCCGGCATCCCGGCCGATCTGCTGCAGCGGGCGCTGTCGTCGGGCCATTCGTTCGCCGCCGATCGCACGTCGGGGATGATCGTGATTCCCCTGCAGGTCGAGCACGATCTCGTCGGCGTGATCCGCGTGCCGCTCGCGCCGACCGACAACGTCGACGAGGCGGTGATCGAGCAGGTCACCGACTACGTCCGTGCTGTCGCTTCGGTCCTCGGCAACATCTATCAGTTGTCGCGAAGCCGCGATCTGGCGATGCGCGACGATCTGACCAAGGCCTTCAACCGCCGCTTCTTCGAGAGCTACCTCGATGAGGAAATCGAGCGCTCCCGACGCTACGGATCGCTCTTCAGCATCATCTTTCTCGATCTCGACGACCTGAAGATGGTCAACAATTTCTACGGCCATCTCACCGGTTCGAGAACCCTGCAGGAAGTGGCGAAGCGGATCCTCACGGCGGTGCGAACGATCGACAAGGTGATCCGCTTCGGAGGCGACGAGTTCTGCATCGTCCTGCCGGAGACCGATCAGGAGCAGGCGATGGCCGTGGCGAACCGCGTCCGCAAATCGCTCACCGCGACGTCGTTCATCATCGACGGCACGGTGGAGATCTCCGTCACCGCGAGCTTCGGGATCGCGACGTATCCGACCCACGGCCTGAGCAAAGACGATCTGATCCGGCAGGCGGACGCGGCGATGTATCGCGTGAAATCGACGACGAAGAATGCCGTCGGAATCGCGACGGTCGAGCACATCCGGCCGGCGTCGGCGCAATGAAACAGTGCCCCGTTTCCCGTGCCTCGTGCCCGGCTGAGGAGCGCACAGGGCGCTGGGCACAGGGCACCGTGAACAATGTCTGAAGATCTCAGCATCCAGGGAACGCTCGCGGAGACGACCGTTCCCGATCTCTTTCGCTCATTGATTCGGAGCAGCGAGACGGCCATCGTGTCGCTCGAAGGGCTCGGCCGTACCGATGTGATCTACGTGAGCGAAGGGAAAATCACCTTCGCCTCGAGCACCGATCCCGACATGGGCCTCGGCGAAGTTCTTCTTCGCGGCGGTGAGCTGAATCTCGAGCAATACAACCAGGTGACCGAACGGCTGGTGACGCCGCGCCGCGTCGGCGCACTGCTGGTGGAGCTCGGCTTTTTGCAGCCCGAAGATCTGAGCCGCGCCGTCGAGCGTCAGGCGAGTGCGATCGTGCTCAACGCCATGCGCTACCGCACCGGCAGCTACACGATCGAGTTCACGCACGACTTTCCCGACGACATCCCCGCGCTGCCGCTGTCGACCGAACGGCTGATCCTCGACGGAATTGCCAGCATCGGCTTCTGGTCGCTGATCACGCGCGGGCTCGGCCGGCCCGATCGCATTCTCGAGCAGGCGCCAGGCTCGAACGCGCGCAGCTTCGCTCTCGAGCTCAACGAGGAGGAGAACCACGTGTTCAACCTCGTCGCCGAGCCGACGAAGATCGAAGACATCGTCCGCCACAGCTACCTGTCGAATTTCGCGAGCTGCAAGACGATCTGGGGTCTCCTGACGGTGAATCTGATTCAGGACGCGGAGGGGCAGGCGGTCGTCGAGACGAAGCAGGCGGAAGAGAGCGAATACGAGCTGGCGGCGCTCGTGGAGCGCTACAACACCGCGTATCAGGGCATCTTCAATCTCGTCTTCCAGAAAATCGGCGATCACATCTACGACTTCATCGATCGCGTGGTGCTGCATCTGTCGCCCGACATGCTGCCGTACCTGAGCGGCATGAACATGGTCAACGAGGGGCGCATCGATTTCGATCAGCTGCTGAACAACCTGATCGCCTCCGGATCGGAGAATCAGGGACTGATCGTGCACACGGTTCTGCACGAGCTGCTGTACGGATGGATTCTCGAAGTGAAGAGTGAATTCGGCGGGACCTCGCTCGAGCGCGACGTCATCGCGATGGTGCAGAAGGTCAAGAAATAGCGGGTAGCGGGTGGGGGCGGGTAGCGGGTGGCTGTAGCGGGTGGGAGGGCCTGAGCTCTTCGGTCGTCCAACCGCGACTCACGAATCTCGCCGATCCAACCTCTTTTACAATCATTGCCAATGCGCCCCGCCCTGGTCCTCCTCACAACAATCCTCGTTGCTGCCTGCACCACCAGCTCTCCCAATCAGCCGAACGATCGCGAATGGGGTCAGATCATGACCGACTACGCGTGGATCGAATCGGTGCGGAAGGCACAGCCCGCGCCGCCGCCCGACGCGCCGCGCAAAAAGCTGATCGAGGCGACGCTCGAGACCCACAAGAAACTCGAGCCGATGTACGCCCCGTTCATGGACAAGGTGAAGGAGTACTACGACCGCACGCACGATCCCCGCGCGGCGAAGCTTCTGGTCCGCGAAAAGATTCTCATGGGCGATGAGTACATGAACCTGCTCTCGCGCTACGACAAAGCGCTCGAGTTCTACCGCGCCGCGGTGCGGCTCGATCCCACCGATCCGGAGGCGAATCAGCGCGTCGCGACGGCCGAGAGCCGGCGCTACGTCTCCATCACCGCATTTGCCAACGTGCATACCGGAATGAAAGAAGACGACGTGCGGAAGCTCGTCGGTCTCCCGCGCGAAGACTGGATCAAACAGGTCGTGCAGAACAGCCGCGTCTACTCCGTCTGGATCTACCCGAAAGCCGACGGAGGCGCCTCGGCCATCTACTTTGACAACGGGGTCGTCTATCACACAAACTGGAACGCGGCGGCGCCGCCCGGCGCACAGCCGCAGTAGTCCATGGAAGCGGAGGGCGTGCAATGGAAGAAGTTCTCACCGACGATCAATCCCACTACGAAATCTCTTTGACCGCGGGACAGGCGTTCGTCGCCTTCGTCCTGCTGCTGCTCTCGCTCGCGGCGGCGTTCGCGTTCGGCCTTCTGATCGGCCGCGGCGCGACCGACGAGCACCTCGTGGTCCGCAAGGACTCGCCGGTGATCGCCGAAACGACCGCGGTACCTGCAGCGAAGAGGGTCGTCGCCGACGAGGACTTCAAGGAGCCCGCTGCCGAGCCTGCGCCGGCCCGCGCACCGCAGCCGGCGACGATCGAAGGGGCGAGTGTGGTGACGACTTCAGTCGGACAGCCGGCTGAAGCCGGCCCGCACAACGGCCCCGTTTCAGCCGGCCGGCCGGCTGAAGCCGCTCCGGACGCCGGCCCCGCCTACGCGCAACTGGTGTCGACTTCCGATCAAAAGACCGCCGAAACCCTCGCTGCGAAACTGATCGAAGGAGGCTTCACGTCCGCCTACGTCGAGCGCGGCGCGACCGAGAAAGGCACGGTCTTCCGCGTGCGCGTGAAGTTCGCGAGCGAAGCCGAAGCGCACGCGGCCGAGGCGAAGCTCAAGCAGTTCTCGAAAGACGTCTGGATCACGAAATAGCGAGCGGCGAGGGGCGAGCAGCGGGCGGGAAGATCATCGAGTAAGATGGCCGCCCGGCAAATGGCCACGAATCAGCGACGCAACACGACGACTCCCGAGCTGGAAGAGCTCCGTCGGGGACAATCGAAGCGGCGGTCCGGCGTCGACCCGAGCCACATCCTCGACAAGGCCATCTACCAGCTGTGGGAGACCATCAACGATCTCGATCAGATCCAGCCGGAGCGGGTCGAGCACTATCGCGTTTCCATCTTCGGCAGCTCGCGTATCCGCCGCGGCGACCCGATTTATGACGAGGTGAAGTCGCTCAGCTACGAGCTCGCGCGCATGGGTGTCGACATCGTCACCGGCGGCGGTCCCGGCCTGATGGAAGCGGCGAATTCCGGCGCGACCGAGGGGCAGGTGGAAAGCAAGGCTCGGTCGTTCGGACTCGCGATCCATCTTCCGAGCGAAGAGCAGGCGAATCCGTTCGTCGACAAAGTCTTCCGCCACCGCACGTTTTTCTCGCGCCTGCATCACTTCGTGCGGCTGTCGAGCGCGTTCATCGTCATGCCGGGCGGCATCGGCACGGCGCTCGAGCTGTTCATGGTCTGGCAGCTTCTGCAGGTCAAGCACATGACCCAGCATCCGCTGATCCTCGTCGGTACAATGTGGGGCGGTCTGATCGAGTGGGTCGACCGGACGATGGTCCAGAGGGGCCTCTGCGGCGCGAAGGACCTGAGCATCGTCTCCGTCGTCGGCTCCGCGAAAGAAGCGATTCCGATCATCAGCGCCTCGTACGAGCAGTTCAAAGGAGAGGGGAAAGCGAATGCCCACGCAGGAACAGGTTCTTGAAGCGCTGAAGAAGGTCCGCTTTCCGGGGCTCTCGCGCGACATCGTTTCATTCGGCTTCGTGCACGACGTCCGGATCGACGGCGCCGATGTCACCTTCACCATCCGCTTTCAGACCGAGAATCCCGCCGTCGGCAAGCATCTCGCCGAAGACGCGGAGAAGGCAGTGCGCGCGATTCCCGGCGTACAGAACGTGCGCGCGAGCGTCGATGTCGCGCCGCGGCAGATGGCCGGACCGATGACCGGCGGACAGGCGGGGATTCTCGAAGGCGTGCGATTCAAGATCGCCGTCGCCTCCGGAAAAGGCGGCGTCGGAAAGTCGACGGTGTCGACGAACCTCTCGCTCGCGCTGCGATCGCTCGGGTACACCGTTGGCCTCCTCGACGCCGACATCTACGGTCCGTCGCAGCAGATGATGCTCGGCATCGAAGGGCGTCCGCAGATCGACGAGCGCGACGAGAAGATCATGCCGATGGAGAACCACGGCGTGAAGACGATGTCGCTCGGCCTCATCACCGATCCCGATACGCCGGTGATCTGGCGCGGTCCGATGGTGATGAAGGCTCTCGATCAGTTCCTCACCGACGTGAAGTGGGGCAACCTCGACTTCATGATCATCGATCTGCCGCCCGGCACCGGCGACGCGCAGCTCACGCTCACGCAGAAAGTTCCGCTGACCGGCGCGGTGGTCGTGACCACGCCGCAGGACGTCGCGCTCATCGACGCGCGCAAAGGCCTCGCAATGTTCCGCAAGGTCAACGTCCCGGTCCTCGGCATCATCGAGAACATGAGCTACTACATCTGCTCGCATTGCGGCGAGCGGACAGAGATCTTCGGCCACGGCGGCGGCCGCAAAACCGCCGAAATGTTGGGCGTCCCGTTCCTCGGCGAAGTGCCGATCGATCCGAAGGTGGTCGTCGGTGGCGACAGCGGCGAGCCGATCGTCGTGCTCGATCCGACGTCGGCCGCGGCGCAGGCATTCGTCGAGCTCGCGCGGCAGGTCGCGTCGCAGGTCGAGAGCGGTCTCGCGGGCCACACGCACGGCCTGCACCATCCCGCGCACGTGCACTGACCATCGCCTTCGGGCCCGCCCCCGTGAGTCCTCGCGGCGTGCTAGTGTCAGCGCATGAGACTGGCCGCGCCGGTTCCGGAGCTCCCTGTATCGGACATCGGTGCCTCGACCGGTCTTCTTCGACATCGGCGGGTCTGCAGCGTGAGATGAAGATTTCCGAATTTCTCGAGCAGATTCCCGAGACGCGAAAAGCCGACGTCATTCGCCTCCGCAAGCTGATTCGCAAGAATCTGCCGAAGGGCTATGAGGAAACCGTTGTCAAGAACATGCTCGTCTACCAGGTGCCGCTCGCGCGTTATCCCGACACTTACAACGGCAATGCGCTCTGGTACGTTGCCCTCGCGTCGCAGAAGGCCTATCTGTCGCTGCACCTCATGACCATCTACGCCGATCCGGCGCAGGCGGCGAAATTGCGCGCCTCGGGCAGGAAGCTCGACATGGGCAAAGCGTGCATTCGTTTCAAGAGCGCGGACGATCTGCCGCTGGACGCGATCGGCGAAATCATCGCTGCCACGCCGCCCGACCGCTGGATCGCGATCGCGAAGGCGGCGCGCCGGCGGTAACGTGCGAAAGCAGTACTACTTTCGCGAGTCCGAACGTGGTCTGCTCGCCTGGGACGTCGACCGCCTCGTCGAGCTTTCGCGCGAGCTGCCCCGAAAAGAGGTACGCATCAGCGACATTCGCGGACTCGATCACGATTGGTCGGACGACCTCGCCGGCCACATGCTTCTGATCGACGAAGCGGATCTCGACTTCCCGATCATCCTCGCGGCCGATGGGCGAGTCATGGACGGCCGGCATCGCGTCGCGAAAGCGATTCGCGAGGGACGAACGACGATCCACGCCGTGCAGTTCGTGAACGACCCCGAGCCCGACTACGCCGGCCGCGATCCCGACGAGCTGCCGTACTGACGCTGTGATCAGCGGAACGCAATCCCTCGCCGGCCACGGCCCCGGATACCGATTTCGTGATTTGGGCTTCAGCGGAAAGTCGCGATCGCTCAGGTGCTTGCAGCGGTGCGGTATGATGCCCGCCTCGCGAAAAAGGAGTATTCGAATCATGACTCTTCCGAGACTCACGGTGTCCGTGTTCGCGTGTGCGATGACCCTTTCGATCATGGCCGGTCCGGCCTTGGGAGCCGGCAGCACTTACTACAACCACGGAAAACCTGTCGCGCTGACCGATTCGTACGCATGTACGCAGGACGACATGCTCAACGAAGGCAAACGGATCACGGTGGTGGCGTTTTCGAACGGTCCGATGAACAAGGCCGCCCTCAAGGCATCGTCCGATCCCTGTCGCGAGCTGACCGACCAGCTCGGAAAGCACTTCAACACGCTCGTCGAGCTGAAGATCAAGTACGACGGCACGCCTTACAACGTTCAGGTGTACGACGACGAAGGCACGCACTCGAGGAGCGATGCGGCGAACCTCAAGCTGACGAAGAACGACGGAAAACGAATCGAGGGATCGTACGCGACGAAAAACGCTTCTGCCAAGCATTCGCCGGACACCGAGGCGTTCGAGCTGACGTTCGCGCTCGACGTGGATCCGAGATAAGCGCAGCGGCGCTTCTTTTCCTTCAGGCGTTCAGGGGACGGATGACCACGGCGTCGTCCGTCCCGTCACATATCCCAGTTGCATCCGGTACGAGCACGGTCCCGGCCGTTCAGTCGCGGGCGTGCGTCCGGAACTGCCACAGACCGCCGGTGACGGTGGCTGGCAGACGCTTCCCGAGCTGACGCGCAGCGAGCACGATCTGCCCGCGATGATGCCCCTCATGCGCCGCGAAGTAGGCGAGGAAGTGGCCGGCATCGAGCGGCAGGTTGCGCCAGACGTACGCCTTCGTCGGCGGAATCGATCCGCCGTTCGCGAACGCGAGCCGCAGCAGCGCCTCCATCGCGCGGCCGCTCTTCTCGAGTGCGGTCTTGAGCTGCCGCTGCGTCACTCGGTGCGGATCGACGAACGCAGGCGCGTCGATGCCGTTCTCCTCGCCGAGCCTCTTGATCCAGCTGCAGCGCGAATTGTGGAGATGCGCGGCGATCGAACGGATCGTTCGCCGCGGAATGCCCGGAATCGTCGCCGCCCAGACGTCGCGCGGAATGTTCTCGATGAGAAAGACCGTCACGCGATGGGTCGTGCGCCACGCGCGGAGAATGCTCAGTTCCATTTGAGCCCGCGCAGCTGATCGAGATTCAGGTTGCCGCCGGAGAGGACCACGGCCACGCGCGAGCCGGCGGGCAGCTTGACGAGTCCGTGCAGCAGCGCGCCGACCGGCGCCGCCGCGGCGCCTTCGACGACCAGCTTGCAGCGCTCCATGATCCAGATCATCGCCTCGAAAATCTCCCGATCCGGCAGCGCGACGATTTCATCAACGAAGCGCTGCACCACCGAGAAATTCAGCTCGCCCACGCGGCGCACGCGCAGTCCGTCGATGATCGTCCTGCAGTCGATCGTCTGCAGCGACCCGGCCTCGACGCTCATCTTCATCGCCGGTCCGTCCGATGACTCGACGCCGATCACGCGCGCCTTCGGATTGTGGCTCTTCACGGCCATCGAAACGCCGGAGATCAATCCTCCGCCGCCGATCGGAACGATCACCGCGTCGACCTGAGGCCAGTCCTGGACAATCTCGAGGCCGAGCGTGCCCTGGCCGGCGATGAGCTGCGGGTCGTCGAATGGATGCACGTACGTGAGTCCCTGCGTGCGCACGAGCTCCTTCGCTTTCTCGTTCGCTTCATCCCAGATCGTTCCGTGCAGCACCACCTCGGCCCCGTAGCCTTTTGTGGCGGCGATCTTCGACGGCGTGGCGTTCTCTGCCATGCAGACCACCGCGCGAATGCCGTGGATCTTCGCAGCGAGCGCGACTCCCTGCGCGTGGTTTCCCGCCGACGAGCAGACGACACCGCGCCGCTTCTGCTCCTCCGGCATGAGCGCGAATTTGTTCAGCGGCCCGCGGATCTTGTACGAGCCGACGCGCTGAAACAGCTCCGCCTTGAGCCGCACGTCGTACCCGGTCGCTTCGCTCAATTGCCGCGACGTGAGCAGAGGCGTGTGTTTGATGTGCGAAGCGATGCGGGCGCGCGCCTGCTTGAAATCCTCGTTCGTCAGGGTGAACATGGCGGGGGAATTTAACATGACCCTCTTCCTCGGATTGATCTTCGGCGGCGTTGGGACGGTGTACCTCTACATCGCGAAGAAGGAGCACGATCCGTTCTATCTGATCGTAGGATTTTTGCTGATTATTTATCCTTATATATTTTCGAGCGCCCTGATGATCGTCCTGGTCGGAATCGTCCTCTCGCTCATCCCGCTCGCCCGCGCGAAGGGCTACATCTGATCTGCAGCGCGTTCTCGAGGGGCTCCATGCAGAGCGGCGGCTCGCTGCCGCCGACTCCACGATCTCCCGGCGATGCATCAATGGTCGCGGCATGACGTTAACTTTCCGGTCACACGATGCGTAATGGGCGAGCATGAAGACGTTGCGCTTTCTGGCCGCGTATTCCCTCGTCGTCACCGCCATTCTCGCGTACCTGTTGCTGACGGCCGTCTCGCGATCGACGACATTCGACGAGATCACGGTCCACCGCATCAACGTGGTTGAGCCCGACGGAACGCTGCGGATGGTCATCTCCGATCATGCAAAGCTGCCCGGCATCATCGTCCATGGAAAAGAGCGCGCGTTCGATCGTCCGCAGGCCGGCATGCTGTTCTACAACGATGAAGGCTCGGAGAACGGCGGGCTGATTTTCGGCGGACGCCGGGACGCAAAGGGGCAGGTCGTCGATTCGGGCGGCAGCTTGTCGTTCGACAAATACGAAGCGAATCAGATCGTGCAGCTCGCCGGAGTCAACGACAGCGAGGACAAGTTTGCCGGCCTGATGGTGAGTGACAGCCCGAAAGCGGGCGAGTCGCACCGGCGCTTCTGGGCGGGCACGGACGATCGCGGAAACACGAGCCTGGCGCTGATGGACGCGGCAGGCAGGAGGCGCGTGGTCATCGAAGTCGCGGCCGATGGCACGTCGTCGATGTCGTTCATCGATGCGAACGGCCGCGCGCGCAGGATTCAATGACAAGCTGGTGCGCGTGTTGCTGCGACTTTGCGTGGAGGAACAACGATGCCTCACTACGACGAAGAGAACCGCGGCATTTTCGGCTACGAAGGTGAGGGCTACATGCGCGGCGGCGGACGCGATGTCGAAGACCGCTATCGCCGGCCGTCGTATCGCGGAGCGGGACCGAAAAACTACCGCCGCTCCGACGAGCGCATTCGCGAAGACGTCTGCGAGCGGCTGACCGACGATCACTATATCGACGCCACCGACATCGAAGTGAACGTGAATGGCGGCGTCGTCACGCTCTCCGGCTCCGTCGACGATCGTATGGCCAAGCGGCGTGCCGAGGATGTGGCCGAGTCCGTCAGGGGAGTGGAGGACGTGCAGAACCAGATCCGCGTCGCTCGCGAGCGCGAGTAACGGCTCGGCTCGGCAAGCAGAATGCAGTGCACGAATGCCGGCATGCGTCGGCATTTGCTTTTTGCCCTGTTGCTGATCGCCGCGTGCAGTCGGACGACGGCCGACCAGGCGTC
Source organism: Thermoanaerobaculia bacterium (assembly GCA_035516895.1). Taxonomy (GTDB): domain Bacteria; phylum Acidobacteriota; class Thermoanaerobaculia; order Gp7-AA8; family Gp7-AA8; genus Gp7-AA10. The sequence goes on along the minus strand of DATIZY010000145.1, from coordinate 27,282 downwards.
GTCGTGGGTCGCGACGCTGCAATTCACCGGGGAGCAGTGGCTCGCCGGCCGCGTTCCGACGTCGTTCGTGCGCGCGACGATCGACTCCGCCGACCGGGCGCTGCAGAAGACGAAAGCGCCCGTGGCGCCCGCGGCGCGCGCGGCGGCGGAGGAGATGCGACAGGCGATCGATCGAAACGATCGCGCCGCGGTCGCGCGTCTCGTGAAGCGATTCGCTTCGCTCCACGCATCGACATGAAAAAAGCGATGACCCTCGCCCTCGGCGTCCTCACCAGCGTCGGAGGGTTTTTCGACGTCGGCAACATCGCCACGTGCACGCAGGCCGGCGCGCGATTTCGCTTTCAGCTCATCTGGGCGATGCTGCTGGCGACGATCGTCGTCATCTTTCTGATCGAGATGTCGGGCCGATTCGCGGCGGTGACGAACAAGGCGCTGCCCGACGCGATCCGCGAGCATTTCGGATTCACGTTCTGGCTCGTGCCGTTCGCGATCCTCACGGTGATTCACATCCTCGTGTTAGGCGCGGAGATCGGCGGCGTCTGCTTCGCTCTGCATCTCGTCACCGGCTTGCCGCTCCAGGTCTGGGCGTTGCCGGTGGCGGTGCTCCTCTGGCTTTTCTTGTGGCGATCGACGTTCAGTGCGATCGAGAACAGCACGTCCCTGCTCGGATTGATCACGCTCTGCTTCGTCGTGGCTGCGGTGTGGCATCGGCCGCCGCTGCACGACCTTCTGCGCGGCTCGCTGCCGTCGCTGCCTTCGCAACATCCCGCGAACTACTGGTTCATCGCGGTCAGCATCGTCGGCGCGGTGATCGCTCCGTACCTTTTCTACTTCTACTCGTCGGGGGCGGTGGAGGACGAATGGGACGCGTCGTACATTCCTGTCAATCGCGCGGTGTCGGTGATCGGCATGGCATTCGGCAGCGTGATTTCGATCGGCGCGATCATCGTCGCCGGCGTCGTGCTTGCGCCGCGAGGCATTCACGTCGACGACTATCACCAGGCCGCGCTGATGCTCACCTCGGCGTTTCCCTTCTGGGGCTACGTCCTCTTTGCCGTCTCGATGGGAATCGCGTGTCTCGGCGCCGCGGTCGAAGTGGCGCTGTCGATGTCGTACACGTTCGCGCAGACGTTCGGCTGGAACTGGGGCGAGGACCTCGCTCCCGATGAAGACGCGCGCTTCTGCCTCGTCTACACCGCAGCGCTGCTCGTCGGATCGCTGTTCATGCTCGTGGGAATGGATCCGCTGCAGCTGACGATGATCACGATGGCGCTCAGCGCCGCGGCGCTGCCGTTCGTCGCGATTCCGATGCTGCTGCTGATGAACGACCGCAAACTGCTGCACGACGCGGCGAACGGCGCGATCTCGAATGTCGCCGCCGCGGCGATCGTCGTGCTCACGCTCGTGCTGGCGGTCGTCTCGATTCCGCTCGCGGTGGTCGGAGGTAGCTGATGAAGGAACGGCTCGACGTCATCCGCGATCTCCTCGACCGGCAGCTCGTCGATTCCGACGAGACGAAAATGGGGCGCGTCGACGGAATCGTGCTCGACATCGACGGCGACGGTCCGCCGCGCATCGATCATTTCGAGCTCGGCTTCGCCGTGCTCGCCCGGCGGATCCACCCGCGCATCGAGCGCTGGCTGAATGCGATCCGGGCGCGATGGAGCGTTCGCAGAAGCGCGCGGCAGATCGTGCCGTGGGCGAAGGTCGTCGACGTCACGGCGTACGAGATCAAGGTCGATCTGAAAGCAATCGACACGCCGGCGTTCGATTGGGAGCGCTGGCTGCGCGATCACATCGTGGCGAAGATTCCGGGAGCGGGAGGCGAATGATGGCAACGGCACATGTGGAGCAGCTGAGCGGACGCCGCGTGTGGGACGCCGACGGCAAGGTGGTCGGCCGGATCGGGGCGATCGTCGCCCGCCGCCGCGGCCGCGACTACTTCGTCGACGAATTCCACCTCGGTCCCGCCGCGCTGATGGAGCGCTTCGGCATTTCGACGGCGCGCATCGTCGGCTGGAAGCGTCATCATCGCGAGCCGCTGCGTGTGCCGTGGCAGCAGCTCGATCTCAGCGATCCCGATCATCCGCGGCTGCGCTGCACGCGCGAAGAGCTCATGAAGATGCAGTGATGTCGGCGCCGTGCTGTTTGAGGATGTGCGCGAGGACGCTGCGATGGCAGCGCCGCTCGTCCTCGCAATAGCAGCCGACCGAGAAATTCGCGACGTGTGACAGCGCGGCGAGCGTCTCCAGCACGCGGCGGTTTTCCGGCCGCGCCATTTCAGCCTCGTAGCGCTTCGTGAATTTCTTCCATTCGGCGTCGCTGTCGGAGCGGAGCGCCATCGACACGAGCGGCGCGCTCGGCGAGAGATTCGGCAGCCAGACGTCGTACCAGTTGTCGGCCGCGTATCGATCTTTGCGCACGCCGCGCGGCGGGCGTCGAACCGTGCCGATTCGCACGCCTTCGTTCGCGTGTCGCGGTGAACCGAGCCGGACGATCCGGATGGACATCAGCGCTCCGCCTTCAGTTTGTGCCACAGCGCTTGCGCGTCCTGCGGAAGATCGCCGATCTTTTCGTCGACCTCGGCGATGAGCGTTTCGGACGGAGCGATCGCGAGAAGCCGAATCACTCGTTCGAGTCTTCCATGCAGCGCGAATACCGGCGGCCGTTCCGATGCTCGCGGCGGATTGCTCGAACCGCCGTTTCGCGATCGACCTCGTTCAGGGCTATGTACAGCTGCAGGTCCCGCTCACCGAGCTCGAGCGCGAGCGCAATTCGTTCCTCGATGGACATCGCACGGATATCCTCCGTCTGCTCGCGCCGCAGCTCTTCGGCAACCTTCGAACGCATTACGAACGAGTATAGCGAACGGCTGTCATCAGCGCCGCGCACTCCGACGGAATGCGCCAGCTCGGAGCGGCTTCAAACTCGATCTTCGTCGTGCCGTCGCTCGACCACCGCACTTCCCATCGGGCGTTGGGCGGCGGCGCCAGCAGCGGCTCGGGCGCGACGTCGAGATCGACTCTTTCACCGAGGTTGATGACGAGCAGGCGATCGTCATCGAAGCGGAGAACGAATGCTTCGTGGCTCAACACTGCACCATCGATGCGATCGGCAGGAGCGAGCTGGTGTCGAAGCTCGAGCAGCTCGCGGATCAGCGGAATGGCCTCCGCGTGATCGAGCTTGCATTTCTCGAACGTCGCGATGTCGTGCGGAGCGTCGAGGCGTTTCAAATCGATGGACGGGAATTGTTCGAGAAACTCCGCGCGCCCTTTCGCCACCGCGCCGGCGAGCTCCTTGTTGTGATCGGCGAAGTAGAGAAACGGCGCGGACGAGGCGAACTCCTCGCCCTGAAACAGCATCGGAGTGTTGGGACCGAGGAGAAGGAGAGCGGTGAGCGCGCGGTATTTGCCGCGCGGGGCCAGCTCGTGAATCCGTTTGCCGTTCTGCGAGTTTGCGACCTGATCGTGATTCTGCAGGTACGACACGAGCCGCTCGGGCGGCGTGTCGAGCGAGGGTGTGCCGCGACGGTTTTTCTGCCACGCGTACCACTGCCCCTGGTAGAGAAATCCGTGGCGCGCCAGCGACACGAATTCCTGCGGCGTTCCTTTGTAATCGAGGTAGTAGGCCTCGCGGGGTTTGCCGGCGGCGATCATCGCCGCATGGTGCCAGTCGTCATTCCACAGCGCGTCGATGCCGTACTCGCGGATCAAATTGATGTCCTGCGGCTCGTTTTCCGCCACGATGAAAATCTCGCGGCCTCGCGCCGCTTCTCGCGCGCACTGCGACACCTCCGCGAGGATGTGAGTCGGTGAGCTGTCGTTGATGCTCTGCGTGGCATCGAGGCGCAGGCCGTCGAGGCGATATTCATCGATCCAGTACGCCGCGTTTTGGGAGAAGAACTCGCGCACTCCTTCGCAGCCGGGACCGTCGAAGTTGATCGCGTCGCCCCATTCGTTCGTGTAGCGATCCGTGAAGTAGCTCTTCGTGAACCTTCCGAGGTAGCAGCCGTCGGGACCAAGGTGGTTGTAGACGACGTCGAGAATCACGGCGAGACCGAGGGCGTGAGCGGAGTCGACGAACGAGCGGAAGTCGTCGGGCGAACCGTAAAGCCGCGTCGGCGCCCACAGGTCGACGCCGTCGTAGCCCCAGCCGAAGCGGCCGGGAAATTCGTTGACCGGCATGACCTCGAGCGTGTTGATCCCGATTTGGGCGAGCGGCTTCAAGTGCTCTGCTGCCGCGCGCCAAGTTCCCTCGCGCGTGAACGTGCCGATGTGCATCTCATAGATGACGCGGCGATCGATCGTCGGATTGCGCTCGCGCCAGCGATACGAATTCGGATCCACGACCTCCGACGCACCCTTCGGCCCCTCGGGCTGAAATCGTGAGGCGGGATCGGGGAACGCTTCGCCGCGATCGAGACGGAATCGATACCGCGCGCCGGCGCGCGTGCCGCGGACGGCGCCGCGGAAATGACCGTCCTTTTCGCGTTCGAGAGCGTGTTCGCGATCATCGATGACGACCGCGACTTCGCGGTGATCGGGCGCCCAGACTCGAAAATCGACGGCGTCTCCAATCACCTCCGCGCCGATCGGGCGCCGCCGGTCACGAATGCTCACGTTGGAATCGGAACCTGCAAGCGCCGTGCGTAGCCATGAGAACGACAAACGGACGAAGGGAGACCGCGTCGTTCGGGGACGCGGGTGGCGGCGCGGGTCGGACCACGCCGGCGGCAAGCGCCGCCAATGAATTCGTAGGGCACGGCCGCGCCGTGCCGAATCCCCGTTTTCGGCAGCGCGCAGCGCCGCCCTACTTCATTCCAAGCTCGTGAAAGAGGAACGCGTCGACATCGGTCTGCTGCGCGATCGCTTCGCTGAATGAAGTACCGATTCCGTGGCCGCTCGACGAGCTTGCGCGCAGCAGAATCGGATGCGTTGACGCATTCGCCGCCTGCAGCCGCGCGACCATCTTGCGCGAGTTCATCGGATCGACGCGCGGATCGTTCGCGCCGGTCAGCATCAGCACGGCCGGGTACTTCGTTCCGTCCACGACGTGGTGGTACGGCGAGTACGCGTAGAGCGCCCGGAACTGCTCCGGATTTTTCACCGTGCCGAACTCGGTGACGTTGAACGCCCCGTTCGGCGAGAGCTCCACCCGCAGCATGTCGTAGATGCCGACGTGCGAGACGACGGCGCGAAACAGCTCGGGATGCTGCGTGAGCGCCGCGCCCATGAGCAGGCCGCCGTTGCTGCCGCCTTCGATGGCCAGGTGCGACGGGCTGGTATAGGAATGCGCGATCAGATAGCGCGCGCAGGCGGCGAAGTCATCGAACACGTTTTGTTTCTGCGTCAGCTTTCCCTGCTCGTGCCACGATTCACCGAACTCGCCTCCGCCGCGCAGATTCGCGATCGCATAGACGCCGCCGGCATCGAGCCACAATCGCCGCGTGGCGTTGAATCCCGGCTTGAGGCTGATGTTGTATCCGCCGTAGCCGGTGAGCAGGGTCGGATTCGCCCCGCCGAGCTTCATGTCCTTGCGATGGATGATGTTCAGCGGCACCTTCGCGCCGTCTTTCGAAGTGACCATGACACGATCGACGACGGTGTCGGCGAAGCTGACCGGCAGCGTGATCTTCAGCGCGGTCTCGTTCGGCTTCGCCTCTCCCGGCGCGAACGTGTACCAGTTCGCCGGCTCGAGATAGCTGCCGTTCGTGAACGCGATGGTGTCGCCGCCTAACGGAACGAGTCCGTTGACCGCGGAGACCGGAAGGATCGGCACGCTCGTCTGCTTCGCGCCATCGATCGAAGTCATCCGCAGCTCCGAGGGGCCGCCGGCCATGTAGTTGACGTAGAGCTCGCGCTCGGTCGGCAGGAACGACTCGATGGCCACGTTCGATTGCGGCACGATCGTCTGCCCTTCGACGCTCACGATTTTTCCGTTCGGCGCGTTCTTGTGAGACAGCTCGTAGAGATTGCCGTCTTCGCCGAAGCGGACCTGCGGGACGGCGTCGTTGAAGTGCGTGATCTGTCGCCACGCGCCGTCGTCGCCGCGCACGAAATGCTCGACTTCGCCGCCGTCGCCGTTTCGGACCGACGCGAGGAGAGCGTGGCCGTCGGGCGAGATGTCGAGCGACGTCTCCGCGATCCGCGGAAAATCCTTGCCGATCTCGTAGTGATCCTCGGTCACGGGCGCACCGAGCTTGTGGAACCACACCTGCTGGTAGAAATCGATGTCCGCTTGCGGACGCTCGCCCTCGCGCGGGTAGCGCGTGTAGAAGAATCCGGAGCTGTCGCGGTTCCAGGCGACGTCGCCGCCGGCCGTGCCGCCGTTGACGCGCGCGATGGCGTCGCCGAGCTCCTTGCCGGTCGCGACGTCGTAGACGTGCACGTCGCCCGACTCGCTCCCGCCGTGCGAGAGCGAGACCGCGACGAGCTTGCCGTCGTTCGACGGAACAAAGAAGTCGATCTCCGTGTGGCCGCTCGGATCGATGGCCACCGGATCGATGACGACGCGCTCCGACGCTTTGTCGTTGATCGAATTCAGTGTCACGAGAAATGGCTGCTCCTTCGGCGGCTGAAATTTCAGCGCGAAGAGATGTCCGCCCTTCTGGACGAGCGAGCCGTACGATGGCGGCCGGTCCGTCGTCAGCTCGACGAGCCGCTTCTCGATCGCCGCGCGCTGCGGGATCGCGTCGAGGACCGAGCGCGCGTAGCGGTTCTGCTCCTCGACCCACTGCTTGACCGCCGGATCGTCGGCGTTCTCGAGCCAGCGATACGGATCGACGATCTTGATGTTGAAGTACGTGTCGGTGACGGGGATTTTCTTCGTCGCTGGCGGATGGACGGCCGCGAACAGCAGTGCGAGCGCAAAGATCTTTCGCATCGCGGTAGTCTATCTGTTGCCGGTTGCCGGTTGCCGGTTGCCGGTTGCCGCTTGCCGGTTGCCGGTTCCCGGTTATCGCGATCGCGCTTGGCGGGGTTGCCTTTGCCGGGTTGCTGCTTGGCCGTAGTTTGTCGTCGGTGGTTTGTTGGTAGTCCGCTCAGAAATCTGCGACCGCAACCGTCAACCGGCAACCGTCAACCGTCAACCGGGCAACCGGTAACCATCAACCGGTAACCGTCAACAACGACGACAAAATGAACCTGCTCCAGCTCTTCGATCTCTCGCTCGTCGGGCGCCGCGACGCGATCGCGCTCGAGTGGAACGGCGAGAAATACAGCTTCGGAGACATCGATCGCCGCAGCAGCCGCGTGGCGAACGCGCTGATCGAGCGCGGATTCGAGAAAGGCGACCGCCTCTGCGTCTACCTCGCGAACCGGATCGAGCTGATCGAGATCTTCCTCGCGTGCGTGAAGCTCGGCGTCGTCTTCGTTCCGATCAACATCCTCTATCGCGAGCGGGAGATCGAGCACATCGTTCGTGATGCTGCTCCCAGGCTCGTCATCACGGAAAAGGACTTACCGATTCACCCCGGCACCGACGACGCGGAGACTCAGCGCCCTCGTTGCCTCGGTGGTGAAGACCCGGCGGCGATCATTTACACGAGCGGCACGACCGGCCAGTCAAAAGGTGCAATATTAACGCATAATAATTTCATATCTAATTGTGTGAACCTCCTCGCGTCGTGGCAGATCACGAGCGACGACCGTCTTCTGCTCGCGCTGCCGCTGTTTCACATTCACGCGCTGGGCAACGGACTGCACTGCTGGCTCGCGAGCGGTTGCCGCATGCGTCTCCTCGAGCGGTTCGACCATCGCACGGCGCCCGGCGAATTTCTCGACTTTCAGCCGACGCTCTTCTTCGGCGTGCCGACCGTTTACGTGCGCCTGCTCGACGCGCCGCGCGAGATCGCGCGCGGCATGCGGCTGTTCGTCTCCGGCTCGGCGCCGTTGCCGCCGCACGTGTTCGAATCGTTTCGCGAGCGCTTCGGCCACACGATCCTGGAGCGCTACGGCATGACCGAGGCGTTCATGATCATGAGCAATCCGCTGGTGGGGGAGCGGCGGGCGGGCACGGTCGGCTTTCCGCTGCCCGGCATTTCGGCGCGCATCGTCGACGGCGAGCTGCAGGTGCGCGGGCCGGCGATCTTCGCCGGCTACTGGCGCAACGACGCCGCGAGCGCGGCCGCATTCGACGACGGTTGGTTCAAGACGGGCGACCTCGCTTCGGTCTCGGAGGATGGCTACTACACCTTGTTAGGCCGAAAAAGCGATCTCATCATCTCCGGCGGATTCAACATTTATCCGCGGGAGATCGAGGACCTGCTGACCGAGCAGCCCGGGGTTCGCGAAGCGGCAGTCGTCGGGGTCGAGGATCCGCTGCGCGGCGAGGTGCCGGTGGCGTACATCGCCGGCGATGCGGATGCCGAGGAGCTCGAACGCGTGTGCCGCGAGAAGCTGGCGTCGTTCAAAGTGCCGCGGCGATTCATCCGCGTCGATTCCATTCCGCGGACCGCGCTCGGCAAGATTCAAAAGCATCTCCTGAGGACGATCTGAAGTTCGCCGCGCCGGCGACGGGAGACACGCAAGCGTTCACTCCGACGCCCGTGCGAGATCGCATAATGGGAGGACCAATGTGCCTGATCGCCATAGCGCACGACGCCTCGCCGAAATTTCCGCTGGTCATCGCTGCGAACCGCGACGAGTTCTACGCCCGCCCCACCCGCCCGGCCGCGGTGTGGGAAGAGGACGAGCGCATCGTCGGCGGCCGCGATCTGCGGGCGGGCGGCAGCTGGCTCGCGCTGCGGCAGGGCGGGCGGTTCGCCGCGATCACGAACGTCCGCGGGGCGGGGCGGGAGGGCGGGCCGTCGCGGGGCACTCTCGTCACGGAGTTCGTGCGCGGCGATGAAACGCCGATGGAGTACGCGCGTTCGATCCGCGGCCGCGAATACGCGGGTTTTCATCTGATCGCCGGCGACGGCGAGGTCGTGCACGTCTCGAACGCCGGCGTGCTCGGCGCGATCGAAGGGGTGTTCGCGATCAGCAACGCGCCGGCGGGCTCGGAGTGGGAGAAGGTGACCGTCGCGCGCGATTTTCTCTCCGAGGCAATCTTGCACGAAGGCGAAGCTGAGGATCTGGCGACGTCGCTGCTCGCGTTTCTGTCGATGCCGCGCGGCGGTCCGATCGAGCGCGAGATCTTCGTCACGTCGCCGGAGTACGGGACGCGCTCGTCGACGGTGATCCTCTGCGACGCATTCGGCGACTTTCTCCTCGTCGAGCAGAACTACGCGGCCGGCGGCGCACCGGACGGAGCGCCGCGAAAATACCGGCTGCCGTTCATGACGTAGCGACGGCCGGCGCGGATGCGGCATCCGCGGAAAAAAGGGCGCGGTGCCGGGGCTGAAGAGCGACGGAGATCAACACCTTCAGTATGATGGACGCACAAACATGCAGCGCACTCCCGAACAGCAGCTTCGCGACTTCATCGGCAAGTTCACGCCGGCGCACCGGAAGCTCATCCGCAGCGTGCGCGCAAAACTGCGCAAGCGCTTTCCGACGGCCAACGAGCTCGCGTACGACAACTACAACTTCTTCGTCATCGGCTACGGCCCGACCGAGAAACCGTCCGATTGTTTTCTGTCGATCGCTGCAGCCGCGAACGGCGTGGGACTCTGCTTCCTTCGCGGGGCTTCGCTCCGCGATCCGCACAAAATCCTGCAGGGCTCGGGCAAGCAAACGCGTTTTCTCCGTGTTCCGTCGCCCGACGTCCTCGGCCGCACGGCGGTCGCTGAGCTGATCGATGCGGCGGTGGCGCAGTCGAAGGAGCCGCTGCCGGCGCGCGGACGAGGGAGGCTGATCATCCGCTCGGTGTCGGCGAAGCAGCGGCCGCGCAAACGCGCGTAGGCCTTCGCTCGAGGCTCTACAGCCGCGCGCGGCGAAGCCGCAGCGCGTTGCTGATCACGGTGACGGAGCTGAACGTCATCGCCGCGCTGGCGATCATCGGGCTGAGCCAGCCGAAGCCGGCGAGCGGAATCGCCGCGACGTTGTAGATGAACGCGAGGAAGAGATTCTGTTTGATGTTGCGCATCATCGCTTCGCTGAGATTACGCGCCCGAACGATGCCGCGCAGATCCCCTTTGACGAGGGTGATGCCCGCGCTCTCGATCGCGACGTCCGTGCCGGTGCCCATCGCGATGCCGACATCCGCGCGCGCGAGCGCCGGCGCGTCGTTGATGCCGTCGCCGGCCATGGCCACGCGATGACCTTCCTTCTGCAGCTTCGCGACGACGGCCGCCTTGTCGGCCGGCAGGACTTCCGCTTCGACCCGATCGATTCCGATCTCTTTCGCCACCGACTCCGCGGTCGCGCGCGCGTCGCCCGTGATCATCGCCACGGCGAGGCCTTTCGCGTGCAGCGAGCGGACCGCTTCGGCGGTCGTCGCCTTGACCGGATCGGCAAACGTGATGCGCCCGATCGTTTTTCCGTCGGCGATCACACCATTGCGGCCGACTTCGACGCGCCGTCCATCGACGATGCCGGTGACGCCATGGCCCGGCGTGATCGTCACATCGCGCGCGTCGCCGATCGTCAGGCCGCGGCGTTCGGCTTCGGCGATGATCGCGCCGGCCAGCGGATGTTCGCTCGCGCGCTCGACCGCCGCCGCGAGCGCGAGCACCTCGTCGCCACCATCGACGGCAACGACTTTCGGCCTGCCTTCGGTCAGCGTGCCGGTCTTGTCGAGCGCGATCGTGTCGACGCGCGACATCCGCTCGAGCGCTTCAGCGTTTTTGATGAGAATGCCGGCGGTGGCGCCTTTTCCCGTCGCGACCATCACCGACATCGGCGTCGCCAGACCGATCGCGCACGGGCAGGCGATGATCAGCACCGCCACCGCATTGACCAGCGCCTGCGCGGCGCCGAATCGAAACCAGACGGCGAACGTGATCAGCGCGATCGTGATGACGATCGGCACGAACCATCCGGCGACGACATCGGCCATCCTCTGAATCGGCGCGCGGCTCCTCTGCGCCTCGGCCACCATGCGCACGATGCTGGCGACGAGCGTGTCGCCGCCAACGCGCTGCGCTTCGATGACGACCGCGCCGGTGGTGTTGACAGTGCCGGCAGTGATTTTGTCGCCCGGATTCTTTTCGACCGGCATCGGCTCGCCGGTGATCATCGACTCGTCGATCGATGTGGTCCCCTCGACGACCTCGCCGTCGGCGGCGACGCGCTCACCGGGGCGGACGCGGATCAGAAATCCGGGGCGGATCTGCTCGATCGGCACGTCGACTTCGTCGTCGATGAGGATCACGCGCGCGGTCTTCGGCGTCAGCGCGAGCAGCGACTTGATCGCCGCCGACGTCCGCTCGCGCGCGCGAAGCTCGAGGACCTGGCCTAACAACACGAGCGTCGTGATGACGGCGGCCGCTTCGAAATAAACGGGACGGCCGGTCAGCGTCGCAAAGATGCTGTAAACATAGGCAGAGGCGGTGCCGAGGGCGATGAGGGTGAACATGTTGAGGTGGCGAGTGACGATCGAGTACCAGCCGCGGAAGAAAAACGGCCAGCCGCCCCAGAAGACGACCGGAGTCGCAAGAGCGAACTGGATCCACGCGGGCAGGATCTCGAGCATGCCGCCGATGAGAATCGGCGCGGTGAGGATCGCGCTGACGACGAAGCGCCGCCGCATGTCGATGAGCTCGGGGTTCGGCTGATCTTCGAGCGAAGGTGTGCGCGGTTCGAGCGCCATGCCGCAGATGGGACATGCACCCGGCGCATCGCGAACGACCTCCGGGTCCATGGGGCAGATGTATTCGACGGGTTGCGTGCGGCGTGCGGCGGGCGGGCGAGGGGATTCGACGGTCCCGCTCGCCGCTCGCTGCTCGCCGCTCGTCATTTACTGCGCCGGTACGTACGTCGGATCGAGGCTGGCGTTGTCGATGATCGAGCCGTACGCGCTCACGCGGCCGGTGCCGCCAGTGACCTGCACGCTGACACGAGCGTTGTACACATCCTGTCCCGGGTACATGCCGGCGAGGATCGAATTGAGCTGCATGAACTGATTGCCCGCGAGCTGCACGTCGGTCGATGCGGTGATCTTCGAATCGGGAACGTACGCCGTGATGTGCACGGTCGCCGGGTTGCCCGTCAGCTCGAACACGGCGACGTTCGAGCGGAAATTCGTCGACTGCTCGAGCTGCAGAATCTGGAGCGGCTGGTCGCCATTGGCGATTCCCTGCGTTGACATGACGCCCGGGATGAACTGGCCGTACCTGCCGTTGTTCGCCGTCGGATCGATCGTGTATGTCGTGCCGGTCGCGACGAGCGACGACGCCGCGGCCGTCGTGAAGACGACTTGTCCGCCGCTCGACGGCTGATTGAATGTTGTGGCGATCATGTCGTTGAAGGCTTTCACCTGTCCGCCACCGAGCGTGAACGGAGTCCCCGCGACCGGAGTGCCGCCGCCCTGCGGGTAATACGTCGGAGTCACCGTCACGGCGGTCGTGCCGCCGTTGAAGAGCCGTACATCGGAGTGGAAGGATCCGGTCCCGGTCGATCCCAGCGCGGCCATGCCCGGGAGGATGTAACGATTCGCACTCACCTGCGACACCTGCACCGGCGTGACCTCGAGCGGATCGTTCGTGTTGTTGTCGAGCACCGACGCGTACGCGGTCACCGCGCCCGTCGACGATTCGACGGTCACTTCGATGCGGCCGTCAGCGACTTCGGGCAGTAACCAGCTATTCGGGTTCGAAGGCGGCCCGAGCGGCTTCTGCAGCTGCTCGCCCGGAAGCAGCGAGTAAGGCACCGACCCGAGCTGTGTTCCGTTTACGTCATACAAATTGATGTGACCATTCGCCGGCGTCCCCGAGCCTTCGGCGATGCCGAGGTTCGTGCGGAACGAGCCGACACAGCAGGCGACCTGCTGCAGGCTGAGCGACGGAGTTCCGGTCGGTGCCGGCCTTCCCGGAATCGGAACGAGCGCGGCTTTCGTCGCGAATGTCGAGAACGGAATCGCGGCGATGAACTGCCCGAACGTTCCCTTCGCATTGAAAGTGAACGTGCGGCTCGATGCGTAATTCTGATTCGACGAGCTGTTGAGCGGACGGATTTCCAACGCGCCCTGACCCTGATCGTTTGCCTGCCCGGTCGAGCCGACGCCGAAGAAATCGTTGAGAATGTCATTGAGCGCGATCGTCTGGCCCGGATCGATCGTGATCGTCGTCTGCTTGCTGGATTGCGTTGCGTCGGTGCCTTGCGGCGTGTAGGTCAGCTGATACGACGTCGATGCGGCGCCGGCATTCGTCAGCCGGACGTCCGACTGGAACGGCCCGAGTGCGCCCGGCGCGTGTGCGACCGCGGGAATGATGAGCGTGTTCGACGGCGGAAGCGATTTCGTTCCCGGTGCGACCGGCGTTGTCAGGCTGACGGAGACGGTCGTGCTCGTGGTCGTCGTTCCGCTCGCGCCGATCTTGCCGCTGCCCGTCGTCACTGTGAGCGTGCCGGTGTTCGCGCCCGGCGGCAGATTCGACGGATTCGCGGTGATCGTCAGCGTCATGCCGCTCGTCCCAAGCGTTCCCGACGACGGCGAGACGCTGAAGTACGGCTTGTTCACGCTCGCTGTGAATGGCACCGGCGCTGACGGCCCTGGGATGTTCACTTTCATCTGGACCGGATTCGTGCTGCCGACCGGCGTCACGACGTCGCCCTGACGTCCGCTGACGACCGGCACCGGCTGCACGACGATCGCGACGAGCGTCGAATTCGATCCGGCCGCGCCGCCGCAGGTATTTGCGCGCACGCGGTAGAAGTAGTTCGTCGACGTGGTGACGCTGTGCTGGAACGTCGCCGACAGCGAGTTCGTCTGCCGTGTGTCGGTGATCGGGGAGAAATTCGGGCTCGTCGATTCCTCGACGGTGTAGGTCGCGTTCGGCTCGGTGACCGCGGTCCACGTGACGTTGTAGGCTGATCCCGATTGCGTGACCGGCGGCACGCTCGCCACAGGCGTGCACGTCGCCACCGGGCCCACCTGGTTGATGACATACGCCTCGGCAAGCGTTTGGTCTGTGTTGGGATCGTCAACGATCGTGACGGCGAGGAGGCTCGATGGCTGCGCGCCGGCGAAGTTCACGTTGCCGGTACTCGTGAACGATGCCCCCGGTCCCAGCGAGCCGATTCCGACGCAGGCGCCGAGACCCTCGCCGATGGTCGGAAACGACGTGTTGTCGAGGCAGAACTCGCCCGACAGCGGCAGCGTCGTGCTGAAGTTCGTCACCGTTCCCTGCTTCTGCTCGTCCGCGATGATGAAACCGACGATGTACTCGCCGCTGCACGTGTTCGACCCGAGATTTACGGTCGTCGCGGTGCAGCTTGCGCCGTTGCAGTTCAGGGTCATCCCGAGGTTGCAGGCGAACTGTTGAGCGGCGGCGGGGAGGGCGAGAAGCGAAGCGGCGGCGAGAAACAACAGACGAAACCGAAGAGTCACGTGGGCCTCCTGAAGTGGGCGGCCATTCTAACAAATGCTTCCAGCCCCAACTCCTCGGCACGGGCGTTTTCGTGGACGCCGGCATCGCGCATCGCAGCGAGCACCTCATCCCGCGGGTACAAAATAGTCAAGTTATTGACCAGTTTCTTCCGGCGCATGCGAAACGCGGCGCTGATGAGATCGATGACCTCGCGGGTCGCGTAGGGCTTGCGATCGGCGTCGAGCACCACGACCGCGCTTCGCACCTTCGGCCGCGGATGAAATGAGCCCGGCTCGAGCGTCATCAGAATCCGCGCCGTCGCGAAGAGCTGTCGGTCGAGCGTGAGAAATCCGTACTGCTCGTCGCGCGGCTTCGCCACGAGTCGATCGGCGACTTCTTTCTGCAGCATGAATACGGCGCGGCGGAAATGCGGATCGGCGATGACGCGCCGAAGGATCGGAGTGCCGGCGTTGTAGGGAAGATTGCCGACCGCGCGGAACGGACGAGTGGGGAGCGGCGCCTGCAGCGCGTCGGCGGTGACGATGATGTCGCCGAATCGTTGCCGCAGCCGCTCGGCGAGCTCGGGATCGATCTCGATCGCCTGCAGCTCATTCGGCAGCGCGGCGAGCTTCTCGGTCAGCACTCCCTCGCCGGGGCCGATCTCGACGATGACGTCGCCCGGCTCCGGTTCCACCGCGGCGACAATTTTCTCGGCCGCGGCCTTGTTGCGGAGGAAGTTTTGGCCCCACTTCTTTTTGGGTTTCAATTTATGCTGCGCCGAAGCATCTCCCGTGGCGCCGCTCCGATCGCTGCGAAGCGTCGCGCTCGTGGGGCGCCATTTTTGCCTTGGCACCGGAGATCCTTCGGTCGCTTCGCTCCCTCAGGATAGACTTAAAATAATGGACCAAGCCACCATCAACAATCAGATCGCCGGCGCTCACGAGACGATCGACCGTCTCCGCAAGGAGGTCGGGCGGGTCGTCGTCGGGCAGCAGGCAATCGTCGACCGCCTCGTCATCGCGCTGCTCATTCGCGGGCATGTGCTCGTCGAAGGGTTGCCCGGCCTCGCGAAGACGCTCCTTGTGAAAACGCTCGCCGCGGCGATCGACGGGACGTTCAAGCGCATTCAATTCACACCCGATCTTCTGCCCGCCGACATCACCGGGACGATGATCTTCGACCCCGCCGGCCGCACCTTCAACGCCCGCCTCGGTCCCATTTTCGCGAACCTGATCCTCGGCGACGAGATCAACCGCGCGCCGGCGAAGGTGCAGAGCGCTCTCCTCGAGGCGATGCAGGAGCGGCAGGTCACGATCGGCGATACGACCTACGCGCTGCCCGATCCGTTCGTGGTCATCGCGACGCAGAATCCCATCGAGCACGAGGGCACGTACGCGCTGCCGGAGGCGCAGGTTGATCGATTCGTGATGAAGCTGAAGGTCGACTATCCGTCGGCCGACGAAGAGATGCGCATGCTCGCGATGTATCTCGATCCGATGACGGAGATGCCGGAGGTCCGCCGCGTGCTGCCGCTGAGCGCGATCCACGAGATCGCACATCTCGCGGGCTCGGTCCACGTCGACGAGAAGATCAGCCGCTACATCGTGCGGCTCGTCGCCGCGACGCGCAAGCCGTCGCAGCACGTGACCTGGGGCGCGTCGCCGCGCGCGACGCTCGCGCTGGCGCACGTCGCGAAAGGACACGCGTTCATCGAGGGGCGTGCATACGTGATTCCGGAGGATGTGAAGGCGGTCGCGCACGACGTGCTGCGGCACCGGCTCGTCCTCAGCTACGAGGCCGCGGCGGAGAACGTGACCGCGGACAAAATCGTCGATCAGGTGTTAGGCGGCGTCACCGTACCGTAGACGAGTCCTGAGTCCTGAGGGGATGGCGGGACTCAGGATTCAGGACTCAGGACTTCGATGTTCCGATCCAGGCCACCGCAATTCAAAGTGCCCGCTGCGAAGCGCGTTCGCGATCTGGAGATCGTCTCCGCGCGGCTGATCCGTGCGGGATTCGCGGGCGATTACCACTCGGCGTTTCACGGTCGAGGAATCGAGTTCTCCCAGGTGCGCGAGTATCAGCCCGGCGACGACATCCGCACGATCGACTGGAACGTCACGGCGCGCACCGGGGCGCCGCACGTCAAGGAGTTCATCGAAGAGCGCGATCTGACGGTCATCGTGGCGATCGATGTGTCGGCGTCGATGGCGTTCGGCTCCGTCGACTGGCGCAAGTGCGACATCGCGGCCGAGCTCGCGGCGGTGTTCGCGTTTTCGGCCGTCGAAAACTCCGATCGCGCCGGACTGCTGCTCTTCTCCGACGGCATTCGGCGCTACCTGCCGCCGCGGCGCGGCCACGCGCATGCGGAGGTCATCGTGCATTCGGCGGTCGACGCGGCGATGCGCGGCTGCAGCGGCGTCGCCGACTTCGATCGCGCCGCACAGTTTCTCGAGCGCGTGACGTCGAAGCGCGCCGTCGTGCTGATGATCTCCGATTACCTCAATCTGAATTTCGAGAGGGCGATGAAGCGGCTGAACCGCCGCCACGATCTGATCGCGATCCAGATCATCGATCCCCGCGAAGAGCGCTTTCCTTCGGGCGCGCTGGCGCGCGTCGTCGACGCCGAAACGGGCGCGATGCGTCTCATCGACATCGGCCGCGCCGAAGTGGGGCGGCGCGCGGCGCAGCGGCAGCAGCAGATCGCGCGGCGCTGGCGCAGCGCGGGCGTCGACGCGCTCGCGGTGTCGACCGCGATTCCGTACGATCGCGAGCTGCTTCGATTTTTCCGGGAGCGCGTGCAGCGGGCGTCATGATTGCGATCGTTCTCTTCGCCGTCACCGCGACGTTCCGGCCGCCTGCGCCGACGGTGGGCGATCTCATCACGATCGATTTTCCTCAGGCGGTGACGCTCGATCGGTCGCCGCAGTACGAAATCGTTATCCAGCACGGAAAGCGCGTGGTGATTCGAACGTTCGAGCCGAAGCCGTTCGCGATCAGTGGCCGCGTCGGCGGCATCGCATTTCGCAACCTGATCGTGCCGGTCCGATCGGTGCTCAAACCGCGCGACAACCTCGCGCCCGCGCCGCTCAAGCCGCCGAAGCGCGAGCCGTATCCGATGCCGCCGTTCGTGCTGATGGCCGTCGCCGCGCTGCTCGCGATCGCCGCATGGAGCGCGGTCGTCTGGCTCGCGAAACGACAGAAACTGCCGAAGCCGGTCGTTGCGCCCGCCGAGCGGTTCCGCCATGCCGTCGGGCGTGCGCGCACCTGGGCGGAGCTCGCCGACGCCGTTCGCGAGTACATCGACGCGACGACGCTGACCACGACCGAGGTGCTCGAGAAAAATTCGTCGGCGACGGTCGAGGAGATTCTGCGGCAGGGCGATCTCGAGAAATTCTCGCCGTGGGGTGCGAAGCCCGGCGATCTGCGCACGCTGAAACAGCAGGCGCTGGAGTTGGCGGCGTGAAGACGGCCCTTCACGGAGGAAGAGGGCACGCCCGCACTCCCGTGCCCTCTCCCGCCGGCAGAGGGCGGCCCGAAGGGCCGGGTGAGGGGCGCACATGACCCACTTCGCCTCGCCGCTGTGGCTCCTCGTCGCGCTGCTCGTCGTCGCGCGCATCGCTCTCGTCGTTCGCGATCGCCGCCGCAAATTCGGCGCATTCACGGTCTCGTCGCTCAACCTCGTCTCGCCCAGGCTGCCGGTGCGCGCGCGATTCGCCGGGCTGCCCTTCGTCTTCGAGTGCCTCGCCGCGCTGTTGATGATCGTCGCGCTCGCGCGTCCGCAGAAAGTCACGCGCCTCGCGACGAACGACCGCTACGGTGTCGACATCGTCGTCGCCCTCGACGCGTCGGGCAGCATGGCGGCGGAGGATTTCCGGCCGCGCAACCGGTTCGCCGTCGCGAAGGACCTCATCGGCGAATTCATTTCGAAGCGGCAGGACGACCGCATCGGCATCGTCACCTTCGGCGTCCGCGCGGCGACGCGCGTGCCGATCACGTACGACCGCGACATCGCGCAGGCGATCCTCGACAAAGCGCAGGTCGGGGAAAACGGCGACGGCACCGCGATTGGGCACGCCATCGCCACCGCGGTCAATCGACTTCGCACGTCGAAGACGCGAAGCCGCATCATCATTCTCGTGACCGACGGCGTGAACAATGCCGGTTCGATCGAGCCGATGACCGCGGCAAATATCGCATCAAAAGTAGGCATCAAAATTTATACGATTGGAGTGGGCAGCCGCGGGGCGGTGCCGATTCCGATCAAACGCGAGGATCCGCTGACCGGCGAGATCGTGACGTCGTACCAGCTGATCCGCGCCGATCTCGACGAGGACACGCTGCAGGCGATCGCGCACACGACCGGAGGCGAATACTTTCGAGCCACCGACGCGCAGACGATGAGCCGCGTCCTCAACCGCATCGACAGTCTGGAGAAAACGAAGCTGACCGCGCCGAAGAGCGAGCGCATCGACGAGCTGTACACGACGCCGCTCGCCGCCGCATTCGGCGCGCTCGCGCTCGCATTGCTGTCGGGAGAAACGTTATGGCAGAAAATCTCGGCCTGACATTTCGCTCGATGCCGCTTCTGGCGCTCGCGCTCGTCGCGCCGGCGGCGCTCGTTTTTCTCGTCGCGCGCGAGCGCCATCGCATTCGCATCGCGCGGCGGTTCATCGCCGAAGCGCTGCGCGGGGTCGCCAATCCAGCCCGCGCGCTGCGGCCGTATCTCGTCTCGCTGTCGCTGCTCGCGGCCGCGGTGGCGCTCGCAGGACCGCGTATCGGCTTCAAAACCGTTCCGGTCGAGGAGCGTGCGAGCAATCGCGTCATCGCCATCGACGTCTCCGACAGCATGGACGCGCGCGATGTGGGCGCCTCGCGCCTCGACGCGGCGAAGGCGATCGCCAAACGCATCGCCGACGCCGACACGGGACGCATCGGGCTCGTCGTCTTCGAAGCGCGCGGCGAAGTCGTTTGTCCGCTGACGAGCGACGAGGAGGCGGTCGCGGAGCTGATCGACTCGATCCAGACCGGTGAAGTCGGCGACCCCGGCACCGACCTCGGCGCCGCCATCAGCAAGGCGGCGCTGCTCGTCGACATCGATCCCGCGCAAAAAGGCGACATCGTCATCATCAGCGACGGCGAGGATCAGGGAACGCATCTCGACGACGCGCTGCGCAACGCACGGCAGCGCGGCATCGCGGTGTCGTCGATCGTCGTCGGCACGACGAGCGGCAGCACGATTCCGCGCGCGGACGGCGGCGATCTGCGCGACGACAACGGCCAGGTGATCGACACCTATGCGCATCCCGAGGTGATGCAGCACCTCGCGAGGTCGACGGGCGGGCGCTTTTACGAAAACCCGTTCGGCGAGCACGATCTCGATGCCCTCGCGGCGCCGCCGGCGGAGAAGGGCGAAAAGAAAAACGTGAAGGTGCCGATCGAGCGGTTCCAGTGGCCGCTTGCGCTCGCGGCAGTCGCGCTCCTCTGCGGATCGTTCGTCAATCGAGGTGCGGAGTGATGGCCCGAATCAAGTGTAGGGACCGGCTTCCGCCGGTCACGCCGGCTCGAGACGCCCCTCACACTCGCAATGAGCGAGGTGCCGAGTGATCGCGGCACTGGTCCTCGTCTTCAACCTCGCGCAGCTTTGGCGCGATACGAACTCGCACGCGGCGAGCGCGCGCGGCGTGAAGGCGTTTCAGCAGAAAAAATACGAGCAGTCGGTGAAAGCGTTCGCTGACGCGAACTCGATCGCAGCGTCTCCGCAGCGCGCATTCAATCTCGGCACCGCGCAAGTGGCGGCGGGCGATCGCGAGCAGGGCTCGGCGACGCTGATGAAGGCGATGAGCGACGCGCGTTTGCGCGAAGACACGCTCTTCAATCGCGGGACGAGCGCGCTCGGGTCGAACGCATACGACTCGGCCATTCGCGATTTCACCGAGGCGCTGAAGCTGCAGCCGGGCGACGGGGCGGCGAAGCGCAATCTCGAGATCGCGCTCGTGCGCAAAACGCAGCAGCAGCGGCAGCAGGGCGGATCCAATCAGCCGCAACAGGGCTCCTCGCCGCGACCGCAGCCGCAGCAGGCGAATCCGGCGCCCGATCAACAGCGGCAGGGCGACGCGAACATCGAGTCGCTGCTTCGATCCGTGCAGCAGCAGGAGCAGGAAGAGCTGCAGCGGATGCACCGGGCGAAGGGCGAGAGGCTGCACGTTGGATGGTGAAGTTTCAAATTTCAAATGAAGAATTCGAAGCGGCGAGCGGTCATTGCTCTATTTTTCATTTTCAATTTTTCGTTTGAAATTCGAAATTTGTGGTCGAACGAGCTCTCCGTCGACAAACGGATCATGCAGCTCGACGACACGCTGACGATCACGATCACGCTCGAGGACGGCTTCGCGGGAATCGATTCGATCAAGCTTCCGGTGAGGAATCTCGTGATCGAAGGTGCGCCGTCGGTGTCGAGGGAATTCGATTTCATCAACGGTCAGACTTCGCGCCGCAAGACCTTTCAATACACCGCGCATCCGGGCGCGCCGGGAAGTGCCGTCATCGGACCGGTCACGTTGCACGGCTCCGGCGGACAGGTCGAGACGCTCGCGCCGATCTCCATCCAGGTTCTTCCCGATGCCGCCGCGGGCACGAACGATCCGGCGAAGATTCTTCGCGAGCTGATCGCCACGAATCGCGATCCGATCTTCCTCGTCGCCTCCGCCGATCCAACGGCGGTCTTCGAAGGTCAGGAAGTGATCGTGACGTGGTGGCTGTACAACGCGACATCCGTCCAGCAGTACGCGATCGGAGAGATCCCGAAGCTCGAAGATTTCTGGGCCGAGGAGCTGGATGTGCGCGGGGAGCAGCCGGTGCAGCTCGCGATCGACGGCATCGTCGTGCAGAAGCTGCCGATTCGCCGCGTCGCGCTCTTTCCGCTGCGCAGTGGATTCCTGACCATTCCGGCGATGGGCGTGAATGCGTCGATCCTCAAGCGCGTGCGCACCGGCAATCCCTTCGATCTGTTCGAAGGAATGGAAGTCGACGTGCACCGGCGCTCGTCGCCGATCAGCATTCGCGCGCGCGCCGTCCCACCCGGCCCGCCCGTCGCGGCGGTCGGCGACGTGACGTTGCGCTGCGGTCTGCCGGTGCAGCGCAATGGCGGGCCGGTCGCGATGAGCATCGTGCTCAACGGCCGCGCGAACCTGCGCGGCGCGGCGCCGCCGGCGTTCGAGCGAACGCCGAAGGGAACGCTCCAGATCATCGACAAAGCGACGATGGTCGACCGAAGGCACGACGATGCGATGATGACGCGGCGCTGGGAGTATCTGATTTTTCCGACGCAGCAGGGCCCGTTCACGATCCCGGCCCTCGACACGACGGTCCTCACGCCGCTCGGCCAGCGTCAGCATCTCCGCTGCGAAGCGACGACGCTCATGGTCAGCGCGGCGTCGCCGGAAGAGCCGCCGCCGCCGCTCGCCGAGCGCCGCGACATCCCGGGCGTCCGCGCGATCGGCATCTTCCTCGCTGCGATCGCCGCCGCCGTCCTGATCGGCGCAATCGCGCTCGCGCGGCTGAAGCGCAGCCGCCGCATTCGGGAGCGCGTTCGCGGTCTGGTCCGGCCGACCGCAGCCGAGACGCGGGGCGCGGTGGACGACTATCTCGCGTCGCACGGCATCGAGCCTTCCGCGCTCTTGCGTGAGCCGTCAGAGCGAGGCGATGCCTATCGATCTCTGCGCTCGCTTCTCGACGCACTCGAGCGCGATCGCATCTCCGCCGGCGAGCGCGAGATCGCGCAGCGCGTGCGCGATCTCGTCACGGCGTAGACTCTCGCGATGCTGAAGACGGAGCGCCTGCTCCTTCGAACGTTCACGATCGACGACGCGCCCGACGTGCAGCGGCTCGCGGGCGCGCGCGAGGTTGCGCTCAACACGCTGCACATTCCGCATCCGTATCCCGACGGCGCGGCGGAGGCATGGATCGAAAAGCAGGAAGAGGGCGCGGAGATTGTCTTCGCGATCGAGGCGGAGGGTCAGCTCGCAGGCGCGATCGGACTCGTCGTCGATCCTACGCACGATCGAGGCGAGCTCGGTTACTGGATCGGAGTTCCGTTCTGGGGCCGCGGCTATGCGACCGAGGCGGGGAGGGCGATGGTGCGTTTCGGGTTCGGCGAGCAAAAATTGCAGCGTATTTTCGCGCAGGTGTTCAGCAGAAATCCCGCTTCCGCGCGCGTCCTCGAGAAGATCGGAATGCGCCACGAAGGCACGCTTCGTCATCACTTGAAAAAGTGGGGCGAGTACGTCGATGTCGAATGCTACGGGATCATCCGCGGCGAATTCGAGGGTCCGCGCCCGGCGTAAATGCGATCCGCGACCGCGGCGGCGGCGGCGTAGAGCAGCGCGTTGGCCATGATCGCGATGCTGGTCGCGACGGGCGATGTCGCCGCGGCTGGGATCAGAAGCCGTGCGGGCCACAACAGCGGAACCGCGATTGGCCGGACGAATCCGGCGAACAGCAGGCCGTATCCGTAATAAACGCCGCTGCTGACGGCCAGGGGATGCGAGAGGAACAGCCGCTCGGTCGTGGCGATGAGCAAGCCGATCGCGAAGCCGATCACGGCGGCCGCGGCGATTCTTGCGATGAGTTTGGATGGCATCGTGGTCTCCGCCAATCACTCATTTCAACCGGCGTGCCGTGGGCGGCTCAGCAATTGCACCAGACACGAGCATGGCACTCAGTACGCTCATCTGGTTTCTGCTGATCGGGTTGATCGCCGGCTGGCTCGCCGGAAAAGTCATGCGTGGCGGCGGCTATGGATTGATCGGCGACATGATCGTCGGCGTGATCGGCGCCTTCATCGGCGGCTGGCTCTTCAGCCTCCTCGGCATCGGCGCAGGCGGAACGATCGGCGCGATCATCACGGCGTTCGTCGGCGCGGTGATTCTGATCGCGATTCTTCGTGCTCTCCGGCGCGCCTGACGAAGCAATGATTCCACCCTGCGTAGATTGCGCGACGGGGGGTTCGGCACGGCGCAGCCGTGCCCTACACGTCCGAATGCACCGAGGCGAGAGATGCTCCCTGCGCGCGCTCTGACGGTGATCAGTCCTGCTGTTCGAGCCACTCGCGCAGCGGCGCGAAGTAGTCGAGCATCGCGGTCGCATCCATTGCGCGCGTCCCGCAGATCGCCTCGAGCGCTTCCGGCCACGGGCGGCTGCGGCCCATCGCGAGCATGGCTTCGAGGCGCGAGCCGGCGGCGCGGCTGCCGTAAATCGACGAGCGATGAAGCGGTCCTCGCAATCCCGCGGCCTCGCACAACGCGCGATGAAATTGAAACTGGAGGATGCGCGCGAGGAAGTAGCGCATGTACGGAACGTTCGCCGGAATGTGGTACTTCGCGCCGGGATCGAAATCGTCGTCCGTGCGTGCGATGGGAGGTGCGATGCCTTGATACTGAAGCCGCAGCGTCCACCACGATTCGTTGTAGTCGTCGGGAGTGATCTCGCCGGCAAAGACGCGCCAGCGCCATTGGTCGATCATGATTCCGAACGGCAGGAACGCGATCTTGTCGAGCGCCTCGCGGAGCAGAAGCGGGATGTCGTTCTCCAGCGGCGGCTCGCGATCGAGCAGTCCGATCTGGACGAGATAGCTCGGGGTGATCGACAGCGCGATCGTGTCGCCGATCGCCTCGTGAAAGGCGTCGTTCGCGCTGTCCTTGTAGAGAAAGGGCTGCGTTTTGTACGCGCGCTGATAGAAGTTGTGTCCGAGCTCGTGATGAATCGTCTGGAAATAGTCGGCGTTCTTCGCGATGCACATCTTCACGCGCAGGTCGTCCTCGTCATCGATGTCCCACGCGCTCGCGTGGCAGACCACCTCGCGATCGCGCGGCCGGGTGAAGAGCGATCGCTCCCAGAAACTCTTCGGCAGCGGATCGAAGCCGAGCGATGTGAAGAACCGCTCGGCGATGCGCACCATCCCGGCTTCGTCGATGTCGCTGCGCGATTCGAGGATGCTCGTGAGGTCGTACGCGTATGCCGCGCGCGGCGCGACGAGATCGTAGATGTTGCCCCACTCCTGCGCCCAGATGTTGCCGAGGAGGTGGGCGGGCGTGGGGCGGTCGGGAGGGAGGTGGAGGCGGCGGCGGACATGGCGATGCAGAAGATCGTAGAGCGGCTTGACCTCTCTCCACAGCCGGTCGACCTCCGCGGCAAACGCGTCAGCAGGCATGTCGTACTTCGATCGCCACATTGTGCCGGCGTCGCGATAGCCGAGCTCGCGCGCGCCTTCGTTGGTCAGCTCGACGAATCGCCTGTACAGCGGTTTGAGCGGACGCGCCGCGTCGTGCCATCCGCGCCACACGTCGAGCAGGCGAGCGGAATCGCGATCGCGCTGCATGATTTTTGTGATCGCCTCGACGTCCAGTCCGTTGTACGCGGCCGAGCCGTACATCGCATCCATCGTCGCGGCGATTTTCGCCAACTCCGCCGTCTTCCGCGGATCGCCCGGTCCGGGCGTGGTCAGCGACAACTTGAGGAGACCGAGCTTGCGGCGGACGTCGAACGGAAGGTCGCGCTCACCGTCGAACGCCGCCGCGCGTTTCGCCAGATCGACGCCGAGAGTGATGAAACGCTCGTTCGCGCCGGCAGCGACGATCTGCGTGTCGTGCGTGATGAAGTTCTGCGCGATCCACTCGGCGCGTTGCAGCTCAATGTTTGCATCTGCAAGAGCGGGCTCGGCTTCGGAAATGAACTCAAGCGCTTTCATGGCGTGCGCCGTACTGTAGTATTGCCGGCCAATTCTGATCGAGGAGACCCATGTCCCGTTTCCGATTGTTCATCCCGATGGTTCTCGTTGTGATGCCTCTTTTCGCGGCGGTTCGCCAGCGAAGCGTGGAGAAAGTTCCGGGCACCGTCACCGTCACCGGAGTCGTCACCGATTCCTCGGGCAAGCCGGTTGCCGGCGCCGTCGTGCACAGCGGAACGTACCGGACGAGCCCCAACGGCACGGGCGCCGATGGAAAGTTTTCGATCAGCCTGCCCGCCGGCAGGCCGCTGCTGGTCACCGTCGACGATTTCGCATACGACTCGGTCACGACGACGTTCACGCCGTCGAACGATGGAACGCTCAACGTGACATTGACGAAGCCGCATCCGACGGCCGTCGTCAAACTCACCTCCGGCGAATCGCACACTCTCGACCTCGGCAGCTCGCAATTCGCTTACTACATTCCGTTCAGCGGATACGCTCGTTACGACAGCGGTAATTTCTGCAAACCGGACGGAACGCAATTCGCGCCGTCGAAATACGACATCGCGAAGATCGTCGGTCCGGCGACGAGCGTCAACTTCAGCCCCTGCTGCGCGAACAATCCGGTGATGACGCTGAACGTCGAGATGAAATCGGGTGACAAGTCGCAGGTCTACTTCAACGACAGCTGCTTCGGAAACGAAGTCGACTTCATCGGCCGCGAACGGAGTACCGGACAGTGGATGTATACCAACTTCGCGAACATCGCGGAGATCGACTTCCCGTAAACGACGACGTCGATCGCATCTTCGAGCGCCAGCAGGCGCGACGCGAGAAGATCGCGAGGACGACCGCCGCCGAACGCGTCGCGAAGCTGAAACGTCTGCACGATGCGATGTTCGCGCACCGCGACGAGATCCGTCAGGCGCTCTGGGACGATTACCGCAAACCGGCAGCCGAGGTGGATCTGTCGGAGATTTTCGCGGTGGTGAGCGAGGCGCGCCACGCGATGCGGCACCTGCGGCGATGGATGCGGCCCGAGCGCGTCGCGACTCCACTCACGATGATCGGCTCGCGCTCGCACATCGTGTACGAGCCGAAGGGCGTGGTGCTGATCATTTCGCCCTGGAACTTTCCGATCAATCTGACTCTCGGTCCGCTCGTCTCCGCGATCGCGGCCGGAAATTGCGCGATTCTGAAGCCTTCGGAGATGACGCCGCACGCCAGTGCGTGCATGAAGCGAATCCTTGCAGGTCTGTTTGACGAAAGCGAAGTCGCGGTCATCGAAGGGGACGCATCCGTCGCCGAGGCGCTGCTCAGGAAGAAGTTCGATCATATTTTTTTCACCGGCAGCCCCGAGATCGGAAAGGTCGTGATGAAGGCCGCCGCGGAGCACCTCACGTCGGTCACTCTCGAGCTCGGCGGGAAGTCGCCGGTCATCGTGGATCGCAGCGCGGACCTCGACGTCGCGGCGAAGCGGATTGCGTGGGGAAAGACGATGAACTCGGGGCAGATCTGCATCGCGCCCGACTACGTTCTCGTCGACGAGAGCGTGCGCGCGCGGTTTCTCGAAAAACTCCGTGAGGAAGTGAAAATCGAGAGCAGCTGGTTAGTGAACGATCGCCACGCGGCGCGGATCAGCAGACTCGCGGAAGGCAAAACCGACGGACGCAGCGTGCAGACCGTCATCGTCGACGACGTGGCGCTCGATTCCGCGCTGATGCGCGAGGAGATTTTCGGTCCGCTGCTGCCGGTGATCGGCTACCGCGACATCGGAGAGGCGCTGAAGATCATCAACGAGCGGGAACGTCCGCTGGTGATGTATCTGTTCAGCAGCGATCGAGCGTTCGTCGATCGCATGCTTCGCGAAACGCGCGCCGGCGCGACGGTCATCAACCAGACGCTCATTCATTTTTATCAGGTGCATCTGCCGTTCGGCGGCGTCGGCCAGAGCGGATTCGGAAAAGCGCACGGACGGTTCGGGTTCGAGGCCTTCTCGAACGCGCGTGCGGTGCTGGAGCAGCGCTCGCGGTTCACGATGATTCAGCTGCTGTACCCGCCGTACACCGCGCTGAAGCGAAAGCTGATCGACTTCACCATCAAACACCTCTAATGGGGTCAGAGCTTCAGTTGTGCTTTTTCTACG
>DATIZY010000144.1:0-19693 GCA_035516895.1 Thermoanaerobaculia bacterium | reverse complement strand
TCCCTCCTAATTCGAACCTTGAACCTCGAGTGAGGTTGGCCGATGAAGAATTTCGAATTTCGAATGAAGAATTGAGAAAGAAGCCGCGGCCGGGCGTTTCTTCATTCTTCATTCGACATTCGAAATTCGAAATTCGACATTCGAAATTCGATCGCGACGGCGATGATGAGGTTCGAGGGAAGAGGTAAGAGGTCCACAAACCTCTTCCCTCCTAATTCGAACCTTGAACCTCGAGTGAGGTTGACCGATGAAGAATTTCGAATTTCGAATTTCGAATGAAGAATTGAGAAAGAAGCCGCGGCCGGGCGTTTCTTCATTCTTCATTCGACATTCGAAATTCGACATTCGAAATTCGATCGCGACGGCGATGATGAGGTTCGAGGGAAGAGGTAACGGGTTCATTCGAACCTCGTTCGGATTCAGGCTACGAATCTGGCCCAGTGCGACGTACGTCCGCCTGCCGGATCTCAGGCTTTCAATCGGGCGTCGGGCGTTACTTCAGGTTCAGCGTGAGCGACTGTCCAACCGCGACGCCATCCTGCTGCGCGATGGGGTCCTTCGGATCGCGCGTCATGGGATCGCCGTCGGAGTCGATGCGCGCTTCGATGTGCATCTTCGGCGGCAGCGGCTGGCCCATCATCGAGTCGGACGCGCTGAGCTCGACCGTCATCGGGAAGCTGCCGAGCGGGACGCGCTTGACGGCGGCGGGAGGACCGGCGGACGAGCCCGCCGGACGCGCGATGACCCAGATGACCGCGGTGGGCGGATACGCGGTATTCGCCGCGTTGAGAGTGATGCGGACCGATTCGCCCGAGGCCGCGGGTGCAGCGGCTGGTTGGGATTGCGGAGCGGGATCGGCGGCGGCCGGCGGCGGCTCCTGCTGCTGTGATTGCGCTTGTGCCATCTGCTGCGGGTTCCGGAGATGGTTCATGAGATCGTCGAGGCGCGCGGCCTGGTCGGGATGGCGTTTCTTCGCTTCGTCGATCGCCGCCTGGGCCTGCGGGATTTCGCCGCTCGCGGCGTGCAGCCAGGCGAGGCCCACCCACGCGTCGAGAAGATCCGGATCGACCTGCGTCGCTTTCTGCAGCATCGCCGCCGCGGCTTCGGGCTGGCGCGCCGCGATGTGCACGAGCGCCTGATACGTCAGCGCGCGCGCGTCGTTCGGATTCTTCTGCAGTACGACGCGTGTCTGCTGGGCGACGCCGGTGAGGTCGTCGCGATCGAGATAGGCCTTGGCGAGATCGTCGCGAAGATTGAGATCGTTCGGGTTCTGGTCGACGTTCCGCTGCAGCTGCTGGATCAGCGGATCGTTCGCCGCAGGCGAAGCCATCGCGCTCTGCTGCTGCGGCGGCATCGCCGTTTCTTTCGGTTTCGCCTGCTGCCAGACGAAAAATCCGATTCCCGCGAGCACGGCCACCGAGCCGGCGCCCCAGGCGAACCCGATCAGCGCCGCGTTTCGCGATTGGGACGGTGTGGCGGCGGGCGCCTCGCCCGACGCAGGACGGGCGGGGGCGCCCGTCCCCACACGCAGCTTGTCGAGCTTCTTCAGCACCTCGGCCGCCTGCAGCTCGAGCTGCTTGTCGGAGGGGTCCTCACGCAGCCGCGCGAGAAGCGCGTCGCGCTTCGCCTCGAGATCGGCGCGGTCGGCGTCGACATTGGCCCGGCGCCGCTTCATCCCGTACAGGAACATGAAACCGACGATGAGGCCGGCGAGCAGCATCGCCGACGCGCTGAGCCAATCAGTCATGGTTCACCAGCTTCCGGACTTGTTCGACGTAAGGATCGGTTGCCGGTTCCGGATCGGCGGTCGCGGCGGTCGGTTCGGCGCTCAGCTTCTTCGCTGTAGTAGCTACGACTACAGCGCCGATGATGAGGATGAGAATCGGAAGAATCCACACCAGCGGGTTCTTGGGCTTTTCGAGGACGAACTGCCCGTACGACTTCTCGAAGTACGACAGGATCTGCTCCTGCGTGTAGCCCTTCGACAGCATGTCGCGGACCTGGTGCTTCATGTCCTGCGCGACGGTGGACGGCGAGTCGGCGACGGACATGCCCTGGCACACCGGGCAGCGAAGCAGCGACGCGACTTCCTGCGTGCGCTGATCGAGAGCGGGGCCGGAGAGCGGCTGCCCCTGGGGAGGTGTCGAAATCGCAACAGCGAGGAGGAGAGTGACGATCATTCGGTCATCGCCTTGGCCACGTTGGCCTGAAGAACCTCGGTCGACATCGGGCCGACGTACTTGGCCACGATGATGCCTTTGCGGTTGATGAAGAACGTTTCGGGAACGCCGCCGACGCCGTATTCGATCGCGGTCTTTCCCTGCTCGTCGAGCAGTGTGGGATACGACGACCCGTTCTGGTGCAGGAAGGCGTTGATCTTGTCCGCGGTGTCGTTGAAGACGACGCCGACGAACTGCACGTTGGGGATCACGCGCGCGTTCTCGACGAGCACCGGGTGTTCCTGGAAGCACGGTCCGCACCACGTCGCCCAGAAGTTCACGACGACCGGTTTGCCGCGCAATTGGTTGATATCAATGGTTTCGCTGGTGTTCACCGACTTCAGCACGAACGGCGGCGCCGGCTTGCCGACGAGCGGGGAATCGATCGCCGTCGGATCTTTGCCGAGGCCGAGGAAAAGGACGGCGACGAGAGCGAGAGTGATCGCGATGCCGACGATGAGAACGGTGCGGTTCATGCGACCTCCGCGGCAACGTCAGGCACTCGGTCTTCCGCTTCGGCGGCCAGAACGCGCCGCTGCGGCACGAGCGCCACGACGCCGCCCAGGCCCATGACGATGACTGCGATCCAGATCCACGAGACCATCGGCGTGATCAGCATCATCACCGAGACGCTCTGGCTGCCGGGATCGATGTTGGTGATCGAGAGGTAGAGATCGCGGGCGACCGTCGAGTAGACGTCGGGCGTGCCGATCGGCTCGCGCATCTGCGGATACTGATTCATCCGCGGCTCCATCGTGGTCACCGGTTTGCCGTTCGACGTCACCGCGAAGCGCGCGATCATCGAGGTGCGATTCGGCTCCGTCCGGTCCTCAGCGCCGAGGAAAGTCACGGTGTACATGCCGATGTTCGCCGACTGACCGCGCGTCAGCTGCACTTCGGTTTGCGTCTTCATCGTGCTGCTGACGGCAATCGCGACGAGCACGATGACGGCGCCGGCGTGGACGATGTACGCGCCGACGCGACGCCTTCCGCGTTTGAGCACTTTCGCGCCGCCGCGCGACATCTCGACGATCGTCACCCACGCGGCATATCCGCCGAAGAGAAGCGTGACGAGCGTCCACGGATTGCGCGCGCCGGCGAGGAAGCCGATCGCACCGAGGATCGCGCCGCTCGCGAACGGAAGCAGCAGCGAACGCACGAGCTGGTCGCGTTTGGGGCGGCCCCACGGCAGCGCCGGACCGACGCCGATCAGAAACAGCAGCGCCGTCCCGGTCGGGACGACCATCGAGTCGAAGTACGGGCGGCCGACGCTCATCTGCTTTCCGCGCAGCGCTTCAACGACGAGCGGGAAGACCGTTCCGATCAGAACGGTGAACGTCAGCAGAACGAAGATCAGATTGTTGACGAGGAACATGCCCTCGCGGCTGACCGGACTCTCGATGCGGCCTTCGCTCTCGAGCGAGTCGACGCGCAGCGCCAGCAGCACGACCGAGAAGAGCAGCGCGGCCGCGAGGAAAACGAGAATCGTCGGACCGATCGAGCTCTGCGTGAACGAATGGACGGAGTTGAAGACGCCCGAGCGCGTCATGAAGGTGCCGAGGATCGTCAAAAGGAAGCTCGCCTGGACGAGTGTGACCGTCCAGCCTTTCAGCACGCCGCGCCGCTCCATCACGACGGCGGAGTGCAGCGCGGCCGTCGCCGTGAGCCACGGAAGCAGCGACGCGTTTTCGACGGGGTCCCAGGCCCAGTAGCCGCCCCAGCCGAGAACCTCGTAGGCCCACCAGCCGCCCAACATGATTGCGATCGTCAGGAAGATCCACGGCAGCATCAGCGACGCGCGCAGCGGCTTGAGGAACGAGTGTCCGAGCCGTCCGCGCAGCAGCGCCGCGCACGCGAAGCCGAACGGAATCGTCATGCCGACGTAGCCGAGGTAGAGGAACGGCGGATGCGCGACCATGAGGATGTGGTTCTGCAAGAGCGGATTCGGTCCGTTGCCATCGAGCGGCGGTTGCGGGACCGTGATGAACGGATTCGCCGGGCCGGAGATGAGGAAGCTGAAGAACGCCGCGCAGCTGAGCCACGTGCCGATCGCGAAGGGCATGTAATCCGGATACGCATTGCGGGTCAGCCACGTCGCGCCGGCGATGTAGAGGCCCATCACCAGTCCCCAGAAGAGGATCGATCCTTCGAGTGACGACCAGAGGCTGACGATGGTCACCCACGTCGGCACTTCACGCGATCCGACCTGGGCGACGTAGCTGACCGAGAAGTCGTGCGTGAGCAGCGCGTACTCCATCACGCCGACCGCGAGCACCATCAGCGCGGCGAATGCGTAGGCGAAGCGGCGCGCGAGTTTGAGGCCATCGAGCGATTGCCGCTTGCCCGCTGCGAAGGCGATCATCGCGCCGGCCGCGGAGACGAAGACGGAAGTGAGGATGATGAAGCGTCCGAGGGTGGCGATCATTGTTCCGTTGCCGGTTGCCGGTGGCCGGCTTCCGGTACTCCTGACCGGCAACCGTGAACCGGTAACCGGGAACTCGTCGAGGCGGTCATTTACAGTCCCTTCGTGGTCTTGATCAGCTGTTTCGCGTTGATGGCCTCGCCCGGTTTCGGCGCACGGTATTCGTTGTTGTGCGACACCATCAGGCGATCGCTCTGGAAATAGCCGCCGCGGACCATCGTTCCTTCGACCACCACGCCGATTCCTTCGCGGAACATCTGCGGCGGAACGCCGTTCGACCGCACGTGAATCAGGTGCTGGTGGTCGGTGACGTCGAAGTCGAGCAGCGAGCCGTTTCCCATCCGAATTGAGCCTGGTGCTACTTGACCACCGAGGCGAATCGTTGCCCCGTATGCTTTGTCACCAGCATGTGTGATGTCCGTCGGCGACCAGTAGTAGACCAGATTTCGGCTGATTCCGGTGGTCGCGATGACCCCGAACGCGATGGCGGCAACCGCAAGCGAGAGAATGAGAAACAGACGAGAACGCTTCATCGTATTTTTCTGATCCGAAGGATGAGTGAGAGGCCGTAGGTCGCGAGGACGAGCGCGGTCCAGCCGTACGCCGCCCAGACGAACGACCAGCCGCCCGTGACATAGCCGCCGGTCATGCGAGCTCCCCAAGGAATTCGGGCGGCGGCGGGGCGAGCTCCGTTGCGATCCGCGCCGCGGCGATCCGCGATCGCAGAATGATGAATCCCGTCATCAGGAAGAGCACGCCGAACGCGTTCAGGCGAAGGGGAAGATAGAACTGTGGAGAGACGGTCTCCGGACTCGACTGCATCTGATGAAGCGAGTTCCACCAACGCACCGAGTAGTAGACGATCGGCACGTCGACATAGGCGATGATTGTTGCCACCGCGGACCACGTGGCGCGTTTCACGGGGTCGTCAACAAAGTGACGAAGCGCGAGGATTCCGAGGAACGCGCAGACGAGAACCGCGGTGGTCGTCAGCCGCGGGTCCCAGTCCCACCAGACGCCCCAGGTCGGCTTCGCCCAGATCGCACCCTGACAGCAGAGGAGGAATCCGAGCAGCACGCCGACTTCGACGCCGGCCTCGAGCTTCGCGTCCCATTTCCACTCGCCGGTGAAGAGCGACACGATCGCGCAGCCGAAGGCGAACGTCAGCGCGAGCAGCGCGCTCCAGGCAGTCGGCACATGCACGTACATGATTCGCTGCACTTCGCCCATGAAGTGCTCCGGCGGCGCGACGAACAGGCCGAGGTACGAGCCGGCCGCGAGACAGGCGACAGCGCCGGCGAGGATGAACGGCGGCGCGGCGGGAAACGACTCACCGACGAGCATGAACAGCGCGCTGGCGAGGATCGCCAGGCACGCGGCGGAGAACGGCAGCCAGACGCCTCCGACTTTGTGGCCGCCGTGCAGCGCGGCGTCGGCATAGAGCGAAAGCGCGACCGCCGCTGCGCCGCCGATGATCGCGACGGCCAGCAGCGCCCGCGCCGCTCGAGAGGGTTGAGAGGTCATCGCACGCGGCTCCTCAGTATAGGACTCCGGGCAGCCGCCGGGTGTCCGACGGCCTTCCGTTTCTGCTTCTTGCCTTCTTTATTTTTTTCCATATCCTAATCCCAAACACAAGTCGGTCTCATCTGTTCGCCCGGCATCAATCGGTGATGGCCGCGTCGACCATCACCATCTTCTTACTCTCTTTCTCAACCTCAAGGAGGAAACAGATGACCCAGCGGGCAGCCCCTATCTTCATATTGATCACTCTGCTTTCTGTTTCGTTGTTCGGTCAGACCGATCCGGGAGTGCGCGGCGGGGGGGCGGCGGCAGGCGGGCCGCTGAGTTCGGTCGCGGCGAACATTCCGGTGACCATTCTCGACTTCTTCAACGACGGCCAGGACAGATTTCAAGAGGTTGACTCCGTCGCAGGCACCCTCGCCGGCGAAGAAGGCGTCGGCCTCGGTCCCCGCTTCAACTCGCGCAGCTGTGCATCGTGTCACGCGCAGCCTGCGGTCGGCGGATCCGCTCCGGCGGTCAATCCGCAGATCGGCGACGGAGCGGCCGACGGCGCGCGGAACACGGTTCCATCGTTCATCACGCGCAACGGTCCGGTCCGCGAAGCGCGATTCCCGTTCTTCTTCGACAACAACGGCAACCCCGATACGAACAACCCGAACGGCGGCGTCGAAGATCTCTTCACGATCGTCGGCCGCAGCGATTCGCCCTCCGGCTGCACGGCATCGATTCTTCCGCAGCCGAGTTTTAGCCAGGCGCAGGCGACCGGGAACATCATCTTCCGCATGCCGACGCCGCTGTTCGGCGCGGGACTGATCGAGAACATCGACGACGCCACGCTGCAGACCAACGCGCGCGCCAACGACAACAACCGGCTCGGCGTCAGCGGTCACTTCAACCACAACGGCAACGACGGCACCATCAGCCGCTTCGGCTGGAAGGCGCAGAACAAGTCGCTGGAAATCTTCGCCGGTGAGGCCTACAACGTCGAACAGGGCGTCTCCAACGAGCTGTTCACGCAGGAACGTCCTCTGCCCGGCGAAGATGGCACAACGGGTCTGCCAGCCGCGTGCCGGCCGAACCCGACTCCTGAAGATCACACGAACTTCAACACCACCGCCACCGGTACGCTGAGCGACACCGTCGGGTTCGCGATGTTCATGCGCCTCCTCGCTCCGCCGACGCCGAGCACAACGACGCCCGGCGGATCGTCGTCGATCAACAACGGGCGATCGCTGTTCGCAGCCGTCGGCTGCTCGCAGTGCCACACGCCGTCGTTGACGACATCCGCGTCGTCGTTCACCTCGAGCCTCAGCAACGCGACTGCGAATCTGTACAGCGATCTGCTCGTCCATCACATGGGCAACGGTCTCGCCGACAATGTTTCGCAGGGCGGCGCGGGCGGCGACGAATTCCGATCCTCCCCTCTCTGGGGCCTCGGTCAGCGCATCTTCTTCCTGCACGACGGCCGTACGACCAACCTGCTCACCGCCATCAGCCAGCACGCGTCGAGCGGTTCGGAGGCCAATGCGGTCATCAGCAACTTCAACACGTTATCGTCCTCGCAGAAGCAGGACGTCCTCAACTTCTTACGATCGCTCTGATTCGTGTGTGGGGCCGGCTCGAGCCGGCCCCGCATTTCCTGGAGGCTCCATGCGTGCGTTCTTGCTCGTTCTCCTCACCGCAGCATCGCCGCTGTTCGCGCAGGGCGACTTCGCGCCGTCCGCGCCGCAAAACGATCCGAATCAAGTGAAGACGCTGAAGCCTCTGCCGGCGAACACCATCCTCCTTCCCGGCGCGCTCCCGAAGTCGAGCGATACGAAGACCGCAGTACCGGAGGAAGGAAATGTACACAAGAATGTTTACGAAAATCGATACTTCGGAATCGAGTACGCGTTTCCCGACGCCTTCGTCAAGCAATTCGACGGCCCTCCGCCCTCGGAGACCGGCAAATACGTTCTCGCAGAGCTGGAGCTGAAGGACCGCGGCAGCATTCTCATTACGGCACAGGATGAGCTCTTCGCTCTCACGCCGGGCGACGCGAAGTACGCGCGCGAGCACTTGCCGTCGTTCTACAAACTCGAGGATGTGCCGCCGGAGCTCAAGGCCGGAGAGCGCACGTTCGTGCGGTACGACTACACATCGCCTGTCGCGGGCCTGCACTGGTCCGTTCTCTCGACCGAGGTGCGCTGTCACGAGGTGCAGTTCGTTTTCACCAGCCGCGACACCGGACTCTTGGAGCAGCTGCGCGGGGGCCTGACACAAATCAAATTTGCGGAAACGGATGCTCCCCGCTGCGTACCGAACTACGCGCGCGCCGAGAATCTCATCTACAAGGTCGATCCCGTGCTGACCGACACGAAGTACAACCCGATTCCCGTGCGCGTGATCATCGGCAAGAACGGCAAGGTGGAGCACGTGCACGTCATCAGCGCGTTCCGCAGTCAGGCGGGCATCGTCATCGACGCGCTGCTGCAGTGGAGGTTCAAACCGTATCTCGTCAACGGCGAACCGGTGGAGATCGAAACCGGCGTCTTGTTCGGATCGGAGAAGAGCCGCAAGCGCGAGCCGGGCGCGCAGTCGATCGCGACCGACTAATCTTCGACGACGCGGTCGAACAGCAGGCCGCAGAGGCTCCAGTAGATGCCGTCGAAGCAGAGGAGCAGAAAGACCCACGATCTCCCCTGCTGCATCGGATCGCCGAGGATCGCGAGCGACGTCGCTTTGACGGAGGCGAGAAGCACCGGAACGATCAGCGGGAACAGCAGCAGCGGAAGGAGCGTCTGCTTCGCACGCGCCTGCGACGTCATCGCCGAGTAGAGCGTGCCGGGCGCCGAGATGCCCGCCGATCCGAGAACGATCACGAGAAGCACGGTCAGGAGGCGCGTCGTGCCGGCGTCGTACAGCACAACCATCACCGGCACGAGACAGATGCCGAGGAGCACGAGCTGCATCGTGTTCGCGAGCGCTTTGCCGTAATACAAAACGCGGGGACTCACCGGAAGCAGCAGCAGTCCTTCGAGCGCGTGATTCTCCATCTCCGCGTGAAACGCTTCGCTGAGCGTGAGGGTCGACGACAGCAGAAGTCCCAGCCACAGGAATCCGGCGGCGTATTGGCGTAAAAGGCCGGCGCTCGGACCGATCGCGAAGCTGAACAGCAGGAGCGCCGTCGCGCCGAACACGAAGACAGCGACCGCCTGCGCGCGCGTGCGCCACTGCAGCAGCAGCTCCTTTCGAAATGCGCTGATCATGCGATGCGGCCGTTCTCCAGTCCGATCTGCACATCGGCGAAGCGCGCGACGCGGTCGACCTGATGCGTGGCGATGATGACCGTCGCGTCCGACGATTTCAGCTCCGCGACGACATCCTCCACGAGTGCGAAGCCTTCCGGGTCGAGCTGCCCGAACGGCTCGTCGAGAAAGACGATCGACGGTTTCTGCAGCAGCACCCGCGCGAACGAGACGCGCTTGCGCATGCCGGCGGAGAACGTCGACACCGGATCGTCGGCACGGCCGAGCATCCCAACGCGCCGCAGCACCGCATCGGTGTCGCGCGAGACGAGCGACAGGTTCTCGCGCGCCGTCAGCGATTCGTAGAGATACGTGTAATGCGACAGCAGCGCGCTGTGCAGCCGCACTTCCTCTTTCTGTTTCGCGATGTCGAAGCCGGCGACCGTGGCGCGTCCGGCATCGGCACGGATCGCGGTCGACAGGATTCGCAGCAGCGTCGTCTTGCCCGAACCGTTGCGGCCGGCGAGCATCATCACCTTGCCGCGCGGAAGCTGAAACGACACGTCGGCGACCGCCCAGCGCCGCCCGTAGCGGCGCGAAAGATGCGAGGCGTCGATCGCCAGATCCTGCGGCATTGCCTGAGTCTATCCTGAGCCGCGAAGCGCCGAAGGACTCTCGTCGCGCGGCGGCTCCGCAAAACCGGCCCATCGCGGCCGCACGGGAATTCCTTCGCTGCCCGACCGCCCGACCACCCACGCTCAGGATAAACTCCAAACACATGCGCCGCCTCCTCGCTGTGTTGCTCGTCGCCGGCTGCACGACGGCGGCGACACCGCCGCCGCCCCCCGCCCCCGCGGCGCCACCCCAGCCCTACGGCTTCACCACGGCGGAGGAAGCGCAGATCCTGCGGTTCGAAGATCGCCGCGAATACGACCCGGCCGTCTTCGAGCGCTGGGTCCACCACCCCAACTCGCTGCATCGCGCGCGCATCGCGCTCGCGTTAGGCCGCATCGGACCGAGCACGGTCAACGATCGCAATGCCGTGCTGCAGGACCTCACCGGGCTCGCAAACGACGGCGATCCCGGCGTCCGCGTGAACGCCGCCTTCGCGCTCGGTCAGGTCGGCGACGTCGCAGCGACAGACACGCTGCTGCAGCTCGCGGCCGATCGTAACGATGCCGATGTCGCCGCCGAAGCGGTCGAGGGTCTTTCGAAGCTCGCGCCGAGACTTCCGCTCGCGCCCTACGCGCGATTCACGGAAGCCGATCAGCGCGAAGGCGTGCGTGCGCGCGCGATCGAATATCTCTTTCGCTTCCGCTCCGACGACGCCTCGAACATCGCCGCGAACGCGCTCGATTCGCCTTCGCCGATCATCCACGAAGTTGCCGCGTACGCGCTCGCGCGTCGCGCGTTTGCGCCGGCTCGCGCGAAGCTCCAACTGCTGATCAACGATCCGGACGTCCTCACCCGCTCGTACGCCGCCCGCGCCCTCGGCGGCATCGCAGCGGCGGAGTCGTTGCCCGTGCTCGTCGGCGCCCTCGCCGATCCGCATCCGTGGGTTCGCACGAACGCGCTGGCCGCGATCGCGCGGGTCGTCGCCAGGACGCCGGCGCTCGCGTCCTCGACCGACGATGCGGTGCGCGTCGTCGCGATGACCGAGGATCCCGATCCCGGCACGCGCGCATCGGCGATCGATCCGCTCGGAGACTTCGCCGTGCAGAACGAAATCGCACGCAAACGGCTCCTCGAGATCGCCACGTCGGGATCGCGATGGGAGCGCGAGCTCGCCGCAGGCGCGATCGCGAAACACTTCGACGACGAGAAGCTCCTGCCGCCGAACCTCACCGATTGGGCGAAAGTGCGCGTCCTCGAAGCGGCGTCGCCGCTCTCCGATCGCCTGCGCCGGCAGTACGCGAACGATCCTGAGCCGCTCGTCCGGCAGAATGCGATGAGCACGATCCCCGACGAGAAGGTGAACGCGAGCCTCGATCTGATTCGCGCCGCGCTCGGCGATCCCGATGTCATCGTGCGCGGCTACGCCATCGATCGCGATGCGAAATCGAACGACGTGAACAGACTCGCCGCGCTGACCGCGGCCGAAGAGCGCGCGCGCCGCGATCCGCAGGACGACGCTCGGCTCGCCGCGATCCGCGGACTCGCAGAGATCGACTTCCCCGGCCGCGAAGCGTTCCTGCGCGGGCTGCTGCAGGACAACGATCCTGTCGTGCGGCGCGTCGCATCGGATCTCATCGCCGAAAAACTGCACGAGCCGCGGCCGAACTACACGCCGCTGCCGGTCGACCGAAGCGATTACGCGCAGATCGTCGAGTGGTCGCGTCAACCGCATACCGCGACGATTCACATGACGCGCGGACCGATCCGCATCGTCCTGCTGACGCAGGACGCGCCGATCACCACGTGGAACTTCGCGCAGCTCGCGAAACAGCGCTTCTTCGACAACACGAGCTTCATGCGCGTCGTGCCGAACTTCGTGATCCAGGGCGGCGATCCGCGCAACGACATGGAAGGGGGGCCGGGCTACGCGATCCGCGACGAGATCAATCTGCAGAAGTACACGCGCGGAGCGGTCGGCATGGCCCTCTCCGGCCCTGACACTGGCGGCTCGCAGTTTTTCATCACGCACTCGCCGCAGCCGCACCTCGACGGCGGCTACACGATTTTCGGCCGCGTGACGGACGGCATGAATGCGGTGGTCGATCAGACCGAGCGCGGCGATCGCGTAGAGACGATCGCGATCGACGAGAGATGACTCCATTCCGAATCCACCGAGGCGCGGCAGGCAAACGGTTTCGCCGCGGGTCATTTGAATCCTCACTTCGCCCGGAGTTTCAGTGACTGCGCTCGCCGGGCGTCTGTTTCAAATGATCGGATTGCTGCTGCTGCCGATCGGCCTCAGCATCGGTCTGTTCCGCGGCGACGATCAGCTCGAGGTGCGGCTGCTGTTCATCGGCGCGGCATTCTTCTTCGTCGGATGGCTGATGGCGCGCAAGCGATGAGGTCATGAAGTCCACCGTCGTTCTCACCGCCGCGTATCCGCCCGTCGCGCGCGAGACCCTCGCCGGCGAGTTCGATGTCGTCGAGCATCCCACCGAGCCGGAGCGGAGCGAAGACGAGCTGATCACGATTCTGTCGGAGGCGGACGGCGCCATCACGCTCCTCAGCGATCCTCTGACGCGCCGGGTGTTGTCGTCGAATCCGAACCTGCGCGTCGTCGCGAACTACGCCGTCGGCTACAACAACGTGGATATCCATGCAGCGCGCGAGCTCGGGATCACGGTGACGAACACGCCCGGGGTGCTGACGGAAGCGACGGCCGACCTGACGATGGCGCTCATCCTCGCGCTGACGCGCCGGCTCGTCGAGGGCGATCGCGAAGTGCGCAGCACCGGCCGCAGCCTCTGGGAGCCGCTCCACCTCCTCGGCACCGGTCTGCAGGGAAAGCGGCTGGGCATCATCGGACTCGGCCGTATTGGAACCGCCGTGGCCGCGCGGGCGAAAGCGTTCGGGATGGAAGTCTCCGGCGCGCGGCGCGGCGAATCGATCGACGAGCTGCTGGCGACGAGCGACGTCGTTTCGATTCACACGCCGCTTCTACCCGAGACGAGGCAAATGATCGACGCTGCGGCTCTCGCGAGAATGAAACGGGGAGCATTTCTCGTGAACACCGCGCGCGGCGCGGTGGTCGACGAGGAGGCGCTGTGCGACGCGCTCGAATCCGGCCGGCTCGCCGGCGCCGCGCTCGATGTGTACGAGCACGAGCCCGACGTCAATGCGCGCCTGCTGGCGATGGACAACGTCGTACTCGCGCCGCACATCGGATCGGCGACGTTCGAGACGCGCAGCGCGATGGCGATGATCGCCGCGACCGACGTCCGCCTCGTGCTCAGCGGCCGGGAGCCGCTGCATCCTGTGACGTAGCGCGCGCGACGCGGGCGCGGCCGGCGCGCTTCGCGCGGTAGAGAGCGGCGTCGGCAGCGAGCAGAAGGTCCTTGCCCGAAGTCCCTTCGCTCGGATAGACCGCGACGCCGATCGACGCCGTCACCGCCGAAGGAAGCTGGCCGAGGCTGCGGTGCAGCTCGTGAGCGCGATGTTCGACGACTTCCGCCGAAGCGTCGGGCATGATCACGACGAATTCATCGCCGCCGTAGCGGCAGACGACGTCGTCGGCCCGCACGGCGCGCTGCATGATGCCGGCGGCGTCGCGCAGAAGATCGTCGCCGGCCTGATGGCCGAGCGTGTCGTTGTAGCGCTTGAAGTGATCGAGGTCGAGCAGCAGCACGCCGATCATCGTCTTCTGCCGCGCGGCGCGGTGAATCTCGCGCTCGAGCGTCTCTTCCATGTAACGGCGGTTGAACACGCCGGTCAGCGGATCGCGCATCGCCTGCCGCCGCAGCGTCTCCTGCATCGCGATGTTCGCGGACGCGAGGCTCAGCTGCTCCGCGGCTGCGGCCGCCACGTCGATCGCCTCATGCTCCGCGAGTCGCACGAAAAGAAGTCCGAGCGTCTCGCCGTGCGCCGAGAGCGGCAGACAGACTGAAGCTTCATCGCCATTCGCATGTTTGCACGGCATGCCTTCCCACGATTTGTGAATCACACCGCTGCGCAGCGCCCAGCAGTCGGGCGGCGCGAACGGCAGCGCCTCGGCCGTCTCCGGCCACGATGTGATCGGAACGACGAGATTGCGCGAAGCAGCGATGAAGTAGATCGCTCCGCGGCTGTTCGGGAACAGCTCGGGGAAGAGGCTGCGCGCGGCTGCGCCCGCTTCGTCCTGCGTTTCGCAGCTCTGCAGCAGGCGGCCCATGCGCGACAGCAGCGCGAGCTCGGTCGATCGCCGCTGCAGATCGGCGACGCTGTAGGTCAGCTCCTGATTCGCGGCGGAGAGCTTCTCTTCGGCCGCGCGCCTCTGGCGGGCTTCGCGCGTGGAGATCGCGAACGAACCGAGGACGAGGGCGAATGCGACGAGATCGCCGGCGGCGACGATGATCTGCGATTGCCGGACGCTCGCATCCTCCTGGCGATTCCGTTCCGCGAGCAGGCTCTGCTCCTCCGCGACCATTGCGTCCATGATTTCCTGAAGGCTCGTGAAACGATCGATCCACGCCGCCGAGCGCACCACGGTCGGATCTCGCGTCGCCGTCACGTGATCGAGCTCGATGCGCTCCTGGACGAGCAGACGCTGGAAATCATGGATGCGCGCCTGCTGCGCGGGATTGTCGCGAGTGAGCTCGGCGACGCGCGCCGCCGACATCGCGGTCTGCTGCTGCGCGTCGTAGCACCGGCGCAAACGCTGCGGATCGGCGGTGATGATGTACGCGTTGGCGGCTCGGCGTGCATCGATCGCGAAGCGCAGCGTCATGTCGATCTGCTGCAGGACTTCTTGCGTCTGCTCGACCCACTCCGCGTCCGTCGACTGCCGGCGGATTCCGACGATCGACGACACGCCGACCACGCAGAGGACCACCACCGCGGCAGCGAGCATTTTCTTCATTGGAGGCCGGCTCAAGTGTACATTCAGCGCCGATGCCGCGCCTCGATCGCTCGACCTCGGTGCTGTTCCTCATCGACGTTCAGGAGAAGCTGATGCCGGTGATCGCGAACCGCGAGGAGCTCGAGCGCAACCTCGAGCGGCTCATCCGCGGCGCGAAGATCCTCGGCGTTCCGATCGTCCTCACCGAGCAGTATGTGAAGGGCCTGGGCCACACGATTGCGCCGCTGCGGGAGGCGCTTGGCGACGACTACAAGCCGATCGAGAAGGCGTGCTTTTCCGGATACCGGCCGCTCGATCGGAAGCAGGTGATCGTCGCGGGCATCGAGACGCACGTCTGCGTCTATCAGACGGTCTCCGATCTGCTCGCGAACGGCTACGAGGTGACGATCGTCGCCGATGCCGTGTCGTCGCGGACTGTGCAGAACAAGGAGATCGCGCTTGGCAGGATGACGGCGGACGGCGCGAAGCTCAGCTCGACAGAGATGGGGCTCTTCGAGCTGACGGTACAGTCCGGGACGGACGAGTTCCGCGCAATCTCCAAACTCGTCAAATAATTGGGGTCAGAGCTGTACTTGTGATTTTTCTACAGATCGTGGACCGCGTCCTCTACGTCCGGTAGAAAAGTCACAAGTACAGCTCTGACCCCCATCGAAACCCGCACGTTATTTGCAGCAACCCGGCCCTGAGGGAGGACGAGATCATGGAACACCTCAAGGGCAAGCGTGTGGCGATCATCGTCACCGACGGTTTCGAACAAATTGAAATGACCAGTCCACGCGAAGCTCTCGAAAATGCAGGCGCGAAATGCGTACTCATCGCTCCGAACGACGGGAAGGTGCAGGGCTTCAAACACCACGACAAAGCCGACAGATTCAACGTCGATCTGGTCCTGTCGAAGGCCGATCCGTCGGAATTCGACGCCGTGATGCTGCCCGGTGGCGTCATCAACGCCGACGCGCTCCGCATCGAAAAAAAGGCCCAGCAATTCGTCCAGGAGATGGAACGGGCAGGCAAGCCGATCGCGGTCATCTGCCACGGTCCATGGCTGCTGATCTCCGCCGGGCTCGCGAAGGGCCGTCACATCACCAGCTGGCCGACGCTCCAGGACGACCTCCGCAACGCCGGCGCTCGCTGGGAAGACAGGGAATGCATTCGCGATCGCAACTGGGTCAGCAGCCGCAAGCCGGATGATCTCGCCGTCTTCAACCGCGAGATGGTGCAGATGTTCGCGGAGGTCGAGCCTGCGCGAGCCACGAAGCCCGGACAACACAACGCACTCGAGACCCGCGCGTAGGGCCGCGATGCCCGACGAGAAGCGGATTCTGGTCGTCGACGACGATCCCGCGATTCGTACGCTGCTGTTCACGGTGCTTCGTCGAAAAGGATTGCCCGTCGACACCGCAAAACACGGCGGCGACGCGATCGACAAGCTCGCGCGATGCCGTTACGCGCTGATGCTGCTCGATCTGATGATGCCGGTGATGAACGGCTGGGAGGTGCTCGCGTCGATCGTGCAAATCGACGCCGCGTACCGCCCGCTCGTCATCCTCATGACCGCCGGCAACGAGCCGCGCGACTTCGATCCGGGTATCGTGATCGGCAGCGTCCGCAAACCGTTCGACGTGCAGCTGATGTACGACACGATCGCCGGCTGCATCTCCGTCCTCGCACCCCGCCCGCAGCTGCCCGGCTGTCCGCCGCCGCAGAGCACTCCGGACGCGCTGAGTTGATGCACCGATCCTGGCATCAAATTTGACTTTACTGGTGGTCGAAAAGGATTGATGAAAATGCCAGCATCCGAAGCAAGAGTGCTCGTCATCGAAAGCAATGACGCGCTTCGCGTCATGCTCTTCACCGTTCTGCGCCACCAGCCCCTCGGCGTCGACACCGCATCGAGCGCCGATGAGGCGATGGAAAGAGTCACCAGCTGCGATTACGCGCTCATCCTCGTCGACATGGACCTCACCGACGGCGATGCCGACGATTTTCTAAGCCGCTTCCGCGAGTTCCGACCCGAGTCGACGTCGTTCATCCTCGCGGTCCGCGATCCGCGCGCTGACCTGACGATCGATCCGGCACTGGTGAACGCGACGGTCAACAAACCGCTGGAGATCGACACGCTCGCCGACATCGTCCGCGAATGCGCACTCGTCGTCGAACCGCCGGACGACCCGCTGCCGTGTCCGCCCGCGGAAAGCGACGTTCGCGCACGGCTCGAACGCGGCGAGGGACCGCTCCCCAATTAGAATTCGCGGATGCAGGCCCGCCGCAAAGGCGTGCTCCTCGTCGCCGCCGCGGCGCTGCTGTGGTCGACCGGCGGCATCGGCATCAAAGCGGTCACCGAACCGCCGCTGAAAGTCACGTTCTACCGCTCACTGTTCGCGGCGATCGCGCTGATGCTCTTCCTGCCGCGCGACGCGTGGGCGACGCGACGATGGAAGTCGACGCCGTCATTCATCGCCGCGATCATCAGCTACGCCGCGTGCCTGACGACGTTCGTCATCGCGACGAAATGGACGACTGCAGCAAACGCGATTTTTCTGCAGTATGCAGGCGCGATCTGGGTGCTGCTGCTCTCGCCGATCGTCGTGCACGAGCCGATGCGAGGCCGCGACGCTCTCGCGATCGGCGTGGCGCTCGGCGGCATGGCGCTGTTTTTCGTCGGCCGCTTCGAGACGCGCGGCATGGCCGGCAATCTCATGGCGCTGCTCTCGAGCTTCTTCTTCGCCGCGCTGATCCTGTTCCTGCGCCGCGAACACGAGGCGGCACGCGCGA
This sequence comes from Thermoanaerobaculia bacterium, assembly GCA_035516895.1. Taxonomy (GTDB): domain Bacteria; phylum Acidobacteriota; class Thermoanaerobaculia; order Gp7-AA8; family Gp7-AA8; genus Gp7-AA10. The sequence goes on along the minus strand of DATIZY010000144.1, from coordinate 2,020 downwards.
CGGTCACGTGGGGCAACGTGCTGACCGCGCTCAGCGTCCTGCCGTTCATCGACTTCCCGCTCTCGCCGCTCTCGCTCGCGATCCTCGTGTTCCTCGGCGCGATTCAAATCGCGCTCGCGTACGTGCTCTTCACGCGCGGCCTCGCGTTCGTCACGGCGACGCAGGCGTCGCTGACCGGGATGCTCGAGCCGATCTGCAACCCCATTTGGGTGCTCCTCATCCTCGGCGAACGCCCCACGACGTTCGCGATCGCCGGAGCCGCGGTGGTGCTCACGGCAATTGCATGGCATTCGCTTGCGGGCGAGAGTGTGGTCGAATTACCCGCGCCGGACTGAGAAGAGTTGTCAGTTGTCAGTTGTCAGTTGTCAGTTGTCAGTTGTCGGTTGTCAGTTGTCGCGGGCGGGAGGTAACTGACAACTGACAACTGACAACTGAATCTCGGAAACAACTGCGATGTCATCAATTGAGCTAATCGAGCCCGCGACCGGCGAGCGCCTCATGACCGTGAACGAGGCGACGCGCGACGACGTCGATCGCGCCGTGCGCGCGGCGGAGAACGCATTCGAGCCGTGGAGCCGGATGCATCCTCGCCAGCGCGGGCGCATTCTTCTAAAATTATGTACGTTAATTCATGATCATTCTGAGGAGCTCGCGCACGCCGAATCGCGCAACGTCGGCAAACCGATTCGCGATTCGCGCGACGAAGTCGCGCTCGCCGCCGCCTGCTTCGAGTACTACGCCGGCACGACGAACAAGATCTTCGGCCAGACGATCCCCACGAATCCGAACGGAATGCTGATGACGTTTCGCGAGCCGGTCGGCGTCTGCGGAATCATCGTGCCGTGGAACTTCCCGATCGCGATCACATCGTGGAAAGTCTCACCCGCGCTGGCAATGGGAAACTGCGTCGTGCTCAAACCGGCGGAGCAGACGCCGCTCACGGCGATGCGGCTCGCCGAGCTCGCCCGCGACGCCGGCATTCCCGACGGCGTCTTCACGGTGCTCACCGGGCGCGGATCGGAAGTCGGCGAGGCGATCATCCGGCATCCCGCCGTGCGCAAGCTCGCGTTCACCGGTTCGACGGACGTCGGCACGCGCGTGATGCAGCTCGCGGCAAACGACATCAAGCGCGTGAGCCTCGAATTAGGCGGCAAATCGGCCAACATCATTTTCGACGATTGCGACCACGAGCGCGCCGTCACCTCCGCCGTCTCGAGCTCGCTCGGCAACGCGGGACAGGACTGCTGCGCGCGCAGCCGCATCCTCGTGCAGAAATCGATCTACGACCGCTTCTCGCGCGCGGTGGTCGCGGCATTCGAGAAAGTGCGCGTCGGCGATCCGCTCGACGACAAAACGGAAATGGGCCCGCTCGTCACCGCGGCACATCGCGATCGCGTCATGGGTTACATCGAATCGGGGAAGCGCGAAGGCGCGACGCTCGCCACCGGCGGTCGCGCGCCTTCTGGCAAAGGCACGTTTCTGCAGCCGACGGTTTTTCTCGACGCGAAGCCGACCATGAAAATCGTCACCGAGGAGATCTTCGGACCGGTGGTGGCGATCATGCCGTTCGACACCGAAGAGGACGCCGTGCGCATCGCGAACGACAGCCACTACGGCCTCTCCGGCTCGATCTGGACGCGCGATGTCGCGCGTGCGATGCGTGTGGCGCGCGCAGTGCAGACCGGAAATCTGTCGATCAACTCCGGGAGCAGCGTGCATCTGGAGGCTCCCTTCGGCGGCGTGAAACGAAGCGGTCTCGGACGCGAGCTCGGCATGCAGGCGCTCGATCACTACACGGAATGGAAAACGGTGTACCTGGACGTAAGTTGAATCGCGAGTTCATCCTGAGCGAAGCGAAGGATCTACGGTGCGGCGGCGATGCGCAGAACCATGAATTCGGTTGTGGGTTGTGACGTCGCGGCGCCACTGGAGAGGCTTCGCTTCGCTCAGCATCGACTCTGGAGGCCATGAATCTGCTCGTGGGGTGTGACGTCGCGGCGCCACCGGAGATGCTTAGCTT
>DATIZY010000143.1:0-14955 GCA_035516895.1 Thermoanaerobaculia bacterium | reverse complement strand
GATCCTTCATCCCGATTACGCGATGGTCGAGGAGCTGCTGCCGCCGCGTCTCAAGCCGTCGCTCGATCGCACGCTGAGCTCCGGCATGAACGTCAGCGGACGCGTGGTCGCGGCGGACGGTAAATCGCCCGTCGCGAAGGCCGCGGTGCTGATCGAAGATGTCCCGCTGGCGGTCTCGGGCGACGACGGCACGTTCACGATCGCGCACGCTCCGGCGAACTGGCAGGAGCTCGAAGCGCGCAGCGGCGAGCTTGCCGGCGTGCGGGCGCGGGCGGGAACGGGAGCGCTGGCGATTCGGGTCGCGAAGAGCGCGACGATCAGCGGCAACGTTCGCGACGCGAAATCGCAGCTGCCGCTCGTGAGCGCCGAAGTGAACATCGGTCCGGACATGCAGTCGTTCGGCCGCCGAATGCGCGGACTCATTGCAGGCGGCAACGGCCCGACGATCGAATCCACGCTGACCGACGCGAAAGGCAACTTCACGATCGCCGTGCCGCCCGGCCGCTACACGATCTCCGCGGTGTATCCGGGCAGCGTGATTCCGCAGGCGCAGCTTTCTGTCGTCGCCGGACAATCCGTCAACAAAACCCTGTATGCCGCGGTGCGCGCACGCGTCACCGGAACCGTCGTCGATGAAGATCGACGTCCGATCGCCGGCGCGCGGCTGGCAGCGGCTCAGGTCCGCCGCGGCGGGCCGATGATGATGATGGCGCCGTTCGGCGGGCTCGGTCCGAACATGACGGCTTCGACCGCTCCCGACGGCCGTTTCGTGCTTCGCAGCGTTCCGACGGACACCAATGTGCAGATCGACGCGACGAAGAAAGGTCTGCCGCCGTCGCAAAGCTCGTCAATGAAGCTCGCGTCGGGCGAGCGGAAGAGCGGCGTCACGATCACGATTCCGCGCGGTGTCGCGCTCACCGGCAGAGTCGTCGATGGAAACGGCCGCGCGATTTCCGGCGTGGCGGTCGAACCGGTCACCGTGCAGGGAGGCGGGTTCAATCGCGGCGTGGTTCGGCGCGTCGTCAACATGCTGTCGCGCGATCGCGACGACGACCTCGTGCGCACCGGCAGCGACGGCGCGTTCGCGGTGCGAGTGAAGCCGGGCACGTACGACGTCTACTTCAGGCGCGAAGGCTACGCGACGCGCGTGCTGCACGGCACGGCCATTGACGCCGGCACCAAACCGGTCGACGTCAAACTCGATCCCTCGGTCGAGATCACCGGACGCGTCGTGCGAGCCGGCGCGGGCGTCGAAGGCGTGAACGTCAATGCCATCGCCGAGGATTCGACGGCGAGCGCGGTGACGGGCCCGGACGGCTCATTCACACTCTCCGATCTCACGCCGGGCCAGATGATGGTGAGCGTCACGAAACCCGATGCATTCATCCAGCAGATCCGTCCGACGACTGCACCGGCGCGCGACATGGTGATCGAGCTGCCATCCGGCGGGCGCATCACCGGACGCGTCGTCGACAAATCGACACACAATCCCGTGACCTCGTTCCAGGCGGGCATCTCTTTCACGCGCAACGCCGGCGGAATGGTTCTGGCGATGCCGCCGATGCTGAAAGACTTCACGAGCGACGATGGGTCGTTCACGCTCGAGAACGTTCCGCCCGGTCCGACGCAGGTCGTCGTCAGCGCGCCGGGATACACGCAAGGCAAGGTTCCCGGACTCAACGTCGAAGACGGCAAGACGCTCGACAACGTGGAAGTCGATCTCGAGACCGGATCGCGCCTGACAGGCCACGTCACCGGCTCGGACGGCTCGCCTCTCTCCGGCGTGCAAGTCTCGGAAGTCAGCTCTGACATGGGGCCGGCGCGTTTCATGAGCGGAGCGAGAGTGACGACGGATCCGAATGGCGATTACTCGTTCGACGCCATCGAGCCGGGGCAGAAGACGTTCACGTTCTCGCGCCAGGGCTATCTCAGCGCCGACAAAACCGTGACGGTCACCGCCGGACAAAACGCGACGCTCGATGCGCAGCTGTCGTCCGGCATGACGATCAGCGGCTTCGTTGTGACCGACGCCGGCGCGCCCGTCCCGAATGCGACGGTGATGGCAACCTCCGCGTCGAGCTCGATGTTCGGCGCGCCAAACGCGACCACGGACGGCAGCGGCGCGTTCCAGATGACGGGACTCGCGCCGGGGCATTACACGTTCATCGCGCGGACCGACGGAGCGGGACAGGGAATGCTTCGCGATTTCGATGTCAGCTCCGGCGGCTCGCCGCGCATCGTGATCCCGGCGGGCGGCTCCATCACGGGCCACGTCATGGGTTTGTCGGCGGCCGATCTCGAAAACACGACCGTCTTCGCGAACGGCACGAACGGCAACGCATCTGCGCCCGTGGACGGCAGCGGCGCGTATCGGATCGACGGCGCACCGACCGGCACCGTGCACGTGACGGCGCGCGTGAACGGCGGCTTCGGCGGCGGCGGAAAATCGTCGGCTCCCGTTGCGGTGCAAGTCGACGCCGGCGGATCGGCAACGGCCGACATTCAGTTCAAAACCGACACGGTCGTTCAAGGGCGCGTGACGCTCAACGGCCAGCCGATGGCGAACGTCATGGTGACGTTCAATCCGAGGATGGGAGCGAGCTCGCAGTCGTCCGGGACGACCGACGGCAACGGCTCGTACTCCATCAGCGGACTCGACGACGGCACCTACAACGTCGGCGTCATCAACATCGATCGATCGAGCGCGTTCAGCTCGACGTACGAGGTGCACGGCTCGGGCACGTTCGACATCACGCTGAAAACCGTCACGGTCCAGGGCACGGTGAGCGACTCCGCGAGCGGCGAGCCGATCACCGGCGCATCGGTCCAGTTCCAGGCGACACAGGGCGGTTTCCTCAGCTCGCGCGCGGTGCAGACGGATCCGTCCGGCGCGTTCTACGTCGACAACGTCGCTGCCGGCTCGTATCACGTGATCGTGCAGAAGGACGGCTACGGCCAGGCGACACAGGAGATCGCCGTGACCGATGCGCCGCCCGACCCGATGCAGTTCAAGCTGGCGGCGAGCGACGGCGTCACGATCAACGTCGTCGACTCGCGCGACAACCGGCAGCTCAGCGCGAACGCGGTGCGCATCGTCGACGCCGCCGGGAATCCCGTGGAATCGGGCGGCGCCTTCCGCTTCGGCGGATCACCGGAGCCGCTCAAGCTGGCGCTTGCGCCGGGCCAGTACTCCGTCACGATCGCCGCGCAGGGCTACGCAACCAAAGTCGTGCAGGTGACTTCGCCATCGCAAATCACTGTCGGCCTCACGCCGGGCGGGACGGTCGTCTTCCGATCGAAGGCCAGCGTGCGCGTGACGGTGCGGCTCATCGATGCGAGCGGCGCGATCTATCGCACGTTCGCGCTCGACCCCAGCCCGCTGACGACGACGATCAGCGCGATCGCGCCGGGCAACTACACGCTGCAGGTTCTCGATGGCTCCGGCGCGGTGGTGAACACGATTCCGGTCTCGGTGATCGACGGGCAGCAAAACGTCGTCGACGTGTAGGGGCTCTTCCGCGCGGCGTAGTCAGCGGGCTGGGCGCTGCTCATGCGCGAGGTTCGGCACGGCGCAGCCGTGCCTACACGGGAATGGCGTTCGGTTTACGGCCGATCGACATCGGACCGATCGCGGCGTCACTCGTCTGATTCGTCGATCGGCGGCGGCTCGGGAATCTCCGACATCGCCTCGAGCGGCAGGCGCTCCGGACGCGGCGCGAGACCGGCGCCGAAGTTCTTGCGGTACTTCTCGAGCCGCTTGAAAAGGTGATGGAGGTCGTACGTCAGCCTCATCACGGTCCGCCGCAACTTGTACTTCACACGCCGGAACGCGTCGATGTCTTCGCTGCGCAGCGTCGGCAGGAACGCCTGAATCTCCGCGATCCGCTTGCGGACTTTCTCGAGGTCCTTGTCCTGAATGTTGAGGAAGACCTCTTCGCGGTCGATGAGCATCGGCGTCGCGCCGCTCATCTGATCGTCGAACCATTTCCAGAGCTGGACGAGATCGATGCGGCGCCCCTTCGAGAGAAACCGCGTTTCGAGAAGGTCCTGCCGGAAGTAGCCGAGGAGCTTGCGGTCGTCGGTGCGGTTGAAGTCTTCGTCCGTCAGGTTGCGGACGTTCCAGACGGCGTAACGAATGATGTCGTTGCGGGTGCTGCGAAGCTGCCGGAGCGTCTCCTCGAGCACCTTGAAGTGGACCTGGGCGAGCGTCTGCGGCTCCGCCTTTTCGATGCTATTCGTATCCATGATTATTGTGCAGGAATGTAGATCGGGTCGCCGGACTGGTTGTCGACCACGGAGGCATACGGTACCACGCCGCCCCCGCTCATCACTTGGGCCGTCACGCGTCCCATCGCGAGCGTCACCGGCAGCGGAAATTGCGTGAGTCCCTCCGCGGCGACATCGGAGCGCCAGACTTCGTTTCCGTTCGCGTCGTAAGCGATCACGCGGACGGTCGACGCGGCCGGCGCGATGAGGCCGATGTTCGTGCGGAACGCGTCATCGTTCTCGATTCCGATCAACGTCGCGAGCTGGGTCGAGGGAGTGCCGGGAGGAATGAACTGGCCGAACGTGCCGCCCGCTGTCGTCGTGAACGTGCGCGAGGTGACGATCATCGGCGTCGACGAGAAATCGAGGATGCCGCGCCCTTCGCGGCCCAGCGCATCGCGCAGAATGGCCGTGCCGCCGGTTGGATTCGACAGCCACACATCGGTCTGCCAGAAGGTTCCGTTCGCGCCGGTCGAGTGAATCGCCGGAATGAAGCCCTGCCGCACGCGCGCCGCGGGGATGAAGATCGCATCGCCCGAGAGGTTGTCGATCATCGATCCGTACGCGAGCACGCGCCCGCTGCCGGCGACGGTCACGTCCACGCGCAACGCTTCGCCCGAAGGCGCGACGCGAATCTGCGAATGGCTGAACGGCGCGAGCCCGATCACGTCACTTCCGACGGTCGCTCCCGTCTCGTCGACGTACTTCACGTGCACTTCGGCCGCCGCTCCGCTGATTTCCGCAAAGCCGATGTTCGATCGGTACGCCGTCGAGTTGTCCAGCCCCGGAATCGAAACCGGCGCATCGCCCCCGGACACGGCCTCCGTCGGATCGGAAGCCGGCACGAACTGTCCGAACGATCCCGCGGCCGATCGCGTGTACGTCCGGCTGACCGCGATCACATCGTCGGTGCCGATCAGCTGCAGCTGACCGGTGCCGGAGGCCTGCATCACATCTCCGACCACATCGTTCAACGCGACGATCTGTTGCGGCGCGATCGAGATCTTCACCGCGGCGAAGCTCGACAGACCGTTCGCGGAGGTCGGCGTGAAGATCGCCGTCACCTGCGCCTGCACGCTGCCGCGATTGAACAGGCGGAGATCGCTGACGAAGTTCACCCCGTTCGCGCCCGGCGCATTCGCAACGGCAGCGATGAATTTCTGCGCGCCGGTTGCGGACGGACGCGCCGAAACGGGCGTGTCGCCGGCGAATGTGATCGCGAGCGACCACGTCACCGGCCTGTCCGACAGCAACAGCCACGTTCCCGCGGCCGACTTGCCGCGAAACGCGCTCGTGCCGCCCTGCGTGCCGTCGGGACCGATGAGCGTCACCTGCGCATCCGACGGCGAGGTGTGCAGCGTCAGATTCACGATCGCGCGCGGATCGGTGATCGTCAGCGCCGATGTGCTGCTCTGAAACCACGTGACTTCGCCGCGTGGCCCGGAGCTGCAGTCGATCGAGCTGAGGATTCCGCGCCTGGTCATGGCAGCGCAGATCGCGCCGATGTTCACGCCGCCGTTGAGCGCGCGGTCGGCGGCGATGAGCTTCTGCGCCATGACCGCGTACGTCGGCCCGTTGGGCACGCCGAACGTTCCTTCGAGCACGAGCGTGTCCGTCGCGCGTTTGCCGAGGGCCATGAAAATCTCGCGAAGCGCGGAAGACCAGATCTCGCCGTTCTGGTGCTCCGTGCCGGGCGTATCGCTGACGATGAAATCGGCCATGGTCTTTGCGCTGTCGACGCGGCGCAGACAGTCGGCGCCGGACGGATAGCCGCACAGCTGCGACGGATCGTCCTTGGCGCAGCGAGCGTCCCAGTCGCCGAGGCAGAACGGATCGCGCCCGGATGGCACGGTCTCCTCGTAGTTTTCGGAGAAGGCCCAGTAGTCGCCGAACCCTTCGCCGAGCGCGCGCGATTGCGACGAGGACGTGCCGCCGAACGCGCCGGGCGCGATCGACTCCTGAATCGCGTGCCCGAACTCGTGCAGCATGATGTCCGGATCTTCGGCGTCGTCGGTGCCGCCATCTCCGAAATAGAGCTCGCCGGTGCCCGGCGTATCGATCACGAAGAATGAGTTGTCTGTTCCGCTCGCGGCGTGCGGATCGACGGGAAGGGCGTACGGCACGATGCGACGCGAGCCCGTGAAGCCGAGCGACTGGAGGTAACGCGCCGACCGATCGATGTGGTAATACACGTTCACTTCCTCGAACTGCGTCTGGCTTCGATCGAACATCAGCGACTGCGCGGCATCGGCGTGCGCGGTGAACGGCGCCTGCGTATCGATGATCCTCACGTTCGGACCGGTCAGCATGCCGCTCGGCGCGAGATCCGGCAGATCGACGATCGAATACGCCTCCGGCGGAACGGCGGCCGCGGCGTCATTCGCGTCCTGCAGGTCGGGACGATTCAGCTTCGCGACGGGATTCACAGAAAAGACGCGGCCCTGACTCGACCAGAAGAGCGGATCGGATCGAAGGAGCGCTCCCGTTTGCGCGTCGTAGTAGTTCGCATATTTTCGGAGCGGCTGCTCCTCGACGATGACGCGCGAAGCGAGCGTCGCCTGCCCGGCGACGTCGAGATAGACAAGCTCGCCCGCGAGGGGTGCGGAGCTCGACAGCGCCACGATGCGGCTGCGATCGGGCGCGCTCGCGAGATGATCGATGACGCTGCGCGTGCCGTCGAAGCCGATCGACTCGATGCGCTCCCCGCCGACGACCGGAATGCCGTCGATGTACTGCTGATAGTGGATGTGCGTGCCGGTGAGCGACTCACGCGTGTAGTCGATCCGCAGATCCTGTGCAAATGCGGCCGTTGTAAGCGAAAGAAGCAGACAGAGCGCGCGCCACATTGTGTTCGGCGCGAGAACGTTATTGCGTGACGGTCTGTTCCTGCTGCTTCTGCACGCTGGGATGCACGGCGACTTCACTCAGGGGCAGCGAGAAGTGGAACGTCGTGCCCGAGCCCTCTTTGCTCTCGACCCAGATCGTTCCGCCGTGGCGCTCGACGATCTGCCGTGTGATGTACAGCCCGAGACCGAGGCCGCCGTAGTTGGTCGACGAGACCTGGCGGCCGCGATGGAACCGCTCGAAGACCTGGCTGATCTCGTCGGGAGGAATGCCGATGCCGCGGTCGCACACCGACGTGATCACATTTCCGTCGCGCACCTCGACGTTGACGAAGATCTCGCTGCCGTCGGGCGAGTACTTCACCGCATTCTCCAGAAGATTGCCGAGGACCTGTTCGAGGCGGTCGCGGTCGCCGGTGACGGCCGGATGAATGTCGGGGATGTTGAGATGGAAGCGGCGGTCGCTGACCGCCGTGTGGTGGCGTTGGACGAGCTCGCGGACGAATGTCGACCAGTCGATCGATTCGCGGCGGATCTCGAGGCGGCCGGTCTCGATGCGAGACACGTCGAGAAGCTCGAGGATGAGGCGCGACATGCGGTCGATCTGATCGAGCGCGATGTCCAGGTACTCCTCGGATGTTTCGAGATCGCGCTCGCGAATGAGCGTCTTCGCCAGCTGCGTATAGCCTTTGATCGACGTCACGGGCGTGCGCAGCTCGTGCGAGGCGATCGACAGAAACTCGTCCTTGAGCCGCGACAGGTCTTCGACTTTTCGCCGCGCCTCGACCTGCTCGGTGTAGAGCTTCGCGTTCTCGATCGCCAACGCGGCGCGCTCGGCCAGGACTTCGGCGAGCGGCAGCTTGTCGTCGCTCATCCGGTGATCGGGATCGTTCGCGGCGATCACCAGCGCGCCTAACATCTCGCGCCGCGTGCGCAGCGGAAGGACCAGCAGCGATGCGAGCTGCATCGTCGGCGCGTGATAGGACGTGATGTTCTCCAGCGCGTTCGTCTTGCCGATGTTCGTGATGAGCGCCGGATAGCCGGTGCTGACGACCTGGCCGATGATGCCTTCGCCGACGACGAGCGGCTGTCGATAGATGTACGACCACGCGAGGCCGAGCGAGGCCATGTCGCGGTGGTAGATCGACGCGACGCGCAGGTCCGTGCCCCCCTCCGATCTCAGAATCACCGCCGCCCAGTCGCCGAGGACCTCGGCCACGCGCTCGGCGATGGCCTGGTTCACCCAGTTCGGATCGATGTTCGAGGAGAAGAACGCGCCCGCGTCCGCGAGGATCTGCGCGCGCTCGGCCTGCAGCTCCATCTCTTCCTCGAATCGCTGGCGCTCGGTGATGTCGCGGAACGTGACGATGACCGCGGTAATGCGCCCTTCTTCTTTCAGCGGCGTGGCGCTGACCGAGATCGCGGTCGGCGGGTCGTCGCGCGCGACGAGCATCGTCACGTCTTCGACCGGGCGGCCGGTCGACAACGCCTGCGCCGACGGAAGCTCCTTTGTGTCGAGCGGACGGCCGTTTTCGTTCTGCAGCCGGTACACCCGCGCGTGCTCGGTGATCGGTATGCCGACCTGCGTGACGCCGAGGAGCTGTTGGCCCGCCGGGTTGATGAAGACCGACTTGCCGTCGCGATCGACGAGCATGACTCCGTCGGACATGCCGGCGATGATCGCCTCGGTTCGGCGCACTTCGCGTGCGATCGATTGCCGAAGCGACTGCTCGATGCGCCACATCGTGTATGCGCCGAGAAGCACGATGACGATGCTGACGACGACCATCAGCAGCGTGAGCGCCTGCCTCAGGCTGGTAATCTGATCGAGCTGGTTGTCTTCCTGGCGCCGGTGTGTGTCGGTGAGGGTGCCGACGTAGTCGGGAGCGGAGCGCCGCAGCCGCGCCGCTTCGAGCATGTACTCGTTCGCGTTGCTCGGCCGGCCGTCTTTCGTCAACTCGATTTGCTGATCGCTGAGCGATTTGATGTCGGCGAAGTGATGGCGAAACTCTCCGACGAGCTGCGCGTCCTGCGGCGATGTCGCGAGCTGCGTGGCAGTGACGGCCTGCTTGTCGAAATCGCGAACGGCGTCGTCATACTGCTCCAGAAACTGCGTCTGCTGCGTAAGCAGATATCCTCGCGTCGCTCCGAGCATGAGGACGACGTCCTTGTCCATCTCCTGCACCGCGTCGAGAAACGGCTCGGAGGTATGGACGATCCGGTACTCCTGCCGCTTCCCCGACTGCAGAATGAGGACCGTGATCGCCAGACCGATCACGACGAGCAGGCTGAGGACAGCAAAGGCGCCCCAAAGCGTCCGTCGGATGGTGGAATCCATAAATGCTTCAGCCGCTGGCGGACGAATGCAAAATCAACGCCTTCAAGGAAGGTGACCTCAGCGGTCCAACCTTTTGCGCCTCAGCAGGTTGTACATGGATTTCCGTGGAATGCCGAATGCAGAAGAAGCTGCCGGGAGGAGCAGTGATGGCACTGAGACCGCTCCGCAACGCGACGATCACGTTCGGACTGGTGTCCATTCCGGTCCGCTTCTACACCGCCACGAAATCGGAGGACATCCATTTCAATCTGCTGCACGAGAGCTGCGGCGCGCGCGTCAACCGCAGGTGGTGGTGTCCCTATCACGAGGAGATCGTCTCGTCGGATGAATTGATTCGCGGATACGAAGTCGGCAAAGGCAGGTACGTCACGTTCAGCAACGAAGAGATGGAAGCGCTCGAGACGGATGACAACCGCGCGCTCGACATCGTCGAATTCGTGGATCTCGCCGAGATCGATCCGGTTTTCTTCGAGAAAGCCTGGTTCCTCGGTCCCGCACCCGGCGGCGGCAAAACGTATAACCTTCTGGCAACGGCGATGAAGAAGCAGCACAAGGTGGCCGTGGCGCGATGGGTGTCGGGCGGACGGGAGCACCTCGTCGTCCTGCGTCCCTACGGCGACGGGCTCATTCTGCATACGATGTACTACGCAGACGAAGTGCGCGATTTCGCGGCGGTCGACAAGGAAGCCAGCGCGCCGGTGCGGGAGAAGGAAGTGCAGCTCGCCGAGATGCTCATCAACGAGCTCACCGGGGAGACGTTCGATCCGATGGAGTACCACGACGAATACCGGCAGCGCCTCGTCGGGAAGATCGAAGCGAAGGCGGAGGGCAAGCCGGTGGTATCGCCGAAGCGCGAAGAGGAGGCGCAGGCCGAAGTCGTGGATATCATGGAGGCGCTGCGCCGCAGTCTCGAAGGGGGACGCGCCGGAGCGTCGACGGCGCGCCGGGCGCGGAAAGCGCCGCAGCGCGCGGCAAAGCGACCGGCAGCGGCGGGCAAGCGGAAAGCGTCCTGACGAATGGCAGACCAGCTCAAGAAATATCGCGAGATGCGCGACTTCGGGCGTACGCCCGAGCCGTCGGGCGGAAAGCCGACAAAAAACAAGCTGCCGATGTTCGTCATCCAGAAGCATCACGCATCGCACCTGCACTACGATTTCCGTCTCGAGATGGAGGGCGTGCTCAAGTCGTGGGCGGTGCCGAAGGGACCTTCCTACGATCCGACCGTCAAGCGCCTGGCGATGATGACGGAGGACCATCCGTACGATTACGGCTCGTTCGAGGGCGTAATTCCGGAGGGCAACTACGGCGCGGGAAACGTCATCATCTGGGACACCGGAACGTACGAGCTGACCGAGCCGGATGACGGCGTACAAGGCATCAAGCAGGGGAAGCTCGCCTTCAAGATGTTCGGAAAAAAAATGTTCGGCGAGTGGGCGCTTGTGAAGATCAAAGGACGCTCGCCGAAAGGCAACGAGTGGCTGCTGCTCAAGCATCGCGACGCGTACGCGAATCCGAATGTCGATGTGACCGCAGTCGCGCCACGATCCGTGGTGTCGAATCTCGACGTCGATGAGATCGGCGCCGAGCGCACGTGGGAAAGCAACCGGCCGGCGACGTCGCGACGCGCGCCGACGCTTGCCGCGCGGCTCGCCGCAGAACCGCACATCCCGAAAGGGCGTAGCGCGAAAGCCGGTTCTACGAAGAAGCCCGCAAAGGCTCGAGCTCGTGCTGCGCGGCCTCGAGCAGCTTCCTCTCGGAAGGAAAGCTCGCACGCCGGATCGCCTCGGACAGCTCGACCCACTCCACGTCGTCGACTTCGCTGAGCTGCGGCGTCAGCTCGCCGCCCGTATGCACCATCAGATAGAAGTCGACCTTCTTGTGAATGAGCGTGTCGCCGGCGCGGAAAAAATATTCGATGGTGTCGAGAGGCTTCACGATGTCCGCTTCGAGTCCCGTCTCCTCGAACACTTCGCGCAGCGCCGCGGCCTCGGACGTTTCGCCTTCGCTGACGGCGCCTTTCGGGAGGCCCCATCGCGTCCGGCCGCGCGTGGCGATCATCGCGACGTAGGCCGCGCGGTCGCGCACGGAGATCACCGCACCGCCCGACGAATGCTCATTTCGTGATTTCGTCCGGGCCGGCGGCATACGCACGCATTCTAACGCCCGGCATCACGGCGGCGGTCGAGGCCGCCCGGACTGCAGAAATCTGTGACGATTGCCGGGAAAGGGCGTACGATTTTTTCCGTCACGCGTAAGACGACCCAGGAGGCCCTGTCATGACCCTCACCGTTGTTACCGTCGTCGGGCTCGTCGTTCTCGCCATCCTCGTTTGGCTGTACGTTCGGGTCCGCTCGAAGGACATTCTCGAGGAGATCATCGCCAGGAGACGTGCGACATCGCGGCTCGCGAACCGCGCCGTGTTCGTCGAAGGCCTCGAAGAATTCCCCGTGGTTCTGTCGCTCACCAGCGACACGATCTCGTACGAGAACCCGGACCTCGAGGCGAAACTCGATCTCGCGCACATCGATGAGGTCGAATACGACGATGAGACTGCGACCGGCCGCGCCGTCCATGGAAAGGCGCTTCGACTCCGCTCGCACGGGCACACGTTCGAGTTCGTCGTCGATCCGGCGACCGCACAGCAGTGGCACAGCGCTCTGCCGCCGCGGCGACTCGATCAGGGAACAGCTCAGGCAGTGTGACTGTTGCCCACTTACCCATTCGCGCGCGAGAGTCGGGGTGTAGCGCAGTCTGGTAGCGCACCTGCTTTGGGAGCAGGGGGTCGGAGGTTCAAATCCTCTCGCCCCGACCATTCCTCAGGCGTCGGGTTTCGGGCGTCGGGCGTCAGCTGACGCCTGAGGCCCGGCGCCTGACGCCTTTTTCGCGTCCCCGTAGCTCAGGTGGACAGAGCAACAGCCTTCTAAGCTGTGGGTCGCAGGTTCGAATCCTGCCGGGGACGCCAGCTCACTGCTTGAACCGCTGCAGGACTCTACGCAGGGTAGCGTGGCCCGATGCGACGTTGACGTCGCGCTGCAGCATGTCGACGTAGTGCTCCTCAGCGAGCGATTCGTCGATGCGCGCGAGAACGGCGTCGAAATCGTCGATCTCGAAATCGGTGCGCGTCATCTCGTCGATGTCGACGATGATCGATGTGAACGGCCGCAGCCAGGCGAAGAACGGATCGCTCTGCAGCAATTCGATGAGCTCCGACGGGGTCGCGCTCGCGTCGTATGCGAAGACGTAATCGCTGCGCGCCGACTCGATGAGGCTCCGGTGCAGCGGCATGAGAGCGCGCGAAATCTCGCGCAGCGATGCGCGCAAACGCGCCCGCTCCGGCGAGTCCGGCGTATGCATCGTCCGCGCGAAAAACGAGTTCTTGTCCATGAAACAATCACGCCTCCACGGTTGGCTGGGGAAGGGTGGTGCAGGCAGTAGCCAACCGTGGAGGCTGTGACGCTGTGAGGACGTTCAGTCTACCGCATCTCATGCGCGCGGGGGTAGAATCCGCGCCCGCCGCTCGGAATGTAGCGGGGGAGCATGAGGTTAGAGTCGCTGCTCGCACCCATAGCTTAATTGGATAGAGCATCTGACTACGGATCAGAAGGTTGCAAGTTCGAGTCTTGCTGGGT
Organism: Thermoanaerobaculia bacterium; assembly: GCA_035516895.1. Taxonomy (GTDB): domain Bacteria; phylum Acidobacteriota; class Thermoanaerobaculia; order Gp7-AA8; family Gp7-AA8; genus Gp7-AA10. Next base: position 1,879 of record DATIZY010000143.1, on the reverse strand, counting down.
GCACCATCTTTGAATCATGAATGCAGCGCAGGGTCCGGCCCAGTGGATGGACGAAGCGCTCGCGCTCGCTGAAGAATCCGCAGCCGAAGGCGAGATTCCGGTCGGCGCGATCATCGTCGACCGCGATGGACACGTCATCGGCCGCGGCCGCAACCGACGCGAATCAGGCGATCCCCTCGGCCACGCGGAACTGATCGCAATCGCCGAAGCGGCGCGCGCCGTCGGCGACTGGCGGCTCGAAGGAACGACGATGGTCGTCACCCTCGAGCCGTGCGCGATGTGCGCCGGCGCGCTCGTCAATGCGCGCGTCGAGCGGCTCATCTTCGGCGCCTACGATCCGAAAGCGGGCTTCTGCGGCTCCCTCGGCAATCTGGTGCAGGATCCACGGCTCAATCACCGGCTCGATGTCGCCGGCGGATTCGAAGAAGAGCGAGCCCGCGCGCTGCTGCAACGCTTTTTCCAGCAACTGCGCAAGGGCGCGATCGAAACGGAGAGGTGGCAGAGTGGCTGAACGCGGCGGTCTCGAAAACCGTTATACCTTTACGGGTATCGGGGGTTCGAATCCCCCCCTCTCCGCCAACTCAGGACTGAGGACTGAGTTCTCAGGACTGAGGAAAGTCGGGCGGGCCGGACTCGGTCCTGAGTCCTCAGTCCTGCGCCCTCGTCATTTGAGTTGGAGAGATGGCCGAGTGGCTTAAGGCGCACGCTTGGAAAGCGTGTGTACGTTAACAGCGTACCGTGGGTTCGAATCCCACTCTCTCCGCCATCGGCTTCACTTCTTCCGAATCGTGACGTTCCCGCCGATCGTGCTGATGTGGACCCGATTGACGCCCGATCCTGATCGGCCGCTGGCCGCGTGGACGATCCGCGATCCCTCGAAGAAGTGCCACCGTGTCGAGTCGCGGACGCTCAGCGGAAAGTCGCTCGTGATGTGGTGAAGGGAACCGTGCTCGCCCTCCTCGACGGCAATATCGAAATTGCCGTCGAAGTTCGCGGGCAGCGTCAGCTCGATGTCGCCGCCGAGAGATGAGAGATCGAGGTTGTGACCGGGGCCGTTTCCGTCGACGCTGACGCGAATCTCGCCTCCCATCGTGCCCGCTTCGGCCGAGCCGCGCAGGGAATCGATATCGATGTTGCCGCCCATTGTCTTTGCGACGATGGCTCCCGCGCCGCGCTCCACGACGATGTCTCCACCCATCGTGTGCAACCATGCGCCGTGCGGTGCGTCGGGCACCCGGATGTCACCGCCCATCCGAAACATGTGGATCGCCGCGAGAAAAATGATGGCTGTCATGCTCTTCTGTACGATGAAATGCCGGCGGAGTTAACGCGGGCGTCCGTCGCGCAAGACTCCGATCGTCTTCAGCCACACTTCCAAGAGCTCCGGCCAATGCGTGATCGGAAGTTTCGTCGGCCGCAGCCCGAAACCGTGCCCGCCGCTCGAGTACAAGTGAATCTCCGCGGGGACGCCGGCGTTCTTCAGCGCCTCGAAGTAGACGATTGAATTGCTGACATCGGCGACGGGATCGTCTTCCGCCTGAAGCAGAAATGTCGGCGGCGTTCCCGTCGTGACGTGGATGTCCGGATTGAGCTTCGGCGACTTCGAATCGAGAGACAGATATCCGGGATACACGACCACGGCGAAGTCCGGCCGGCAGCTTTCGTGATCCGCCGCATCGGCCGGCGGACACGCACGGCTCTCGAAATGCGTGCTGATGTTCGCCGCGAGATGGCCGCCGGCGGAGAAGCCGAGGACGCCGATCTTCTGCTTGTCAATGTGCCACTGCGCGGCATGCGAGCGCACGAGGCCGACCGTTCTCTGCGCATCCTGCAATGCCGCAGGCGCTGACGGGCCGGAATTCGGAACGCGGTATTTCAA
>DATIZY010000142.1:0-9115 GCA_035516895.1 Thermoanaerobaculia bacterium | reverse complement strand
TGCCCGCGACGGCGGGCGCGTTGACATTCTGCAGATCGACCACCACCGCCTGCGCGGCTGTCTGGCTCACGACGAACAACTTCGTCCCGCTCACAACTCCTCGGAACGCATCGAAGCCGGCAATCTGCAGCTCGGAGATTTTCTTGAGCGCGTTGACGTCGCGCCGATCGATGATCATGACGTCGCGGCCGGTCGCGGAGTTGCTGATTCCGACGAGATAGTCGGTGCCGAAGAGCTGCAGGTCGGTGAAATCGTGGCCGCTCGTTCCCGCCACGGCCTGCGTGCCGAGGAATCGAGGCGCAGCGGGGTTGGTGACGTCGTAGACCCAGATGCCGCCGTTCAGATTGCAACCGGTGTCCGCGACGAATGCATATCCGCCGGAAACAGCGACCGCGCTTCGACCGCCGCACGTTTCCGACGTGATTAACGGCGAGGCCGACGGGTTGGTCAGGTTCAGCGTGCAGAAGCGGCCGGAAGCGATGTAGGCCCAGCCATTCTGCACAACGACATCGCGAATTCCGCCCGCGCCGGTCGCCACCGTGCGAACGAGCGAAGGCGCGGCTGGATTCGTGAGATCGAGAACGACGAGGCGGTCGGAGCTGCCTCCGCCGCCGACTGGATAGCTCGCGACAGCGAGTGTGCGGCCGTCGAGCGCGAGCGTGCGCGCGGCAAAGCTCGAATCGACGCTCCACACGGTTTGCGCGACTTGCGTCACGGCCGGCGTTCCGCCGGGCAGCGTACCGATGTCGATCGGCGGCGACTGCAGCGGGAAACGATGCGAGTCTTTCGCCGTCAGCGTGAACGCGTCGTTCGCCGATCCGGCGATCGGAATCGCAAACGATCCGTCGGGCAACGCGTTCACGATGAACGTACCGCCTGTCCGCGCGTTCTTCGCAGTGACGACGATCGGCGTATCGGGGTCGCTCACTGCACCGGCACGACCGATAACGGCGAAGCCGAGCGCCGCCGGCTGAATCGCAATCAGCGAGCTCGTGACGACGGGCGGAGCAAGGTTGCCGGTCACAAGCGTGGAGGCGGAGTCTCCGTCGACCGGCGACGCAAGCTGCAGAAGATCCGCGGTCTCGAGGTTCGCGTTGCGCAGCGTGAGGCTGTCGAAGCGATCAAAGCCGCGGAATTGCAAGCCCGTTTGCGGCGCGAAGGACGCGTCGGGCGTGATGGTGATCGTTGTCGAATCGTTCGCCACGATCGGCCACGATTTCGCCGTATCGTTGCCGAAGATCAGGCTGATGCCGGCAAGCACGTTCGGCGCGGGGAAATCGGCAGTCGCATCAGTCACGCTGTTCGTCGTGAATGTGGTGATCGTGTGGATGCCGACGCCGGTGAGGGCACTGACGAGCGTCGAAGTCGTCGAACGGTTGTCGACGACCAGATCGCCAAAATTCTGCGCCGTCGATTTGACGTAGACGGTTCCCGCCGCCGAGCCGGACGCGTCGATGTTCGCGCGCGGAAGCGTGGTCGCCGTGAAGTACACCGCGATGCGGCCGCCGCCACCGCCCGTCGCGCCCTTCGCTGCGATCGTGCCGCTGCCGGCAATGGTCGGCGCATCGATTCGAATGCTGCCGCCGGCGCCGCCTGTCGTCATCCCGCGTCCGCTGGCGGCAATCGAGCCGTCGATGACGAACGCGCCGCTTTGCAGGCGGATGATTCCGCCGCCGGATCCGTCGCCTGCTCCGCCGGGTTCGTTCGGGTTGAACGTCGAGCCGAACGGATACGCGCCGCCCGTGCCCTGACCACCGTGACTCCCTCCGCTTCCTGCCGTTCCCGTCTGCGATCCTCGACCGCTGGCGTCAATGGTTCCGCTGCAGGAGATGTAGGTCGCGCCGGCGACCTGGATGTCGAGCGTTCCCCCGATCGAGTGCGTGACGCTCGCGCCATCAAGAACGATGAGGCGCGCAAAGTTGTGATGGCCGTCGATCGTCGTCGTTCCGCCGGTGACGATCAGCGTCGTGTTGTCGTAGGTCGAATCGTTCGCGGCGATCGCGGTGTCTGCGGCGATGGTCGTTCCCGATGCCAGCGTGATCGTTCGCTGCACCGCCGCGACGTTGTTGCGGATCGATGTCGCGACGGCTTTGAGCGAGACGGCAGTTCCATCGGCGCCGGAGGGCAGCGCGACGCTCGCCTCCCAAACATTGTTGCCAATGGACGTCGCGTCGATCGGTGCCGGCGAGTCGCCGATGTAAACCGAAACGGACGTCACGCCGTTGTCCGGACTCGCAGGTATCGCGCTCACGTGCAGCTTCGCTGTGTAGCCCGACGGGAAGAGCGCGCCCGCCGATGGGCAGAGCCAGGTCACCGACGGCCCGTTCGGATCGAACACCGGCCGGATCTGGATTGGCAGCGGCGCCGACTGTCCCGTGTTCGGTTCGTAATCGCTCGCGAACACCACGATCGATTTCGTTACGGGATCGGATCCGTCGACCGAAGGCACAGGCGCATCGGCCTTCCAGCCGTTCGGAACTGTCGTATCCACGACCATCGCGATCGGCGGACCTCCATCGATGGACGCCCAGACCTGCGTCACGCCGACTTCGGCATCGACGACGGTCGCGCGGATCGGGATCGTGACCCGCGAGCTGACGTCGAACGAATCGTTTGCCGCCGGCGAGGTGATCGTGATCGACGGCGGATTCGGATCGTGCAGGACCGGCACGGCGATCGTTTGCGTGGCCGGCGCGCGATTCGGATAGCCGTCGGAAACCGAAGCGCTCAGCGTCACGCTTCCGCCGCCCGGTGTGTCGGGCGGAATGAAGACGCTGAAGCTCGAGTCGGAGGTTTGCGTCACTGTGCCCGCACTCGAGGCCAGCGAGATCGAGCGGACAGCGACGTCGTCATGGGCGACGACGTTCGCGGCAATCGCGTGGCCCGCGTATGTCTGCAGCGGCACGACATCGATCCGGTCGACGACCGGCGGCTCATTCGACACCACCACGAAATCGCTCGTTCCCTCGACCGTTCGTCCTGCACGATCGGTCGCGGTCACGTGCAGAGTCGACGCACCGATCGGCGCGTCGAACGGCACGGAGATCGTGGCGGCCGTGTTCGGGACCGACGCCGGAAAATCGCTGAACGCCGACTGCTGCGTCGTGACGAACGAAAGCGTTACGTTGCCGATGCCCGCACGCGAGCTCGCGCTGTATGTCGCGCCGAAGGTCGTGTCCTGAATCACCGCGGGACCGGCGGTCGTCGTAAGCGAAACAGCCGGCACGTCCGATGGCGCAAGCAGAACCGCGGAAGGATCGACGTTCACGCTCGTTGCCGAGAAATCGGAATCGAAGCGCGCGAGAGCGCGCGGGCCAATCGTGATCGCATCGAAGTCGAGCGTTCCGGCGAGCGGAGTCGCGCGCGTTTGATGTGTCGACGATGGATCGCGATCGTCGGCCGAAGAGACGATCAATTCGCCGAGCGTCTCGCCCGGCCGCTTGAGGAGGATCGTTCCGGCGCCGGCATCGAGATGCGTCTTCCCTTCTACGGCGCCGCCATTTCTCCCGCCGCGCGCTTGCAGCTCGGCCGATGCATCAAAGAGATCGAGACGTTCGCCGGCGGAGATCGCAATGCGTCCGCCGCCACCGCCCGCGTCGCCTGACGGGTTCTCATCGTCGTCGCCGCCATTAGCAGTGATGCGTGTGGCCGGACCGGTGACGATCGCCCGGACGCTCATCCCGACGCTTCCGCCCGATCCGGCGTAACGCATTCCGATTCCGCTGCCGCCGTCGGCGCGAACGGCGCCTGCGATCGTCATGCGATCGGCGCTCAGCGTCATCGCGCCTCCGCCGTTCGCGCCCGCCGCGCAACACGTCGAAGAACCCGCGCCGCCGGTGCCGAAGTCTTCCGGCTGCAGGATCGAGCCGTACGCTCCATTCGGCGAATTTCCGCCGCCAAGGCCGCCGTACGACCCGGAGGCGTCGAGCGGTCCGATGCCCGTCGACATCCCGTGCGGATCGTTGTTTTGTGTGGCGCCGTCTTCGCTCCGCGCCCAGCCGCCGAGGAAACCCTTCGCGGTGAGGTCGATTGAGGAATCGCCGTCGACGTAGAGGTGATCGGTCGCGGTGACGTCGAGCTTCACGCGATCGGGGTTACCGACGGACGCGCCGCCTAACACGATGAGGTTCTGCAGCGCGATCGGAACGGTGATGTACAGCTTCGTGCCTGCGCCCGAAACGAGGAGCGACTTGTTCGCGTACAGCGAAGCGTTCGACGCGGTGATCGCCGCATCCGCGACCACCTGCTGATCGACCGCGACCGCGTCGATCGTGATCGGCAAAACGACGTCGTGCGACGGATCCGAATCGCTGATCGTCGCCGTGATCGTGAACGAGCCGGATGGCGGGACGTTGACCATCGCGGTTTGCTCGTAGATCGCGCCGGCTGCCGGCGTCGTCACCGGCGCGACAGGCGCGGCAAATGCAGCGCTGTCGAACTGCACGGCCTCGATGTGCACGTCGTCGGTCGCGTGCACGCGAAGCTTGACGGCCACGCTTTGACCGGCGGGCAACGCGGCGCCATCGAGTGGCGTGAGCCACTGCGCGACAGGGATCGTACCGTCGTTCACGCTGTCGTAGATCACGTCGACGGCCGCCGGCGTGCTGTTGCCGTGGAAATCGTACGCAGTGGCGATGATGTGAATGCGCGTGTCGGCGTTGTTCGCGGTCGCGGCGGCGTCCGTGAAGAACGTGGCGACACCGCTCCCGTCGACGCTGCCGAAGCTCACGTCGACGCTCTTGCCGTCGTACGTGAACGTGACGTGCGCGATGCCGCTCTCCGCATCCTTCGCCTCGAGGGTGATGCGATAGCTGTCGCCGAACTTGTAGTGCGTTTCCGAGACGGGCGTCAGCGAAACGATCTGCGGCGGGATCGAATCGGCGAGCAGCGGCACATCGCTCGAGGCGGACGCGGACTGGTTCACCGAATCGGTGACCGTCGCGACGAAATGCAGGGGCTGCGCTTCCTTCAGATCCGGGGGAAGCGCGAATGCAAATTGCGCGGCTGGCCACGGTGCGTCGACGGCCGTACGCGAGACCTGCTGATTGAGTACGGGCAAGTCGTACGACGAGCCGTCGAGACGCGCGCCGGTGATCTTCAGCGAGACGGACGCAACGACTCCTTCGTCATTGAACGTCACTCGTGCGGAACCGTGACCGCCGAGGTAGAACGAGTCCGGCGTGACGGTGAGCGCGAGGCCGGACGGCGGCGCGTTCGGCGAGACGGACCAGGTGAAGCTCGCGAGATCGCTCGTGTTGTTCGAGAGATCGGTGGCGCTCGCCTTCAGCGTGTACGTCGATCCGGTCGGCGCGGCGAAGTTGTACGAGAACGGCGCGAGCTTCGTGCGAACGATGAAGCGATCGGTCGTGCCGTCGGAGTCGAACCAGTCTACGTACTGAACGTCCTTCGACGGATTCGTCGTGCCCTGATCGGTGATCGCGACGTTCGCTGTGTACACGATTCCAGTGATCAGCGGGAAACCGGCGGGGACCGGGGAAACGATCGCGGCCACCGGCTTGATGTTGTCGAACGAGAAGAAGTCGAACGTCTGCGGTGTTGATTGCACGTTCGGCGGCGACTGCGTGTCTCGTGCGCCCGACACCGTCACGCGATAGAACGACGACGGCTGAATTGCCACACCGGCCGGCGCCAGAACAAGCGTCGCAGAATCTGCGGGATCGAGCGACAGAATCACGGGGACGTCGGAGGTCGCTTGCCCGTGCGCCGCGTCGAGCTGGTCGAGCTTCGCCACTCCGCCGTTTCCGCCCTGGAACGATCCGAGGTCGATCGCTTTGTTGAATTTCACGCGGAATGTTGCGCCGTCCGTGAGCGGTAAATCGACCGACGGATCGATCCTGATTACGCGCGGCTCGGTGTAATTCACCGTCGTGAAGCTGCTGCCGGCCGGCGCGAAGAGCGTATGCCCGGCGAGGTCCTGCACCGCGCCGCTCACCGACACGCGATAGACGACATTGCTCTTCAGCAGCGAGGACGGCGCGATGCGAATGCGGAAGTCGTTGTCGACGACCTCGCTCGAAACGGCCGCGTCGGCGGCGCGATTGTCGTCGGTCGAAACGACCTGGAAGTACGACGGCGAAACAAACGCGCTCGCGAGCGGCTCGCTGAAGGTGATGATGATGTTCGTGTTCGGCGAGACGCTGTTCGCGTTGTTGGGCGGATCGATGCCGACGACGCGCGGCTGCGTGGCGTCGATGCGCACGCGCGGCATCGTGATCGTTCCCGTGGTTCCGTCGGGCAGCGGCTGATCAGGAATGACGGCGCCGATCGTGATGTCGTCGGGCGCGAACATCGTCAGCTTCACGCGCGTACCGCTGACGGGAATCCCCGCGAAGACGTAGTGACCGCTGTCGTCGGTCCGCGTGTCGAGGCGCATGCTTCCGCCGGTCAGCGCGCCGCTCGTCACATCGACGAAGACGCGCGTTCCCGCCGAGGGGCCGCCGTACTCCGCGTCGACAAAGCCATCGACTGATGCGCGATCGCCGAGCCTCACCGTGACATCGAGCGGCGATGCATGGCTCAACAGCATTCCTGTCGCCGACGCCGAGAGATTCGATGAGGTCACCTGAATGCTGATCGGCCCAAGGGGAAAACCGCTCGCCGAAGCGTTGCCGGCGGCATCCGAGAAGATCGTCGCGGTCTTGCTTCCTCCGGAGATCGAAACGCGCGCCGAAGCGATGAGCGACGGGTCGTCAGCAGTGACGTGCACCTGCACGCTGCCCGACGTGGGAAAGACAAGCGCCACATCGCCCGAGTACGAATTCTGCGCGAACGCGCCGTCGTAGTGGATGACGCGCTCCTCGCCGCCGAGCTCCTTTGCATCGATGTGATAGCCGAACCGCGCGAAGAGCTTCGCGAACGTGAGGTCGTTGCCCTGCAGCTCGCGCGAGTACGGCGTTGCGCCCTGCGTCACTTTGACATCGACTGCCGGCGCGAGCACGCCCGCGTTGCCAGAGTCGTCGGGAAGAAACGTCTTCACGTTGAGCGTCGCGGTTTTTTCGAGCGAGAGCTGAATGCCGCTTCGTTCGGGGAAGAGTTTGCTGATGAACAGATCGCCGGTGGAAAAAGCGTGGCGGCCGCTGTCGACTTCGATCGCGTCGAGCTTGAACGACCCCTCGGGCACACCGTCGAACAGGAAATCGCCCGCCGCGCCGGTCGATGTCGTCGTGTTCAGCGTTTGCGAGCTGAGAAGAACGGGCGCGCCTTTCACGACCGGCGACGGAGTCACGTCGCCGTCGACGAGCGTGCCCGAAACGCGGCCTAACAAATCGAGGACGACCTGCACCGGCGCCACCGCGTCGGCCGCGAGATGAACCGTGTCGCTGCTGCCCGAGCGGCCGACGCGCTTCGATGTCGCCGCGACGCTGTAGTCGAAGTCGGCCGGCACATCGTCGAAAACGGCGACGCCGTTCGCGTCGGTCGTCGTGAAATCGAAGCCGCTCCCCTGCCGCAACAGCGTGACTTCGGCCGTCGGCACGAGCGCGAATCCATTGCTCGGATCGACGACCGTCACGCTCACGGATCCCGTTCCACCCGCGCCGACCTGCAGACGAACATCCGTTCGATTGTCGTTTTCGAAGTTGATGTCTCCCTGCCAGTCGCCGCGCTGCTCCTGCTGAACGGGTGATTCGGCGGAAACGCGGATCGTTCCGCTGAAGAGGTTGTTGAGAAAGAAGTGACCGTCGTTTCCGGCGATCAGCGGATCGCGCGCCGATCCGAAGCTGCGATACGGCCACGCGAGCTCGCGCGCCCAGTAATGCGCGAGCGGAATCGGCGCGCCGTTCGCGTCGACGACGAGACCATCAACGCTCCCCTGCTGCCGCATCACGATCGCCAATCCGCCGACCGGGCCACCGGTACGCGGTGACGACGCGTCGACAAAGCCGGTGCGATAGATGCCGTCCTGCGTGATCTCGGCGGTGATCCGGAACGATTGATTCGCTGCGACTCCGGCGAATCGAAATGATCCGTCGGCTCCGGTGAAAACGGGACCGAGGTTCGAGGCGGAGCCGGAGAGGCGAACGGAGGCGCCGGCGATCGGCGTCTGTCCGTCGAACGAAAACACACGTCCCGTCGCGTCGCCGAGCTGCGACAACTTCAGCTCGATCTGTTCGGTGTCGCCGTCGAATGCGGGTCCGATAGAACCGGACGCGTATCCTGCGGGGTGATCCACCGTGGCGATCGACGGCTGCGCGCCGACCGGAATCTGCGCGATCATCGCGACTCCGCTCGTCGCATCCGTGGAAACGGTTCGCGTGCTCTGCGAGAGCTGTTGTTCCGCTTCATCCCAGATCGGATACGTGACGCTCACCACGCCCTGCGCGACGTCGTACTCTTCGGGGCAGGTCGTCTGTCCGGGCGGACACGGCTTTCGCACGAGGATTTTCGCCAGCACGCTGCCCTGTCCGGGCAGCCGTAATTCGGTGACGACGAGCTGACCGTCGAAGTCCGCGCGCAAGCTGCCTCGCGCGGTCTGATCGCCATATACCGAGTTCTGCCCGTTCGGCACCGCCCACACGTCGACACCGCGCGGGACGCTGACCGTCATTTCGTAGATGCCGTTGCCTTTCGCCGCGAACACTTCGGGCGGAAATCCCGGCGAGATCACACGATCGTCGGACACCGACGCTCCCGACGCGCTGAGAAGATGGACGCGCAGCGTCGCGGTGCCGTTTGGAACGGCGGATTGCAGCAGCAGCTTCAGCTCATTCGTGACATCCGCTTGCAACGACGGCAGCGCAAAGCTGCCCTGTCGACCGCTCGCCGCATCGAAGACGGTCACCACGTTCTGGCCGCTGAGCGCGAGCGGAACCGAAGGATACGAGTACTCGCCGTTCGCGTCGGCCGTCACGGGAGCGAGCCCGCGCACCTTGACGACCGCATTCGGCACGAGCTCATCGCGCGTGCGATCGTTCGGCGCGGCCGGATCGTCACGCCACACCGTGCCGTGCAGCGTGACGAATTGCGCATCGCCGACGACAGGCACATGCAGCGTCAACGTCTGTTCGACGACCGAGTCGGCGCGCAGATCGAAATCGATGCCGGCGCTTTCGCGCGTCAGATTGAACTCCGATGCGAGGAGCGAAACGAATCCCGC
>DATIZY010000141.1:0-7097 GCA_035516895.1 Thermoanaerobaculia bacterium | reverse complement strand
CAGGTAGAAAAAAGGACGAAGGGCAGACCTGACCCCCAACCATGGCCTGGAAAATCGAGAAGCAGGCGAACGGCAAATTCGCGATCTACTCGACGCGCATCGGCGACTACATCGTCATCGACGCCGATCCGCTGCAGATCGAGCAGATCTACGCCGACAAAGGCGTGAAGGTGTACCTCGCCTCCGCACGCGCGCAGATCGCGAAAGAGACCGCCGTGCCTCCCGATGGGGAAGCGAAGATCGAAACGAGCCGACGGCGTGGATCGCCGCCCCGGGAAGGCGAAGTGCCGATCGGCGTGACCGGATTCACGCTCGACGACGACGAGCAATGAGCGCCGCGTAAATCGCCGCGTTGACGGCGATGACGAACGCGGCGATCGCAAGCTGCAGATTGCGCGTCAGTCCTTCCGGATAAATCCAGCGGAAGAGGTGATACGCGATGAAGTCGTCTCCATAGCCTTCGATCCCGCCGCGCTCGCGAAAGAAGTTCTCCAGCGGTGTCAGCGGACAGGTCCAGTTCGTGATCTCGATCAGCGCGCCCCAAACCGCCGCCGGCAGATGGATCCACGCGAGCCGCGGCCACCGCAGCACGAGAAATCCGCCGAGCGCAACGAACAGCACGAACGCGAGATGAAGAACCGCCGTTGCATCAGCGAGAATTCGATACGGCATGCGATTTCTGATGCGCGAGGTCGACTTGTTTTTGCAGGAATTCGCGGAAGTCGATGCCCGCCGCGCGAAGCTCTTTCGGCACGAGCGAGCTCGATGTCAGGCCGGGCAGCGTGTTGAGCTCGAGAAAGTAGATGTGATCGTCGTCGGCCGCGATCATGTCCGTGCGCGAATAGCCGTCGCAGCCGAGGACCGTGTGGGCGGTGAGGGCGACCTGTTCGGCGGTCTCGCGCATCACATCGGGAATCCGTGCCGGGCAGATCTCGCGCGTCGCCGGATCGAGGTATTTGCCGTTGTAGTCGAACGAGCGGCCGCGATCGACCTGAATCTCGATCGGCGGAAGGACGAACGGTCCGTCGCCCATGTCAACGACGGCGACGGTGAGCTCGCGTCCGGCGATGAATTGTTCGGCAAGGTACGGAACGTTCGGCTCGATCGGAAAATCGCCGTCGCGATCTGCGAAGTAGAGCCCGCGGCTCGATCCGCCTGCGACCGGTTTCAGCACGACGCGTTCGTAGATCTGCAGCATCTCGCTGACCGTTTCCGGTCCGCGAACGATGCGCGAATCGGCCATGCGGACGCGATTGCGCAGCATCTCCTTCGCTCGCGTTTTGTCGAATGCGGCGGCGCTCGCGGCGGATCCCGATCCGGTGAACGCGATGCCGCGGTCCTCCATCAGCCTCTGAACCGTGCCGTCTTCGCCCGGGCCGCCGTGCAGCGCAAGGAAGAACACCGGATCCTCGACGGGCAGCGTGTCGAGCGCCTGCTCGAGGTTCGGCCAGATCGCCGGCCGCTTCGGCTCGAAATCAATTTCGAACGGCCGCTGGTGCGCGAGAAGGTCATCGATCGCGACGTCGTACACCGCTCCGCCCGGCGCCCAGAACCACGCCAGGGGCGCGCCGAGTGCACGCACGACGTTCTGCGCCGATGCGACCGACACATGCCGCTCGTCGGAGGGACCGCCGAATAAAACGATTGTCGTCATCGATCGCGCTTCCTGCTTTCGCGTTCTATCGGTCCGGAGCGTAGCGAATCGGAGGCATCTCCTGTGCCGCCGAAACGTGCAGCGGGCATCGTCGTCGCAGACGTCATCGCCGATCCCTCGCTGCGCTCGGGATAAACTGGAAACACTGCATGAAGCGTGCGCTGATTCTCGTCGATATTCAAAATGATTTCCTTCCCGGCGGCGCGCTCGCTGTGGCCGGGGGCGATCAGGTCGTGGGACCCGCGAATCGGATTCAGAGCGCATTCGATCTCGTCGTGGCCACGCAGGACTGGCATCCGGCGAACCACGGCAGCTTCGCTTCGCAGCATCCGGGCAGAAAGCCGGGTGATGTCATCGATCTGAATGGAATCGCGCAGGTGCTGTGGCCCGATCACTGCGTGCAGGGCTCGAGAGGCGCGGAGTTTCATCCGCGGCTCGACCTCCGCCGCGTGGCGAAGATTTTTCAGAAAGGCATTGATCCGGGGATCGACAGCTACAGCGCCTTTTTCGACAACGCTCATCGGCGCGGCACCGGCCTCGCCGAGTATCTGAAATCGCAGAGCGTGACCGCGATCTACGTCTGCGGTCTCGCGACCGACTACTGCGTCAAATTCACCACGCTCGACGGACGGACCCTCGGCTTTGACACCTGGATCGTCGAGGACGGGTGTCGCGGCGTCAATCTGCAGCCCGGCGATTCGGCGGAGGCGATCGATCAGATGCGCTCCGCCGGCGTGCGCGTGGTGACGAGCGACGATCTGGCGCCGGTTCTCACGTAGCACCGGCTCTCGTGCAGCGCCGGCCGTCGGCTCTACGTTGCGATAAACTCCGCGGCCGGAGGATGCATGCGAAGGACGACTCTTGTGCTTGCGATGACCCTCGCTCTGCCGCTTGCCGCGCAGATGCAGCAGCAGGCGCCGCAGTTCCAGGTTCCGCGGCCCAGCCCAAAGGCGACACTGTCGCAAACGATCGGTTTCACGGACGTCACGATCACCTACAGCCGGCCGTCCGCGAGAGGCCGCGACATCTTCGGCGGACTCGTTCCGTACGACAAAGTGTGGCGCACCGGCGCGAACGAGGCGACGACGATCAGCTTCAGCGAGGACGTCACGATCGACGGCCAGCCGCTGCCGAAGGGCACGTACAGCCTGCACACGATTCCAGGCAAAGATTCGTGGACGATCATCTTCAACAAGGTCGCGAATCAGTGGGGCTCGTTCAGCTACGACGAATCGAAGGACGCGCTGCGCGTCACGGCGAAGCCGCACCGCGATGAGTACAACGAGGTGATGACGTTCTCGATCCCGAAGGTCACGGCGGACGAGGCGACGGTCGAGGTCAAGTGGACGAACCTCGCGGTGCCGTTCACGATCGGAACGGGCACGACCCGGAAGGTGCTGGCCGAGGCGCGCGCCGCGGTCGCCGCGGCGAAGCCGGACGACTGGCGGACGCCGCTGCGCGCCGCTTCCTTTGCGGTCGAGAATCGCGTCGATCTCGAGCAAGCGAACCGCTGGCTCGATCAGTCGATCCGCATCAACGAGAATCTGAGCAACCTCTTCGAAAAGGCGCGCGCGCAGGCCGCGATGGGCGACAAGGCCGGCGCGATCAAGACCGCGCAGCGCGCGATCGAAAAGGCAGGCCCGAAGGACAAGGACGAAATCGGCGAGATCGAGCACTCGATCGCCAGCTGGAAATCGTAACGGGGCGCGACGCGGTCACGCGCTGCACGCCCCGTCGAACCTATCGCGCCGAAACGAGATTCGCGAAGAGCTTGTACGCGCCCGGCACGCCGGCCGGCAGTTCGCGGAACCAGTCGTACGACGTGTAGATGTACACGCCCTTACCGTAGCGCGTGTAAAGCTCGCCGCCAGGTTTCTCGCTCTCGCCCGGGTCGTGTGACTCGAGCGGCGTCTCGTAGTGCGCGTCCCAGTCGCGCGTGAAGTTGAGTCCGCGCTCCTGCACCCATCCGGCGAAGTCGGCCTCGCTGATCTTGTTCGGCTCGTTGAGCACGGCGCTGTCGGGCTTCACGAATTTGACCGGCGCTTCTTCGACCGTCACGCGATCGTTGCTCAATTTGAACGGATACGGCCCGAGCTCGTCGGTGATCAGTCTTCCCGCCGTGTTGTACTGCAGCACGAGCGTTCCACCGTTCTTCACGTAATCGAGCAGCTTCGGCTGCGCGCCTTTCAGCTCTTTGCGCGTGTTGTACGCGCGCACGCCGGTGACGATCGCATCGTACTTCGAGAAATCGCCGCGCTCGAGCTCCGCGTCGGAGAGCAGCGTGACGTCGTATCCGATCTGCCGCAGCGCGTCGGGCACTTCGTCGCCGGATCCCATGATGTAGCCGATGCGCGAGCCGCGCTTCTTCACGTTGACGCGCACGGCTTTGGCCGACGCGTCGCCGAACACACGCTGCGGGTGGATGTGCGGATAGTCGATCGTGGTGATCGACCGCGACACCTTCTTGCCGCCGGGCAGCCCCACCTCCGCCCTGACCTCGCTCGTCCCCTCGGCCGCTGGCGGCGTGATGCGGAACGTGACGCGCTCCTGGTCGCCTTTCTTCTCGAAGTTGACCGGAATCGAGGCCGGCTCGATCTTCCAGCCGGCCGGCGCGTCCAGCCGCACTGTGGTATTCGTTGGTACAGTGAGGAAATTCTGCAGCGCGACCGTCACGGTTTTCGGCTGTGTGTCGGGAAAGACGACGACGCCCGACTGCGGATTCGCAGTGACCTCCGGCACGACGTCGACCGATCTCGTTTCCTCGCCGTAGACCGGATCGACCCAGCGGTAGATCGCCGGAACGGTGAAAATCGCGGTGTGAAACTTGTTGTCGCCGATCGTGACGGTGATCGGAATCGACGGCGGGTTCTCCGCGAGCCCGATCAGCTGCTGGTCGTCGACCGTGTACGCGCCCTTCGCCGGCGGTTCGCGCAGCCAGTACGGCTGCGAGAGCGGCATGTCGGCGGGCACTTTGAATTTCAGATCGGTCCGGATCGGCTCGTTGTTCGCGAGCGGTTTGAAAACGCCCTCTCCCGGATCGGCGTACGGCGACGCGATCATCTGCAGCTGGAACGGATAGCCGGATCGGTTCACGACCGTCACGCTGATCGGGATCTCGCCGCCGGGAACCACCGAAGAATCGGACGCCGACACGTCGATCGACATGCCGGCGCAGTCGAGAATCGCCTGGAGCAGCTCGCGCCGTTTGACGGCGATCCACGGATTCACGCGAGGATTCCACTGCGGCATGGCGCCGAGGTGATCGAGGCCGGCGAGGGCGTCGAGGAGGAGCGGAATCGATTTCGACGGATCGTTCGGATCGAACGTATCGGAGGCCTGCTGCAGAATTTTTCCCTCCGCGTCGCCGCCCGCGTAACGCGACCACGTCGTGTCGATCCCTTCGAACATGTCGGTCGTCGCCGGATCGCCGGCGAGCCTGACGAAGTAGTTCGGGATCGTTCCCTTGTGCCGGGCTCCGCCGGTTCCCTGGCTGCGGTTCTCGCTGCGGCTCTCGGCGGCGATCTCGCCGTACGATTCGCCCAGGAGCGGGTTGTAGGTGCCGATGTCGACGCGAAGCGAATGCGCGGTCTCGTTTTCCGGCAGGGGGCGGAACGAGAGCTGATTGAAAAAGAGACGGCGCGGCTGCCACGTCGTGACGTAGCGCAGCTGATCGGGAAACTTCGTTGCGTCGCCGGCCTGCGCAAACGCTTCGCCGGCGAGGATCGCCGAAGCGGTGTGATGTCCGTGCCCGCCTTCGCCGGTCGTCGGAAAACGCGTGATGATCACGTCGGGCTGAAAGCGGCGGATGTTCCAGACGACGTCCGCGAGGATCGTGTCGTGGCCCCAGATCGCCAGCGACTCCTGCGGACCTTTCGAGAATCCGAAATCGATCGCGCGCGTGAAGAACTGCTCGCCGCCGTCGATGCTGCGCGAATCGAGAAGCTCCTGCGTGCGAAGAACGCCCAGCAGCGCGCCTTTTTCGTCGCCGATGAGATTCTGTCCGCCGTCGCCGCGCGTCATCGACAGGTACGCCGTGCGATAGTCCCGATACGTCGCCAGATAACCGATCAGACCGGCGTTGTCGTCGTCCGGATGCGCGGCGACGTACATCGTGCTGCCGAGAACCGTGAGCTTTCTCAGCTCGAGCTGGATGTGCGAGGCGTCGGCATTCGCGAATGCCGACGTGCAGACGAAAACCAGAAGAAAGGCGAGGAAACGTCGAATCATGGGCCGCAATGGTAAACGAGGCAACAGGCGTCGGGCGTCAGGCGTCAGTCAAATCTGAGGCCCGAGGCCTGGAGGCCCGACGCCTGAGGCCTGAGGCCCGAGGCCTGAGGCCTGAGGCCCGACGCCTCACTCTTTGTAAATTTTGACGTGCGGCTCGCCCTCGTCGCCGATCCATCCTCGGTACATCCCCTCGCTATTGAAGGGCATCGCGAAGTTGCCGCGGCGATCGAGGATGATCGCGCCGCCCCAGCCGCCCGCGGGCGCGAGCTTGTTCATGATCACCTCATCGCCGGCCTCGTCGACGCTCATCCCGCGATATCGGTAGAGCGCGGCGATGTCGTGCGCCGCTGCGAAGCGAATGAAAAATTCTCCGAGGCCGGTGCAGGAGACGGCGACGGAGTCGTTGGACGCATACGTTCCCGCGCCGATGATCGGCGAATCGCCGATGCGGCCCTGCAGCTTGTTCGTCGTTCCGCCGGTTGATGTTCCCGCAGCGAGATCGCCAGCCGCGTCGAGCGCCACCGCTCCGACGGTGCCGAGGTGCTCACGCCTGCGGCGGTCGGTGTGGAAGTACGACGCGTCTGCGGTCTCGATGCCGACGCGTTCGGCGAACTGCTCCGCGCCGCGGCCGGCGAGCATCACGTGCGCGGACTTCTCCATCACCGCGCGCGCGGCGGAGATCGGATTTTTGATGTTCGAGACATTCGCCACCGCACCGGCTTTCAGCGTCCGGCCATCCATGATCGCGGCGTCCATTTGATGGCCGCCGTCTTCGGTGAAGACTGATCCCTTGCCGGCATTGAACAGCGGCGAGTCTTCGAGGACGCGGATGCCGGCCTCGACAGCGTCGAGGCTGCCTGCCCCGCGCGCGAGCACGGCGTGACCGCTTCGCAACGCGACGGCGAGAGTCTCGCGATATTGTTTCTCCAGTTCCGGCGTCATGCTCGATCGCGGGATCGTGCCGGCGCCTCCGTGCATGACGAACATCAAAGCAGTCGTTCTCGCCGCGATTCTAGCCTTCCCCGCGTTCGCGCAGGGCCCCGACGCGCAGTGGCGCACGATCGCGACGCAGCACTTTCGCATCCACTTTCCCGCGCAGTACGAGCCGTGGGCGGAGCGCGTCGCGTCGGACATCGAACCGATTCGCGCCGCGGTCGTGCGCGAAGTGGGCTTTGCGCCGGAGCAGGTGACCGACGTCGTGATCGCAAATCCGATC